>NZ_JBNDLE010000021.1:0-91127 GCF_050435905.1 Pseudomonas sp. 2835 | reverse complement strand
CGTAGGTGCCTGTAGGGGCGGTGCGCAGCACCTTCGGCGGCAGCCGAAGACGCGAGATGTAGACTTGCGAAGCAAGTCGTAGGCCGCGATGCCCCTGGAAGGTGCCGTAGTGAGGGGACCCGAAGCGCAGCGTAGGGCCGTATGCAGGAGCAAGCGGTTTTGCCTACTTTTTCCCAAGAGAAAAGTAGGCCGCCGTAAAGGCGGAAGGGGCCGGCAGCCGCACCACAACGAATGGATAAGCTCGCGACCGCGACCGGTCCCTCACACACAACAAAAAGCCCCACCCGAAGGTGAGGCCCTTGTCTCGCAATCTTGTTTACAGGAACACAAACTTGGCAATGAAGATCGCCGTCAGCACCCACAGGCTTGCCGAGATCTCCTTGTAGCGCCCGGTTCCGGCCTTGAGCACCACATAGGTGATAAAGCCCAGGGCGATGCCGTCGGCGACCGAGAAGGTCAGCGGCATCATGATCGCGGTGACGATCGCCGGGATGCTGTCGGTGGCTTCATCCCAGTTGATGTGCGCCATGCTGCCCATCATCAGCATCGCCACGTAGATCAGCGCGCCAGCTGTGGCGTAGGCAGGAATCATCCCGGCCAGCGGGGCGAAGAACATCGCAGCGATGAAGAACAGGCCGACCACCACCGCCGTCAGCCCTGTACGGCCACCGGCGGCGACACCTGCCGCACTTTCTACATAACTGGTCACTGGCGGTACGCCGACCACGGCACCGAACACGCTCGAGGCGCTGTCTGCTTTAAGCGCCCGCGACAGGTTTTCGATGCGCCCGTCGGCATTCACCAGATTCGCCCGTTGTGCCACGCCCATCAGGGTGCCGGCGGTATCGAACATGTGCACGAAGAGGAAGGCAAACACCACGGCGATCATGCTGACGTTGAACACCCCGGCGACATCCATGGCCATCCAGGTCGGCGCCAGACTCGGCGGCAGCGAGAACAAGCCGCCGTACTCGACCAGGCCCAGCCCCCAGCCGGCGAGGGTGACGCTGATGATGCTGATCAGGATCGCGCCGAACACCCGGTGGTAGCTGAGCACTGCGATCATCAAAAAGCAGATCGCCGCCAGCAGCGGGCCGGGCTCGTGCAACGAGCCGAGCTTGATCAGGGTCGCCGGGCTGTCGACGACAATCCCTGCGGTTTTAAGACCGATCAGTCCGAGGAACAATCCGACGCCGGCACCCATGGCATGGCGCAGGCTGACTGGAATGCTGTTAAGCAGCCATTCGCGCACCCGCGACAAGGTCAGCAGCATGAACAGCACCCCGGAGACGAACACCGCGCCCAGCGCAGCTTCCCAGGTGTAGCCCATGGTCCCGACCACGGTGTAGGTAAAGAAGGCGTTCAGGCCCATGCCCGGTGCCAGGCCGACCGGCCAGTTGGCGTACAGGCCCATCAACAGGCAGCCGAGGGCGGCAGCGATGCAGGTGGCGACGAACGCCGCGCCGTGATCGATGCCGGCATCGGCCATGATGTTGGGGTTGACGAAGATGATGTAGGCCATGGTGATGAAGGTGGTCAACCCGGCGATCATCTCGGTTTTGACGGTGGTGCCATGTAGCTTGAGTTTGAAAATCCGCTCCAGCCAGCTCGTTTCGAGCGGTGGGGCAAGATCCAGCGTAGGGGCGTCGGATTTGCGGCTTTCCACAGCGTGTACTCCTCAAGTCTTTTCTTGTTTTCCAGAACCAGTCCTGCGCACGCACTGGGGGGCTCTGTGAGGCGGATGGGATGGCAGGCCACCGGACCGTTTGTTGACTTCTGGGTCAGGAAGTTGCACGGATGGATTATGCGTTTGTATACAAAGAATGCAAATAATGTTTTCGTTGTTGTGGCCAGATAATTTGCAGGGGTAGCTATAAAGGCTATCGGCACCTGCAGAAATCCCTGCGGCTGTGTACAATGTGCCAATACCTTAATCGTTTAATTTTCTTACCAGGACTTGCCATCGCCCCACTGGCTGGTATTACAGTCAGGGTCCGACTGGCGGATCTCCGTGCTCGAGTGCCCATGAACGAACAGCTGCAACCTCTCAAGAAACCAGTGCGCACCGGCAAGGCCGGTCGTAGCGGAACCCAGGACGATATCGTCTACGCGCACATTTTCGAGGCTATCCTCGAGCAGCGTCTGGCGCCGGGTACCAAGTTGAGCGAGGAAGCCCTGGGCGAGATCTTCGGCGTCAGCCGCACCATCATCCGTCGCGCGCTGTCGCGCCTGGCCCACGAAAGCGTGGTGCTGCTGCGGCCCAACCGCGGTGCGGTCGTGGCCAGCCCGACGGTCGAAGAGGCCCGCCAGGTGTTCTTCTCGCGGCGCATGGTCGAGCGCGCCATCACCGAGCTTGCGGTCGAGCACGCCACCGCCGAGCAACTCAACGAACTGCGCCAGATGGTCCGCGAGGAGCGCGACAGCTTCTCCCGTGGCGATCGCGGTGCCGGTATTCGCCTGTCCGGCGAGTTCCACCTGAAACTGGCGGAAGCGGCGGGCAATGCGCCCTTGATCAGCTTCCAGCGCAGCCTGGTATCGCAGACCTCGTTGATCATCGCCCAGTACGAAAGCGGCAACCGCTCGCACTGCTCCTACGACGAGCACATGCAACTGATCGACGCCATCGAGGCCCGTGACGTCAACCAGGCGGTGAGCCTGATGATGCACCACATGGACCACATCGACAGCAAGCTCAACCTCGACGAAGACAGCGCTTCGGATGACCTGCACGCGGTGTTCTCGCACCTGCTGCAAACCAAGAAGCGTGGTGGGGTTGCACCGCTCAAGGGTTGAAGGCCAGTAACATCAAATCGCGGGGCAAGCCCGCTCCCACAGAGCTCCTGTGGGAGCGGGCTTGCCCCGCGATGCGTTTCAGGCCACTGGCAGGTTATCCAGCCTCTGCTAGATTCTCACCTGATCCACCGCAAACCTTCATCAAGCAGTTGGGCTTGCGCGCTACGCGTAGAACTTCAACTACTTGAGGACAGGTATATGTCGATGCCCCTGAGCAAGCGCATGGGTGCTGAACTGATCGGGACGTTCTGGCTGGTGGTGGGTGGCTGCGGCAGTGCGGTGATCGCCGCCTCGTTCCCTATCGGCATCGGCCTGGTCGGGGTGGCCATGGCCTTCGGCCTGACCGTACTGACCATGGCATTCGCCATCGGCCACATTTCCGGATGCCACCTGAACCCCGCGGTGTCGCTCGGGCTGGTGGTGGGTGGGCGGTTTCCGCTCAAGGACCTGCTGCCCTACGTCATTGCCCAGGTGATCGGGGCGATTCTCGGTGCGGCGGTAATCTACTTCATTGCCAGCGGCAAGGCCGGTTTCGAGTTGTCGGCGGGGCTTGCGTCCAACGGCTATGCCGATCACTCTCCCGGTGGCTACTCATTGGCGGCAGGTTTTGCCAGCGAAGTGGTGATGACCGCGATGTTCATCCTGATCATCATGGGCGCCACCGACAGCCGTGCCCCGGCGGGCTTTGCGCCGATTGCCATCGGCCTGGCCCTGACCCTGATCCACCTGATATCGATTCCGGTCACCAACACTTCGGTGAACCCTGCGCGCAGCACCGGGCCGGCGCTATTTGTCGGTGGCTGGGCGCTGCAGCAGCTGTGGCTGTTCTGGGTGGCGCCGCTGATCGGGGCGGTGATCGGCGGCGCGCTGTACAAGGGGCTGTTCCGCGAGCCTTAGCGCTGATGCACGCAGCGCCCGGCAGCGAAGGTCTGCTTGACGGTGCGGTCATCGCCCAGGGTCATCAGCACGAACAGCGTCTCGTCGATGCTGTTCGACTGTTGGATGCGATAGTCCATCAGCGCCGTGGCCTTGTAGTCGAGGACCACGAAGTCGGCATCGTTGCCCGGTTGCAGGCTGCCGATACGATCGTCCAGGCTCAGTGCTCGAGCGCCGCCCAGGGTTGCCAGGTACAGTGACTTGAACGGGCTCAGGCGCGCGCCCTGCAACTGCATGACCTTGTAGGCTTCGTTCAGGGTGTTGAGCAGCGAGAAGCTGGTGCCGGCGCCGACGTCGGTGCCCAGGCCCACCTTGACCTTGAATTTCTCGGCCTGCGGCAGGTTGAACAGGCCGCTGCCGAGGAACAGGTTGGAGGTCGGGCAGAAGGCCACGGCCGAGCCGGTCTCGGCCAGGCGCTGGCATTCGTCGTCGCACAGGTGCACGCCGTGGGCGAACACCGAGCGTTGGCCGAGCAGCTTGTAGTGATCGTAGACGTCGAGGTAGCCCTTGCGTTCCGGGAAAAGCGCCTTGACCCAGTCGATTTCCTTGAGGTTTTCGCTCAGGTGGGTGTGCATGTACAGGTCGGGGTATTCGCCCAGCAACTGGCCGGCCAGGGTCAGTTGCTCCGGGGTGCTGGTTGGTGCAAAACGCGGGGTCACTGCGTAGTGCAGGCGGCCCTTGCCATGCCAGCGCTCGATCAGCGCCTTGCTCTCGACGTAGCCGGATTCGGCGGTGTCGGTCAGGTAGTCCGGGGCGTTGCGGTCCATCATCACCTTGCCGGCGATCATCCGCAGGTCCAGGCGCTCGGCTTCTTCGAAGAAGGCATTGACCGATTCCGGGTGCACGCTGCCGAACACCAGGGCGGTGGTGGTGCCGTTGCGCAGTAGTTCCTCGACGAAGATTTTCGCGACCTTGTCGGCATGCGCCTTGTCGGCGAACTGCTTCTCGCAGGGGAAGGTGTAGGTGTTGAGCCAGTCCAGCAACTGCTCACCGTAGGAACCGATCATGCCGGTCTGCGGGAAATGGATATGGGTGTCGATAAAGCCCGGGGTGATCAGGGCATCCTGGTAATGCTCGACCTCGATGTCGGCGGCCAGGGTCGGCAACAGGTCGCGGGCATGGCCCAGGGCGCTGATCTTGCCGTTGTCGATTAGCAGCAGGCCGTCTTCGAAATACTCATAGGAGGCTTCGACGCCCACGTCGGCAGGGTCGGCGATGCTGTGCAGGATGGCGGCACGGTAGGCTTTGCGGGTTGCGCTCATAGGGCTCTCGTCATATGGCTTGGCTGCGCCGTGATGGCGGCAGCAATTGGGCAATGGGGCCGGCGTTGGCAGCGTTGTTGTGCTGGCCAAAGCTTGCGTTGTAGGTGGCAATGATTTCTGCGGCGATCGACACGGCAATCTCGATCGGCAGCTTGCCCTTGACCTCGGCGATACCCATCGGGCAACGCATGCGCTGCAGGCGCTCCTCGGCAAAGCCGCGCTCACGCAGGCGGTGCTCGAACTTGACGCGTTTGGTCTTCGAGCCGATCAGGCCGAACCAGGTGAAGTCATTGCGCTTGAGGATCGCTGCGGTCAGTTCCAGATCCAGTTGATGGTTATGGGTCATGACGATGCAGTAGCTGCCAGCGGGCAGCTCATCGACTTCATCCACCGGCTCTTCACTGACGATCTTGCTGACCCCGGCGGGAATGCGCTCGGGGAATTCCTGCTCGCGCGAATCAATCCAGCGCACCTTGCAGGGCAGGGCGGCGAGCAAGGGTACCAGAGCGCGGCCGACATGGCCTGCGCCGAACACGGCAATCTGCGCCTGTACCTGGCCCATCGGCTCGAACAGCAGCACGGTGGCACCGCCGCAGCACTGGCCGAGGCTGGCGCCGAGACTGAAGCGTTCCAGGTGCGGCGCTTCACGGCGCTCGGCGAGCATCTGCCGGGCGATGTGCATGGCCTTGTATTCCAGGTGGCCGCCGCCGATGGTGTCGAACAGTTGCTCGGCGCTGACGACCATTTTCGAGCCGGCGTTGCGCGGCGTCGAGCCGCGCTCTTCGATGATCGTCACCAGTACGCAGGGCTCGCCGCGGGACTGCAGGTCGGACAGGGCGTTGATCCAGGTGTGCATGTTCAGTTACCTATGTGGTGCCTGTTCTGGCCTCATCGCTGGCAAGCCAGCTCCCACAGGTCCGGTGTACACAGATCCTGTGGGAGCTGGCTTGCCAGCGATAGCGGACTCACGGTGTCACTGTCTCAACCTCGGCAGCAGCCTGTTGCGCCGCCAGCGCCTTGCGCATCTGCTCGCAACCCCAGAGCACCCGCTCCGGCGTCGCCGGCGCATCGATCAGCGGATGCACGCGGTAGTCGCCAAGGCTCGCCACGGCATCCTTGATCGCACACCAGGCGGCGATGCCGAGCATGAACGGCGGCTCGCCCACGGCCTTGGAATGGAACACCGTGTCTTCCGGGTTCTTGCGGTTTTCCACCAGCTTGACGCGCAGATCCACCGGCATGTCGGCCACCGCCGGGATCTTGTAGCTGGCCGGGCCGTTGGTCATCAGCTTGCCCTTGGCGTTCCACACCAGCTCTTCGGTGGTCAGCCAGCCCATGCCCTGGATAAAACCGCCCTCGACCTGGCCGATGTCGATGGCCGGGTTCAGCGAGGCGCCGACGTCGTGCAGGATGTCGGTGCGCAGCATCTTGTACTCGCCGGTCAGGGTGTCGACGATCACTTCGGCGCAGGCCGCGCCAAAGGCGAAGTAGTAGAACGGTCGGCCACGCGCCTGGCTGCGGTCGTAGTAGATCTTCGGGGTCTTGTAGAAACCGGTGCTCGACAGCGACACCTGGGCGAAATACGCCTGCTGTACCAGCGCTTCGAAGCTGAGGATTTCATCGCGCACGCGCACATGACCGTTGCGGAACTCGACGTCCTCTTCGCTGACCTTGTACTGGCGCGCGGCAAATTCGGTCAGGCGCTGCTTGAGGATCTCGGCGGCATTCTGCGCTGCCTTGCCGTTCAGGTCGGCGCCGCTGGAGGCCGCGGTCGGCGAGGTGTTGGGCACCTTGTCGGTGTTGGTCGCGGTGATCTGGATGCGCTGAAAATCCACCTGGAACACTTCGGCCACCACCTGCGCGACCTTGGTGTTCAGGCCCTGGCCCATTTCGGTGCCACCGTGGTTCAGGTGAATGCTGCCATCGGTATAAATATGCACCAGGGCGCCGGCCTGGTTGAGGAAGCTGGCGGTGAACGAGATGCCGAATTTTACCGGGGTCAGCGCCAGGCCTTTCTTGAGGATCGGGCTGTTGGCGTTGAAGCGGCGGATCGATTCGCGGCGCTCGGCATAGTCACTGCTGGCTTCGAGCTCGGCGGTGATCTCTTCGAGCATGTTGTGCTCGACGGTCTGGTAGTAGTGGGTGACGTTGCGCTCGGTCTTGCCGTAGTAGTTGGCCTTGCGCACTGCCAGCGGGTCAAGGGCCAGGTGGCGGGCGATATGGTCCATGACCTCTTCGATGGCGACCATGCCTTGCGGGCCGCCGAAGCCACGGTAGGCAGTATTGGAGGCGGTATTGGTCTTGCAGCGGTGGCCGTGGATGGTGGCATCGCCGAGGTAATAGGCGTTGTCGGCGTGGAACATTGCACGGTCGACGATCGAGGCCGAGAGGTCCGGCGAGCAGCCGCAGTTGCCGGCCAGGTCGAAATTGATGCCATGCAGGCGGCCGTTGTCATCGAAACCGACGTCGTACTCGATATAGAACGGGTGGCGCTTGCCGGTCATCAGCATGTCCTCGACCCGTGGCAGGCGCATCTTGGTCGGTTGGCCGGTGAGGTGGGCGATGACCGCGCACAGGCAGGCGGGGCTGGCCGCCTGGGTTTCCTTGCCGCCAAAACCGCCGCCCATGCGACGCATGTCGACGACGATGTTGTTCATCGGCACGTCGAGCACTTCGGCCACCAGCTTCTGCACTTCGGTGGGGTTCTGGGTCGAGCAGTAGACGATCATCCCGCCGTCTTCGGTGGGCATCACCGAGGAGATCTGGGTTTCCAGGTAGAAGTGCTCCTGGCCGCCGATGTGCAGGGTGCCTTGCAGGCGGTGCGGGGCGCTGGCCAGGGCGCTGACCGAATCGCCGCGCTGGTGGGTGTGGCTGTCGAGCACGAAGTGCTTCTTGCGCAGCGCCTCGACCACGTCCAGCACCGGCTCCAGGTCTTCGTACTCGATGATCGCGGCCATGGCCGCGCGGCGCGCGGTATCCAGGTCACGGGCAGCGACGGCAACCACCGGCTGGCCGACGAATTCGACGGTGTCGATCGCCAGTAGCGGGTCGCCGGGCAGCAGCGGGCCGATGTCCTTGAGGCCCGGCACATCTTCATGGGTGATGGCGATGCGCACGCCCTCGAAGGCGTAACAGGGGCGGGTGTCGATGCTCAACACCCGGGCGTGGGCGCGATCTGACAGGCGCGCATACACATGCAGCTGGTTGGGAAATTCCAGACGGTCATCGATGTACACCGCTTCGCCGGACACATGTTTGTCGGCACTGTCGTGCTTGAGGCTGCGGCCGACTCCGGTGGTCAGGTCCTGGCTGAACAGTTCTGCCATTTCGGCCTGGCTTTTGGCGACGTGATGGTTAGACATAAGCGGTCACCCGAGTTTCGATGTGCGGCGTTTGCAGTTCGATGAAGTATTTGCGCAGCAGGTTCTGCGCGCTGAGCAGGCGGTACTCCTTGCTCGCGCGAAAATCCGAGAGCGGCGTGAAGTCCTCGGCCAGGGCCTGGCAGGCGCGTTCGACGCTGGCCTGGTTCCAGGCCTTGCCGACCAGCGCCGCTTCGCAGGCGCGGGCGCGCTTGGGGATCGCCGCCATGCCGCCGAAGGCGATGCGCGCCGCCGCGACAACACCGTTCTCGATACGCAGGTTGAACGCCGCGCAGACTGCCGAGATGTCGTCGTCCAGGCGCTTGGACACCTTGTAGGCGCGAAACGCCCAGTCGGCGCGGGCCCGTGGCACGATGATCTTCTCGATGAACTCACTTTCCTGGCGCGCCGTGATGCGGTAATCGATGAAGTAGTCTTCCAGGGCCAGGGTGCGGGTGTTGTCACCTTTGCGCAGGACGATCTGCGCATCCAGGGCAATCAGCAGGGGCGGCGAGTCGCCGATTGGCGAGGCATTGCCGATGTTGCCGCCCAGGGTGCCCTGGTTGCGGATCTGCAGCGAGGCGAAGCGGTGCAGCAGCTCGCCGAAGTCCGGGTATTCGCGGCTCAGGGCGTCGTAGCAGTCGGTCAGCGGCGTGGCCGCGCCGATTTCCAGGTGCTCGGCTTGAGTGTCGATGCGCTTGAGTTCGGCGACGTTGCCGACATAGATCATCACCGGCAGGGTCTTGTGGAACTGGGTGACTTCCAGCGCCAGGTCGGTGCCGCCGGCGAGCAAGCGGGCTTCGGGGTGCGAGCCGTACAGCTCGGCCAGGTCGGCCACGGTCAGCGGCACCAGGCAGCGCTTGTCGCCGCTGTTGAGCTCGCCGGTTTCGCTCGGGGCGATGGCGTTGAGGCGGGCGATGGTCTGGGCTTCGCTGCTATCGAACTGATCAGGCCTGGCCTGGCAGCAGGACTGCTCGGCAGCGGCGAGGATAGGCCGGTAACCGGTGCAACGGCAAAGGTTGCCGGCCAGGGCTTCCTGGGCTTTGTGCAAATCGGGTGCATCGCTGTTCTTTTGCAGGGCGAACAGCGACATGACAAAGCCCGGAGTACAGAAGCCGCATTGCGAGCCGTGGCAATCGGCCATGGCCTGCTGCACGCTGTGCAGCTTGCCCTGGTGCTTGAGGCCTTCGACGCTGATCAACTGTTTGCCGTGCAGCGAGGAGACAAAAGTCAGGCAGGAGTTGAGACTGCGGTAGCGAATGTGCTCGCGGCCGTCCTCGCCCTGGGCCAGCTCGCCGACCACTACGGTGCAAGCGCCACAATCGCCGCTGGCGCAGCCTTCCTTGGTACCGGACTTGCCCAGGTGTTCACGAAGATACTCAAGCACGGTCAGGTTGGGGTCCAGGGCATGCTCACTGCGCAGCTCCTGGTTAAGTAGAAACTGGATCACGGGAAGGCCTCACAAGCGACTTATTGTTGTTGAGCGGACTGTAAGCAGACTTGATTTTTAGGTCAACAATTTTCTGACCTTTGGGTCAGGAAATTTCTCGTGGCGCTTCCGCCCTTTCACAGGTGCTCTGTTATGAGCATAGTTGGCCCTGCGTGATCCGAATCTTTTGCGCCAATCGTGCCAACTTCTGCTGCATGGCCACTGCGCGGCGCGGGGGCAAGTGCGCTACAATTCGGCGCTTGTGCACAGTTCAATGATTTTGAAGGAAAACCATGACGTTCAAGGCGCCGGACAGCCTCTCCGAGCAAATTGCCCATTACCTGGCCGAGCGGATCATCCGCGGCGAGCTCAAGCCCGCCGAGCGGATCCAGGAGCAGAAGGTCACCCAGGCATTGAATGTCAGCCGTGGGTCGGTGCGCGAGGCGCTGCTGATCCTCGAACGCCGCCACCTGGTGACCATCCTGCCGCGTCGTGGCGCCCATGTGACCGAGCTCAATGAGCATAATGTGCGCAGCCTGTGCACGCTGATGGGTGAGTTGTACAACCTGCTCGGCAATGCCGTGGCCCTGAACTGGCGTAACGATGGCGACCTGCTGCCGTTCCTCAAGATCCAGCAGCGCCTGACCGGCGCGTTCGAGCGCCAGGACATCCGCGCCTTCGTCGACGAAAGCTTCGCGGTGATGCGCGCCGCCTATCCGTTTGCCAACAACCCCTACCTGCAGGAAACCGTCGAGAACCTGCAGCCGGCCATGAGTCGTACCTATTACCTGGCGCTGGACCAGCGCAAGGCCAACATGAACGACTTCCTGGTGCTGTTTGCCAACCTGCTCGAAGCTGTGGTGGCCCGAGACCAGCTGCGCATCCGCACGGTGCTGGCCGAGTACTGCCAGCGCAGCTGCGAGCTGGTGCTGGCGGCGCTGGCGACTGCCTGAGCATGCGCTTAAAGTGCATTCGCCTGGCCGGGTTCAAGTCGTTCGTCGACCCGACCACGGTCAACTTCCCCAGCAACATGGCCGCCGTGGTTGGCCCCAATGGCTGCGGCAAGTCCAACATCATCGATGCGGTGCGCTGGGTGATGGGCGAAAGTTCGGCAAAAAACCTGCGTGGCGAGTCGATGACCGACGTCATCTTCAATGGCTCGACCAGCCGCAAGCCGGTGAGCCAGGCCAGCATCGAACTGGTCTTCGACAACTCCGACAGTACCCTGGTCGGTGAATACGCGGCGTATGCGGAAATCTCCATTCGCCGCAAGGTGACCCGCGACGGGCAGAACACCTATTACCTCAACGGCGCCAAATGCCGGCGCCGGGACATTACCGATATCTTCCTCGGCACCGGCCTGGGCCCGCGCAGTTATTCGATCATCGAGCAGGGGATGATCTCCAAGCTGATCGAAGCCAAGCCCGAAGACCTGCGCAATTTCATCGAAGAAGCGGCGGGCATCTCCAAGTACAAGGAGCGCCGGCGCGAGACCGAGAACCGCATCCGCCGTACCCACGAGAACCTCGAACGCCTGACCGACCTGCGCGAAGAGCTTGAGCGCCAGCTCGAACGCCTGCACCGCCAGGCCCAGGCGGCCGAGAAGTACAAGGAATATAAAGCCGAGGAACGTCAGCTCAAGGCGCAACTGGCCGCGCTGCGCTGGCAGGCCCTGAACGATCAGGTGGCCCAGCGCGAAGCGGTGATCGGTGACCAGGAAGTGGCCTTCGAGGCCCTGGTGGCCGAACAGCGCAATGCTGATGCCAGCATCGAGCGCCTGCGTGATGGCCATCATGAGCTGTCCGAGCGCTTCAACCTGGTGCAGGGGCGTTTCTATTCGGTTGGCGGCGATATCGCCCGGGTCGAGCAGAGCATCCAGCACGGCCAGCAGCGCTTGCGCCAGTTGCAGGATGACTTCAAGGAAGCCGAGCGCGCGCGTCTGGAGACCGAGTCGCACCTGGGCCACGACCGCACCATGCTCGCCACCCTGGGCGAAGAGCTGCAGATGCTCGAACCCGAGCAGGAACTGACCCTGGCTGCCGCCGAAGAGGCCGCCGCCACCCTGGAAGACGCCGAAACCACCATGCACGGCTGGCAGGAGCAGTGGGACAGCTTCAACACCCGCTCGGCCGAGCCGCGGCGCCAGGCCGAAGTGCAGCAGGCGCGCATCCAGCAGCTGGAAACCAGCCTCGAGCGCCTGGCCGAGCGCCAGCGCAAGCTCGGCGAAGAGCGCGACCAGCTCAGCGCCGACCCGGAAGACGCAGCCATCCTTGAGCTGGGTGAGCAGGTGGCGACCAGCGAGTTGCTGCTCGAAGAACTTCAGATAGAAGAGCTGCAGGTGGTCGAGCAGCTCGAAGCCCTGCGCGAAGAGCTACAGCAGGCGGTGCAGGCCCAGCAGCAAGCCCAGGGTGAATTGCAGCGCCTGGGCGGCCGCCTGGCCTCACTCGAAGCCTTGCAACAGGCAGCGCTCGACCCCGGCACCGGCACCGCGCAATGGCTGCGCGAGCAGGGTCTGGACCAGCGTCCGCGCCTGGCCGAAGGCTTGCGCGTTGAGCCGGGTTGGGAGCTTGCGGTGGAAACCGTACTGGGCGCCGATCTGCAGGCGGTGCTGGTCGACGATTTCAGCGCCCTGGACCTGGGCGCCTTCGAGCAGGGCGAGCTGCGCCTGCTCGACAGCCGTGGCGAAGGATTGCGCATTGCCGGTAGCCTGCTCGACAAGGTCGAGGGACGCATCGATCTGGCGCCCTGGCTCGGCCAGGTCAAACCGGTCGAGAGCCTCGAACAGGCTCTGGCCTTGCGTGCTCAACTGGCTGATGGGCAAAGCCTGATCAGCCGCGACGGTTACTGGGTTGGCCGGCACTTTTTGCGCGTCAGCCGTGCCAGCGACGCCCAGGGCGGCGTGCTCGCCCGTGGCCAGGAGCTGGAGCGCCTGGGCCAGGAGCTGCAAGCGCATGAAGCGGCGCTGGAACTGCTGGAAACCAGATTGCAGGAACTGCGCGAGCAGCAACAAGAACTGGAAGAGCGCCGTGAGCAATTGCGTCGCCGCGCCCAGGACGAAGCCCGTCAGCAAAGCGAGCTCAACGCCAGGCTCTCGGCCGGCAAGGCTCGCGCTGAGCAGTTGAGCTTGCGCCGTCGCCGGCTGGAAGAAGAGCTTGCCGAGCTGCTCGAACAGCGCAGCCTCGAACACGAAAACCTTGGCGAGTCGCGCCTGCAACTGCAGGAAGCCCTCGATCTGATGGCCCAGGACACCGAGCAGCGCGAATTGCTGCTGGCCCAGCGCGACAGCCTGCGCGAGCGCCTCGACCGGGTGCGCCAGGAGGCCCGCCAGCACAAGGATCACGGCCATCAGTTGGCCGTACGCCTGGGTTCGCTGCGCGCCCAGCATGATTCCACCCGCCAGGCCCTGGAGCGCCTGGAGCTGCAATCGGAGCGCCTGAGCGAGAAGCGCGAACAGCTCACTCTGAACCTGGAGGAGGGCGAGGCGCCGCTGGAAGAGCTGCGCCTCAAGCTTGAAGAGCTGCTGGAAAAGCGCATGAGCGTCGACGACGAGATGCGACAGGCACGCCTGCACATGGACGAAGCCGACCGCGAGCTGCGTGACGCCGAAAAACGCCGCACCCAGGCCGAACAGCAATCGCAGCTGCTGCGTGGCCAGCTCGAGCAGCACCGCCTGGAGTGGCAAGGCTTGAGCGTGCGGCGCAAGACTTTGCAGGAGCAACTGCATGCCGACGGTTACGATCTGGACGGAGTGCTGGCGACTCTGGGCGAGCAGGCCAGCGAGCAGGAAGCCGAACAGGAGCTCGAGCGCATCGATGCGCGCATCCAACGCCTGGGCGCGATCAACCTGGCGGCCATCGACGAGTACCAGCAGCAGTCCGAACGCAAGCGCTACCTGGATGCCCAGGACGCCGATCTGGTCGAAGCCCTGGACACCCTCGAGAACGTCATTCGCAAGATCGACAAGGAAACCCGCAACCGCTTCAAGGATACCTTTGATCAGATAAATGCCGGATTACAGGCACTTTTCCCAAAAGTTTTCGGTGGCGGCAGCGCTTATCTGGAACTGACGGGCGAAGATCTACTCGATACAGGGGTGACAATCATGGCGCGGCCACCGGGCAAGAAGAACAGCACCATTCACCTGCTCTCGGGCGGTGAGAAAGCGCTGACCGCCCTGGCCCTGGTATTTGCCATTTTCAAGTTGAACCCGGCACCGTTCTGCATGCTCGATGAAGTCGATGCGCCACTGGACGATGCCAACGTCGGGCGTTACGCCCGGCTGGTGAAAGAGATGAGCCAGACGGTGCAGTTCATCTACATCACCCACAACAAGATCGCCATGGAGATGGCCGATCAACTGATGGGCGTGACCATGCATGAACCGGGTTGTTCACGGCTGGTGGCGGTGGATGTGGAGGAGGCGATGGCCATGGTCGACGCCTGATTCGAGGCAATAAGGCGCGAACTTGCGGTAAATGGCCCTGTCAGTTGCGACAGACGGTGTAAAGTTATCTTTGGTCGTGCTAGCTTAATGTCACTTATTTTTTTGCGTGGGTAAAACGCCTGTCAGAACATAGAGTTGGCGCCACGTTTTAAAGGGGTTTAAACCCTTTATTTTTCAGCATTTTTTACAGAGGCACGGGATTACATGGAAATCGGTCTGCGCGAGTGGCTGATCGTCATCGGCATTATTGTCATTGCCGGTATTCTTTTCGACGGCTGGCGCCGCATGCGCGGCGGCAAGGGCAAGTTGAAATTCCGTCTGGACCGCAGCTTTTCCAACCTGCCGGACGATGACAGCACACCTGAAGTGATCGGCGAGCCACGCGTGCTCGACACCCACAAGGAGCCGGCGCTGGACGAGCACGACCTGCCGTCGATGAGTGCCGGGCGTGACCGTGAGCGTGAACCCAAGGTTGGCAAGAACAAGCGCAACAAGCGCGGCAACGAGCCCCAGCAGGGCGACCTGAACCTGGCCGCCGAGCCGCGAGAGCCTGATCTGTTCGGCAATGCAGACGATGACTTCCCGGACGAAAGCCCGAAAACCAGCGGCTATGGTTCGATTGCCGACAAAGACCTGCCGCCGGTTGAAGAAGTGCTGGTGATCAGCGTGATTTCCCGCGATGAAGGCGGCTTCAAAGGCCCGGCATTGCTGCAGAACATTCTCGAAAGCGGCCTGCGTTTCGGTGAAATGGACATCTTCCACCGTCACGAAAGCATGGCCGGTAATGGCGAAGTGCTGTTCTCGATGGCCAACGCGGTCAAGCCAGGCGTGTTCGACCTCGACGACATCGATCACTTCAGCACCCGCGCGGTGAGCTTCTTCCTCGGCCTGCCAGGCCCGCGTCATCCCAAGCAGGCCTTCGACGTGATGGTGGCGGCAGCGCGCAAGCTGGCCCACGAACTCAATGGCGAGCTCAAGGATGACCAGCGCAGCGTGATGACCGCGCAGACCATCGAGCATTACCGCCAGCGAATCGTCGAGTTCGAGCGCCGTGCGCTGACCCAGAAGCGCTAAGAGCATCGCCGGCAAGGCCGGCTCCCACTGTGGGAGCCGGCCTTGCCGGCGATGAAGACGCAACCGATAGTAGAGACATGCCCCAAAGAGCAGCCAAGGCTGCTCTTTTGCTTTGCAAGAGACGACACACCATGACCGCCGAATCCCGAATCCTTGAACTGCGTGCCGAACTCGACCAGCACAACTATCGCTACTACGTGCTTGATGAGCCGAGCGTGCCGGACGCCGAATACGACCGCCTGTTCAATGAACTCAAGACCCTGGAAGCCGAACACCCGGATCTTGTGACTGCTGACTCGCCGACCCAGCGCGTCGGTGGTTCGGCGCTGTCGGCGTTCAGCCAGGTGCGTCATGAGGTGCCGATGCTCAGCCTCGGTAACGCTTTTGAAGAAAACGACCTGCGCGAGTTCGATCGTCGCGTGGTGGAGGGCTTGGACCTGCCGACCGCTGATCTGCTGGGCGATGGTGAGGCAGTCGATTACAGCTGCGAACCCAAGCTCGACGGCCTGGCAGTCAGCCTGCTGTACCGTGATGGGCAGCTGGTGCAGGGTGCCACCCGTGGCGACGGCACCACCGGCGAAGACATCAGTGTCAACGTGCGCACCGTGCGCAACATTCCGCTCAAGTTGCAGGGCGAGGGCTGGCCGGCGGTGCTGGAAGTGCGCGGCGAAGTGTTCATGTCCAAGGCCGGTTTCGAACGCCTGAACCAGGCGCAGATCGAAGTCGGCGGCAAGACCTTCGCCAACCCGCGCAACGCCGCTGCCGGCAGCCTGCGTCAGCTTGATTCGAAGATCACCGCCAGCCGTCCGCTGGAATTCTGCTGCTACGGCGTCGGCCAGGTGTCGGCGCAGATCGCCGACACCCATATCGGCACCCTGGAGCAGCTCAAGGCCTGGGGCATGCCGATCAGCCGCGAGCTGCGCCATGCCGCCGGCGTCGCTGAGTGCCTGGAGTATTACCGCGATATCGGCGCCCGGCGCAACGACCTGCCTTACGAGATCGATGGCGTGGTGTTCAAGGTCAACAGCCTGGCTTCCCAGCGCGAACTGGGTTTCCGTGCCCGAGAACCACGCTGGGCGATTGCCCACAAGTTCCCGGCCATGGAAGAGCTGACCGAAGTGCTGGATGTCGAGTTCCAGGTCGGCCGTACTGGCGCGGTAACCCCCGTCGCCCGGCTCAAGCCGGTCAAGGTGGCGGGCGTGACGGTGTCCAACGCCACCTTGCACAACATGGACGAGGTGGCGCGCCTGGGCCTGATGATCGGTGACACGGTGATCATCCGCCGTGCTGGCGATGTGATCCCGCAGGTGATGCAGGTGGTCACCGAGCGCCGTCCCGAAGACGCCCGCCCGGTGCATATTCCTACCGAGTGCCCGGTATGCGGCTCGCAGGTCGAGCGCACCCAGCTGGTCAAGCGCAGCAAGGGCAAAGAGACCGTCAGCGAGGGCGCTGTGTACCGTTGCGTCGGCCGCCTGGCCTGCGCCGCGCAGCTCAAGCAGGCGATCATCCACTATGTATCGCGCCGGGCCATGGACATCGAAGGCCTGGGCGAGAAGAGCGTCGAGCAACTGGTGGATGAAGGCCTGATCCGTTCGCCAGCCGACCTCTACCAGCTGACGTTCGAGCAGATCGTCGATCTCGAGGGCTTCGCCGAGCTGTCGAGCAAGAACCTGCTGGCGGCGATCGAGGCGAGCAAGCAGCCGGGTCTTGCGCGTTTCATCTATGCGCTGGGCATCCCTGACGTGGGCGAAGAGACCGCCAAGGTCCTGGCGCGCTCGCTGGGTTCGTTGCAGCGGGTCATGGCAGCGTTGCCGCAGGTGCTGACCTACCTGCCGGATATCGGCCTGGAAGTCGCCCACGAGATCCACAGCTTCTTCGAAGATGAACACAACCGCACGGTGATCGCCCAGTTGCTTGAGCGCGGCCTGCAATTGCAAGATGAAGGTGAACTGGGGGCCGAGTTCGCGGCCAGCACCACCCTGGCCGGGCTGATTGCCAAGCTGGATATTCCCTCGGTCGGGCCCACCGGTGCCGAGAAGCTGGTAGCCAAGCTCGACAGCCTGGAAAAAATCATCGCTGCCGACGGCATCGACCTGCGCCAGGCCCTGGCGGCCAAGCCGGCCGAAGCGGTTCGCGCATTCTTCCAGGTGCCTGAGAACGCTGCCCTGGCCCTGGCCATCGAAGCGCAATTGCGCGACTTCGGCATGCACTGGTCGAGCGAGAAGAAAGTCGCCGAAGGCTTGCCTCTGGCCGGCCAGACCTGGGTGCTGACCGGTTCGCTGGAGCGCATGAGCCGCGATGTGGCCAAGGACAAGCTGGAAAGCCTCGGGGCCAAGGTCGCAGGCTCGGTGTCGGCCAAGACCCACTGCGTGGTCGCCGGCCCCGGCGCCGGCTCCAAGCTGGCCAAAGCCAATGAGCTGGGCCTGAAGGTGCTGGATGAAGATGCCTTTGTCAGCTTCCTGGCCGGGCACGGTATCGAGATATAAGCGCGGCACTCGCGGCGATCACCATGGTCTAGTCTTGGCAGGCAGCCAGGAGGGATCGCCATGTACCGTTTTTTCGAACAGCTGGGCGCCAGGATCGCGGCGCCCTTCGTCACCCAGCAACAACGCCCGGATCGGGTCTGGCAATGCCAGTGCGGGCAGTCGGTGTTCTTTCGCAACAGCCAGTGCCTGGCCTGCCAGTCGGCACTGGGCTACTGGCCGTCGGGCAACCGTGTCGCCAGCCTCTTGCCCGGGCCTGCAGAGGGGCTGTGGCTGCTCGATGGCGCGCCTGAAGCCGGACCGCTGCGCCGCTGTGCCAATCTCGATACCCCGGCGGCCTGCAACTGGCTGCTGGCCGGGGAGGAGTCCGAAAGCCTGTGCCTGGCCTGTCGCCTGAACCGCACCATCCCCGACCTTTCCATCACCGACAACCACCCACGCTGGCGCAAGCTGGAAACCGCCAAGCGTCGTCTGACCGCGCAGTTGTTGCACCTGGGCTTGCCGGTGGAGCCGAAAGGCGCGGAGGGCGGCCCGGGCCTGGCCTTTGATTTCATTGGCGTCGATCTTGAGGGCAACGCGCCCATCACCGGCCATGCCAATGGCCTGATCACCCTCGATGTACGCGAGGCCGATGATGACTGGCGCGAGCGGGTGCGGGTGCAACTGCACGAACCCTATCGCACCCTGCTGGGCCATCTGCGCCATGAAGTCGGTCACTACTACTGGGACCGTCTGATTGCGGGCAGCCATTGGCTCGACGGCTTTCGCGACCTCTTTGGAGACGAGCGCGAAAGCTACAGCGAGGCGCTCGACCGTCACTACCAGCTGGGGGCGCCAAGTGATTGGGCGGCTGCCCATGTCAGTGCCTACGCGACCATGCACCCCTGGGAAGACTGGGCCGAAACCTGGGCGCATTACCTGCACATGACCGATGCGGTCGACACCGCGCTGGCATTGGGCATGAATGCCAGTAGCCTGGAGCTGGACTTCCCGCCCTTCACCCGCGAGGACCTGTATCGCCCGGATGACCCCGGGGCAAAAGACTTTCTCGCCTTCATCAATGCCTGGGTCGAGCTGTCAGCGATGCTCAATGAGCTGTCGCGCAGCATGGGGCAGGTGGATTTCTATCCGTTCGTGCTGGGCAAGCCAGTGGTTGCCAAGCTGCACTTTATCCATCTGCGGGTCACCCAGCCAACGCCACCGATGCTCGACCAAGCGGGCGCCGCGCTCCCGTGAAGCAATGCCAAGTCATTGAGTGGTGATGGTTTTTTTAAATTTAGTGGTTGTATCTTGAGTTGATGCCGGTACAATGGCGCGGCTCGTCGCCAGATGAGCATGCGTAATGGTGACCCCATCGGTCCCCCCGCAACGATTACCCGTGAACCTGGTCAGATCCGGAAGGAAGCAGCCACAGCGGGAACATTGTGTGCCGGGGTGTGGCTGGTGGGGTTGCCACCCATCTTGCCTATTGGCGCTCTGTTTTACCTTCTCACCAAACACCTTCCTGATCGCACTGGCCTACCGCTGGGCGTTGCCGGTATTTTCATGCCTGGCGATAAGCTTGTAGTGCCGTGGCTGTCCGACAACCCCGTAGTGTCTTTGACCTGGACCTACAGGGAGAATGTTCATGTCAGCACCCGAGCAAGCACAAGCGTCTTCAGCCCCCACACCGCCCGCGGATTTCTCCGCAGCCAGTTTCAATCTCGAATTCCTTCGCCAACAGCTACCTGCCTGGTTGCGTTCTGCTCCGCCAGCACTGTTGGCAAAGCTGAGTGTCAGCATGCGTGCCTGCGAGGCCAGCCGTGCGGCGCGGGCGCGCTTGCTGGCGCCGCTGCAAACGGTCCAGGCGTTTACCCAAACACGATTCAACGAGGCGTTGCACCGATACTTTGCTTCAAGACTGAGGCCAGTCGGGGACCGCTTCATCCGCACCAGCCAGCAGATTGCTGGCTGGTATCCGTCTGGCTTCGGCTGGTACAGGAAGCGGAACTATATCGAGCAAGGGCTCCTTCAGGCGGCGCTGCACAATTTCACTGCCGCTCAGGAACAGAGTGATAGCACCTTGGTAAGGCTGTCATCGTTTCGGCGTGCGGGTACGCGTGTTCAGGGGGTCGGTGTCCTGGAATTCGTCAGGTTCTGTCGTGAGCTGGATCTGGGCGGCCAGTATCAGAAACACATTGAGTCGGTGTTTGACCCCGACGGGGTCGTCGGTATTCCCCGATCGACACGTGAGCTGTTTCGCGAGTGCGATCGTTACGCCCTGCAGGTCGATGCTCATGTGGCGCTGATGCGTGGCGCAATCAGCGTGGCAATGTATCAGCACATGCTTGGGGTCAGTGAGCTGAAGGCCGGTATCAAGGAACAAGGGGTACCGTTGCAGTACAAGCGCTTGAAGATGGCGGGAATCGAACTCGGGGGCATCACTGTATTCGAGTTCAGGTTTCAGCCGCTGGGGCATCTGGCAGCGATTCAGCGGCCCTGGGGCAGGCTGTTGGTCCACATCCCGGAAGATCCGTTTTCACCGCTCAAGGAATACGCCGGTTGGGACGAGTTCGAGCAGGACCTGGCTGGCAAGCTGTCCAGAGACAGCTATCGGCAATTCTTTTTGCGCTTTGCCCTGCGCCGCCAGTGGCCTGCGTTGCAGGCTCAGCTGCAAAGCCGTTTGTTCGAGCAGCGCAATGGTAAACAGGTGGCGCTCTCCAGCCCATCTTTGGCGCTGGATGCAGTCCTGCGACCGACGGCCTTGTTCGAGGATCTGTTCAACCAGCGCCTGGACCAGCTCAAGGATGACGCGCGTTTTATCGCGGTGCCGACCGCAACACTGGATGCCAGCGAGCGCCAGTCCACCCTGGACAAGGCGCTGGAGCTCGGCCTGGATGTGTTGGGCCTGGCGGCTTTTGTGGTGCCGGGCGTGGGCGAGGTGCTGTTCGGGGTGGTAGCCAGTCAATTAATGAACGAGGTATTCACAGGCCTGGAGGATTGGGCCGAAGGTGATCGTCATGAGGCATTCAATTGCCTGACCCATGTCGTAGGGGAGGTCGCCGGGCTGGCGGCCGGGGCGGTGGTTATCGGTACTGCGGCCACGCTGGTGCGCAACTCGGCGCTGTTCAAGGCGTTGGCGCTGGTGAACAAGGAGGGGGGCGGGCAGCGTCTTTGTCTTCCGGACCTGGCGCCTTATGCCCTTGACCTGGATCCGGCGACCGTGGGCACCGCATCCGAGCAGGGTATTTACCTGGCAGGCGAGCAGCAGGTCGTGCGTATCGAAGAGCGCTTCTATCATGTCGAGCAGGATCCCGGGAGCGGTTCCTGGCGAATTCGCCACCCTGTGCGCAATGGCGCCTGGGCGCCTGCGCTTGAACACAATGGCGAGGGCGCCTGGCGCAGCCGTTTTGACAGCCCGCATCGGTGGCAGGGTAGTCAGTACCTGTTTCGTCGCCTGGGCCCCGGTGTCGACGATTTCAGCGATGAGGAAATAGCCTCTGTCCTGGCAGTCAGCGGCACCGATGAAGCGCAGTTGCGGCAACTGCACGTGCAACAGCGCGCGGCACACGGAGCCCTGATGGATGCTTGTAGCCGTGCGCGCTTGCAGCGCCGTTTGCAGCGTTTCAGTGAACAACTGCAAAGCCCCTCTGCCACGGTCGATGACCAGTTGGCCACGCGTGTGTTGCAGCTGATGTCTTCGCCGGATGATGCGTCGGTCCTGCCGATGCAAATGCACGAGTGGTTGCATGCAAACTGGCGCAGATTTTTCGAGCATTGCCTGGCAATCGAGCAACCGCCGCCCGTTTCACTGGTGGCGCGTGATTTTCCCGGGCTGGGGCGGGCTGTCGTCGAGGAAATCGACGCCAAGGCCAGCAGCGCTGAACGCTTGCGCATGAGCCGTGCCCCGCGTTTGCCGCTGCGCCTGGCCAGGCAGGCGCGGCAAGCCCTGCGTGAGGCACGTCTGGCGCAGGCGCTGGAGGGGTTTTTCTGGCCGCAAATGGCCAATACTGATTGTGACCGGCTACTGCTGCACATGTTGATGCAGGACCCGCGCTGGCCAGCGGCGCTGCAGCTCGGTATCGAAGGGGTGGGCCCGGTCGGGCAAGGCCGAACCCTGATCCGCCGGGGTGACCTGTATGTCGACAGCCAGCACCCGGAGGCGGAGCCCCGCGACCTGCTTGCGCTGGCCTGGGAGCTGGCCGGCCTTGAGGCGCAGGAAGACTTGACCGCAGTGCGTCGTCAGCTTGGGGAGCTAGCCAGCGTGCACCGGCAAATGGCCCGTCGTGTTCTGGGAGAGGTACAGGAGCAGTGGTGGGCGCCGCTGCAGCGCTTTGCCGATGGTCGTCTCGGCTACGCCTTGAGTGGTGGCAGTGCCCGGCTACCGGTGTCGCCCCGCTCTATTGAAGAGGAAATCCTCGAGCTTTACCCTGACTATTCGGCTGAAGATATAGCGGCCTACCTTGAGCCCTATCGCGCTCGCCCGATTGAGGCGCGTGCGGTGTTGCAGCGCCGCCGCGAAGAGCTGCAGAGGCTGCAATCGGTGCTGCAGCGCTGGCAGGGGGCCTCAACGGGTGACGAGCAGGTGCTCAGTCGGCAACAGTTCAGCGAGCGTCTGATCCAGGCCTGGCGTCACCAGTCGCCAAGTATACGCACGCCGCTGGGACGTACCCTGGGTTATCGCCTGGATCTCGGTGGCCTGGCGGTTGGCGAGTTGCCCGGGTTGCGCACCGTAGACCTGCATCATGTGCTGGAGCTGGATATGGCCGGCATGAACCTGGCACAAGTGCCGGCGGAGTTTCTTGCCCACTTTGGCCGGCTTCGCTACCTGGATCTTTCCGGGAACGAGCTGACCGTAATACCTGCCGGTATCGAAAATCGCCTGAGCCTGCAGAATCTGCGCATGAGCAACAACCGAATCGTGCTTGATGCCCGGGATGCCGCGCGAATTGGGCATTTGCTGAATCTGGACAGCCTTCATCTGGAGGGCAACCCCTTGGGCAATCCGCCTGATGTGAGCAGATTGCCCCAGTTACGCATCCTGACCTTGAGCAGCACTGAGATCACCCGCATCCCGGAGGGGCTACATGACCGTCCAAGGCTGGAGTGGGTCGACCTGAGCGACAACCAGATCAGCCAGTTGCCCGAACACTTCCTCGAAGAACCACGCAGCTTTTTGCGCCGGGTCGAGCTGGAAGGCAATTTGCTGTCCGATGAGCAGTATCGACGCTTACGCCGGCTGCAGGCGCCGCCAACGCCAGTTCGGGTTGTGGCTGGTGATGACGCGCAACAGTTCTGGACTGCTCCGGCCTCTGCCAACCGGCAACGAGTCGAGTACTGGCAACGATTGCGCAATGAGCCCCGGGCGAACCCGTTGATGACGGTGCTGGAGCGCCTGGCGCAAACTGTCGAGGCGCAGGAGCAGGTCGAGACGATGCGCGCGCGGGTAGGGGCCCTATTGCACTACGCAATCGAAGGGCCGATGGCCGAAGACTTGTTCAGCTTTGCCAGCGACCCGCAGCAGGGCATCGGTCATCCATTGCTGGCGTTCGAGAACCTGGAAATCAGGGTTCAGGGGTATCGTGCCTTGGTGGAGGCCTTGCAGGAGCATGGGCCCCGGCAGTTGCTGGATTTTGCCCAGGCATCTTTCAATCGCGCTGAACTGCGGCGCTTCGTGATTGACCAGGTGTTGCTGCAACCCGAGCTGTTTGCCCGTCGAGACGAACTGCAGTTGCTCTATCAGCAAGAACTGCATGGACGGCTTGCGTTGCCCAGCGATGCCCGGGACCTGATCCTCTCCGATCTCACCCTTGATGCTGAGCAACTGGATGCGGCAGTGGCTCATGTGCAAGGAGAGTCGGTGCAGGCAGGGTTGCCTCGGTTCATGGTGGCCCAGCCGTACTGGGTCGAGTATCTGCACCAGCGACGTGCGTCGGCATGGCTGGAACTGGACGCCCGCTTTCAGCGGATCAGCGATGGGCAACGCCTGCGTGAGGCTGGAATGCCCGAGGCCGAGCGCCTGCAGCTTGAGCATGGGCGGCAATTGCAACAGGCGATGGATGAAACGGCGCTGATGCTGCGACTGACCCGCGAGGCGTTGGGCTTGTCGGTTGCGCCCGGAGGGTAATGGCTCATGAAGGCGCAGAGGCTGGCTGCATCGATTGCTTTTGCCCCTGGGTGTAGCGCTCGATCATGCGCTGGATCTCCCCGGATGCCTTCATTCGCAGCAAGGCGCGCAAGATACCCTGCACCGGCAAGGCCGGGTCATTGCGCACCAGACAGGCCAGGGCCTGGTCCTCCACCACTGCCAACGGGCGCAACTGCTGTTCAGGGGGGAGTTGGCGGTTGAACCAGTCGAGCGACAGCTGGTTGCTGATGGCGTAGTGGTAACGGCGGGCATGCAACTTGTTCAACACCAGCAGTTGATTGCGGCTGTCCTCGCGATGCAGTTGGCCGCTGGCGAACAAGGGCTCGATGGTCGAGTAGGTGTAGCCAAGCACGGTGCCAACGGCCTGGGGCGCCAACTGCGCGGGCGTCAGCGGCTGCAGCTGCTCTGGCTGGCCGATCAGCCAGTCGCGCTGCTGGAACAGCGGCAGGCTCCACAGGTAGGCATCCGAGGCAGTCTTTAGCCAGGACTGGGCTACATAACAGCGTACATCGATCTCGCCGTTGTTCATGGCCTGCTGCAGGCGCAGGCGCGGTAGTACGTGAAACTCGGGACGATGCCCGACCTCTCGGGCAATACCCAGCATCAATTCATGCAGGATGCCTTCGACCGGCTGCTCCTGCTCCACCCGGATCAGCGGCATGGCCCAGCTTTCGGCCACCGAAAAGCGCAGCACCGGTTGCTGCGCGAAGCTGGCAGTGCTGATCAGCAGCAGTGCACCCACGATTCGCCACATGCTGCATCCTCCTTGATGCCGGCCCGCCTGACAGCTTAGCCGAGATCGGCAGGGTGCAATTTTGCCCCCGCTCCGCTACGATTAGCGGTCTTCAGCTTGCAGTCGCGACGGTTTTCGATGAGTTATCAGGTTCTTGCACGTAAATGGCGTCCGCGCTCGTTCCGCGAAATGGTCGGCCAGACCCATGTGCTCAAGGCCTTGATCAACGCGCTGGACAACCAGCGCCTGCACCATGCCTACCTGTTCACCGGCACCCGCGGCGTGGGCAAGACCACTATCGCGCGGATTATTGCCAAGTGCCTTAACTGCGAAACCGGTATCACCTCGACGCCCTGCGGTACCTGCTCGGTGTGCCGGGAGATCGACGAGGGGCGCTTTGTCGACCTGATCGAGATCGACGCCGCCAGCCGCACCAAGGTCGAAGACACCCGCGAGCTGCTCGACAACGTGCAGTACGCACCGAGCCGCGGGCGTTTCAAGGTCTACCTGATCGACGAAGTGCACATGCTCTCCAGCCATTCGTTCAACGCCTTGCTGAAGACGCTGGAAGAGCCGCCGCCCTACGTCAAGTTCATCCTCGCCACCACCGACCCGCAGAAGCTGCCGGCGACCATCCTCTCGCGTTGCCTGCAGTTCTCGCTGAAGAACATGACCCCCGAGCGGGTGGTAGAACACCTGAGCCATGTGCTCGGTGCCGAAAACGTACCCTTTGAAGACGACGCCCTGTGGCTGCTCGGACGCGCGGCCGATGGCTCGATGCGCGACGCCATGAGCCTGACCGACCAGGCCATCGCCTTTGGTGAAGGCAAGGTGCTGGCCGCGGATGTGCGGGCGATGCTCGGCACCCTCGACCATGGCCAGGTATACGGCGTGCTGCAGGCCCTGCTCGAAGGCGACGCCCGGGCCTTGCTCGAAGCCGTTCGCCATCTGGCCGAACAGGGCCCTGACTGGAATGGCGTGCTGGCCGAAATGCTCAACGTGCTGCACCGCGTGGCTATTGCCCAGGCGCTGCCGGAGGCTGTGGACAACGGTCAGGGCGATCGTGACCGGGTCCTGGCCCTGGCCCAGGCACTGCCGGCCGAAGACGTGCAGTTCTATTACCAGATGGGCCTGATCGGCCGTCGCGACCTGCCCTTGGCACCAGATCCGCGTGGCGGCTTTGAAATGGTCCTGCTGCGCATGCTGGCGTTCCGCCCCGCCGATAGCGACGATGCACCGAAACCGGTGCTAAAGCCAGTGGGGATCAGCCAGGCCACAGCTGATTCAGCGAGTACGGTGGCAGCAGCCCCCCAGGCTGCGCCGGTCGTGGCGGTTGCGCCAGAACCGCCACCTGCCGAACCTGAACCCGCTGTACAGCCTGAGCCTGAGCCTGAACCGCAGGTGGTCCACGCGCCCGAGCCGGTTGTCGATCTGCCCTGGAACGACCCCGTCGGTACTGAGCCTGAGCCCGCGCCGCTCGCCGTCGAGCCGGCTCCCGCGCCTGCGCCGGTTCAGCAGGCCGCGCCGCAGGACGTCCCGCCGCCCGACGATGGCATCGGCTACAGCCCGGCCGGCATGGACCGCGACGACGAACCGCCGCTGGACGAAGATTATTACGAGCCGGAATTGGACCCGGCCAGCTACAGTTATCTGGACGAACTGGCCATCGAGCATGCCCACGAAGTCGACGCACCACCGGCCGAGCCGTTGCCGGCCGCGCAACCGGCGACGGGCCTGGCGCTGAAATGGCTGGAATTGTTCCCGCAGTTGCCGATTTCCGGGATGACCGGCAATATCGCCGCCAACTGTACGCTGATCAGCGCCGAAGGCGACGATTGGCTGCTGCACCTGGACCCGGCCCACAGCGCCCTGTTCAACAGCACTCAGCAGCGGCGACTGAACGATGCGTTGAACCAGCACCTGGGCCGTACGCTCAAACTGACCATCGAGCTGATACGCCCGGAACAGGAAACCCCCGCCCAGGCCGCAGCCCGCAAGCGGGCGGAGCGCCAGGGCCAGGCCGAGGCCTCGATCGAGGATGATCCGCTGATCAAGCAGATGATCCAGCAGTTCGGCGCCATGGTCCGCCACGATACGATTGAACCTGTCGACGCCCCGGTAGCCCAGGGCGAGTAACGGAAAAACAGCAGCGGCCCGGGCCTGACCCACGCCGCACCCCGTAAGCTAATAGTTGAGGTGATCCCCATGATGAAAGGTGGCATGGCCGGCCTGATGAAGCAGGCCCAGCAGATGCAGGAAAAAATGGCCAAGATGCAGGAAGAACTGGCCAACGCCGAAGTAACCGGCCAATCGGGCGCTGGCCTGGTCAGCGTGGTGATGACCGGTCGTCACGACGTCAAGCGCATCAGCCTGGACGACAGCCTGATGCAGGAAGACAAGGAAGTGCTCGAAGACCTGATCGCCGCCGCCGTCAACGACGCGGTGCGCAAGGTCGAAGCCAACAGCCAGGAAAAAATGGGCGGCATGACCGCCGGCATGCAGCTGCCGCCGGGTTTCAAGATGCCGTTCTGAGGCAGTCGCGAAGTACAGAAGCCAGGCTATTGCCTGGCTTTTTTGTGTTCAGTCATAACTCATCAGAAACATCGCCCGGCCTGGCGCGGAGCCTGGAGTTACCCGAGCAGTGGTCTGCACGTATTGCGCGAGCAGAGGGATGCGGTGTGTCACCGGGCCTGCTCCGACCGTACCGCCTGGTTGCCGGGTGCCCAGCATGATTGGGGTGTTGTCGCTACGCAGCAAGCGAATGCCGATGCCGCGTGCACTGGCGTTGCTGGCCAGGCTGATAATGGAAGTCTGGTTGCCCGGGTTGCTGGCATCGCTGACGGTATAGCTGACGTTGAGGCGGCTGCCGCTACTGCCGCCGACACAGTTGAGGCGGATTTCAAGTGGCTGGGGTGCGGTGACCTTGCCAACAGCGTCGAAGAACCCTGCTGGATGATCCCGTAGATTGACGGGGATGGTTTTCGAACCGGGGTCGACGGCGCAGGTGGGATCGGCCGAAACAACCTCTACTCGGGTTTGCACCATCGTCAGCCTGGCGGTATTGGCCTGGGTATACGGCTCAAAGGAATGGCGAATGATTGTCTGCGGGAAGAACAGCACCCCACTGGTTACCGGTCCGGTCTTGATCAACTGCAGTCTGTACCAAGGCGTTACATCGATAGTGCCGAGCGGATGCGTGATCGTGGGGACCGGCCAGCTGAAATAACGACTGGCGTCGGTTTCGGAACCGGTGATCTTGATGCCGATTCCCTCCAGATTGGTTCGATGAATGCCCTCGCCGATGTGGGGGAAACTCTGGGTAAAGCCAGCGCGCTGCCCATGGGCGGCTGAGCAACGGTAGGCCATGCGCGTTGCGTGCCGAATACCGCTGTCATAAATCACCGTGCCTATCGGGTCTGCGGCAGACACCGTCAGTCTCGAGTCTACGGTGATGTAAGCCTCGGACGGACTTGCGCCGGTATGCACGCAACTGGCGGTACTGATTCCGCTGTGCAACAGCAGCAACAATCCTGTCGCGCCGGCGAGGCGCGCGGGTAGAGAACAAAACATGGGCAGGTCTCGACGGTTCAAGGGTGGGCTGGGTTTGCAAGGCAAACGGAGTGAATGTTCTGTGGCGCGGAGTTCGCCGCTTTTTTCGCGGCGGCGGGCAGGGCATAGGTAATTCGGCAGTTGCCTGCCAGGCCGCTGTCCCAGCGCACGATCAACTCACCTGCGTCCTGCAGGCCGCGGGCAAATAATTGGCTGCCCTGGCCCACCGCGCCCAGTTCGTTGCCTTGGCTATCCAGCACTGCGGCACCAAACGGCAACGGCTGGCCATCGGCCTGGCGGGCATGGATGACGGCTGAACGTCCGGAACGGGTCTGGAACACCAGCAAGGCAATGGCGCCGGCGCGCGGAACGGTCTGCTGGCTGCTCGATTGCAGCTCGACATCGGTCGACAAGCCCTTGGGGTCAATGGCAACCGTATTGCGTTGGTAAGGCGTAAGGTTCGGGACGACTGCGTAGCCACTGCTGTCGACCTTCAGCGCGGAAGCCGAGGTCACCCGAGCGCCATCGGCATCTTTGGCCTGAATCAACCCGAAGGTTTCACTCAAGGGTTGCGACAAGGTCATGCCATCGGCGTGGGCGACCATGGCGCCGCGCAGGCCGAGCGAGGCTTGTGAGGTATGCCGGCCCTGACTGATCGATGCACTGAGTTCGGCGGCAGAGCCGCGGTACAGTACGTTGCTGCTCAGCGTATGGTTGTTCAGGCCATCGGAGCGATCCTGGCTGGCGGTGATGCCATAGTCGATCTGCTGATCGGCACTGAGGGCGCCTGTGAGCGTGGCCTGGGCCCGGCTGTTGCCTCGGCCGTCCCTGGAAATACTGCTGCTGAGGCTGCGTGCGCGTTCGCCGCCCAGGGGCAGGGACAAGCTCAGGTAAAAGGTGTTGTCGGCGCGCCCGAAGCGGTCACGTTCCCGCGTGCTGCTGAGGGTGTACCCCAGGGTCTTGTAGTGATTGCTGTAGCCGATCGAATAGTTGATGTCGCTGCCGGCATGGTCCCAGTAGCTCGATGCCGAGGCACTCAGGTGCAACTGTCCATAGTGCTCGGCCAGTGGTTGCGCCAGCGACAGGGTAGTGCGGTTGCGATGACGCTGGTGGCGCTGATCGCCAGCATCGCGCAGGAACTGGCGGCTCAACTGGGCGTCTTCCAGGCCATAAAAGCCGCGGGTCGAATAGCGATAGGTCGCCAGGGCGATTTGGGTGTCGGTTTCGCTCAGGGTCTTTGCGTAGCTCAGGCGCAGGCTCTGGCCTTGCTGGCTACCGAGCCCGGGCAGGTGGGTGCGGGCCTGGGTAAGGTCGGCGCCGAATGCACCGAGCTCAGTGTTCAGGCTGCCACCGAACAAGGCCGAGCCATACCCGGATGCCAGGGTCATGCCGGTGTAGGTGCTGACCAGGTTGTTCAGGCCATATTGCCAGGTACCTTCGACAAATACCGGATCACTGTCCAGTGCCTGGTTACGCAGGGTACCCAGGGTTGCACTGAAGCGGCTGGCGCCCGCGCGCAAGGATAACGGAACAGCGGCGTAAGGCACGGAAAAGCTGTGTTCGCGGCCGTCGGCCTCGGTGACCGTGACCTCCAGATCGCCACCGTAGCCGGTTGCATACAAATCATCGATTTCGAAGGCGCCTGGCGCCACGGTGGTTTCATGCAGGGTTACACCGCGTTGGCGGACCACTACCCGGGCATTACTGCTGGCAATCCCGCGGACTACGGGGGCATAGCCGCGCTGCGAGGCGGGGAGCATACGATTGTCACTGGCCAGGCGTATGCCGGTGAAACTCAAAGAGTCGAACAATTCACCCGAGGTGTAGCTTTCACCCAGGGTCAGTTGCGAGCGCCAGGGCGTGATATCGCGCTGGGCATAGCTGGCAATGCTCTGATAGCGCTGCTGGCCCTGGTCGCTCCAGTTCACCGAACCATCATGGCGCAGGCGCCATGGCCCGATGTTGAGCCCGGCGCCCAGGCCCAGGTAGGTCTGGCGCGAATTGTCCTGGTTGCGGTACCGGGTGCTGTAGGTGTTGAGGTTGTAGTTGAGAAAACCCGCCGTTATGCCCTCATCCCATTGCGCCGGGTCTACTGCTTCACGCGCGCTGCGCTTGATCGCGATTTGCGGTACCGACAGGTACAAGCGTTGGCTGGCAAAATCCAGGCGGCTGCTGGCATCGTCAAGTGCACCGTCCAGGGGGATGCAGGTATCGACGGCAAGCAGTTGCTGTTGCGCCTGCGGGCTGAACTTGCTGGTATTCAGGCCGAGGCGCTCGAGCTGGGCACCATCGAAGCAGGCCAGGGCTTCTTCTTTGCCAGGCCAGGCTTTGAAGTTGAGGTTGAAGCGGCCATGCCAGTTGTCGTTGACCAGCACATCCACGCTGTAAAAACCGGGGCTTGCGACGTTGCGTCGTTCGAAGCGCGAGAGGTCTACCGGCGTGCTGCTACCATTGCCCAGAAACGCCGGTTCAAATTCGACGAGGGCGGGTGAAGGTGTATCGGCCATGGCCTGTACGGGCCATAACATCAAACAGGCAAGGCCAACAGGTAATCGGCTTACTAAAGAAGCTGAGCTTTTTCGATGCGAGCGAAGGTGCAATAACATAATCGTCATTTTCAGAAGTGCCAATAGTAAACCTGGGCCCGCACGAAAACTTCGAGACCGCCCGTAGTGTCGAGGAAAGAGAAGGGCTATGGGCGGGGTTCGATAGCCACAGATAAACTTAGCGGGTGGTTATTGCTATGGCCTGCGCCATAATCATTGATGCTGGTGAAGTTGATGGTGGCGCCTGGATTAATAGGCGCCGAAGTGCTGAAGTGCGCCAGCGAATAAGGTGCAATATAGCCGGTGCCCAAGGACGTGGACTGGCCGTTGAATTCGATTTTTATTCCACCGAGATTGACGAAGTAGGCCGTTGGGTTGCGGCCAACCAGCGAGTGCGGCTTGCCGTCCTGGCCAGGCGCTCGGTGCCAGGTTACCAGCGCAGGTGCGTCCTCGGGCTTGCCTGGCAGGCCTTGTGGACGGTACAGCAGCTTGATGCGGGTACGAAAAGCCAGTTGCAGGACGTTGCTGTCTTTGGCTTTTGGGGGGACTTCTAGCATGTTGAACCAGAATATTGATTCCCGATCACTGGCCATCGGGCTGCCGGTGTGCAACAGGCGAATACTCTGCCCTTGTGCCGCTTCGATACGGGCCAGCACCGGTGTCACGGTGAACGGCACTTGAATGGTCTCGGGCGCTGCGCGGGTATCGCCATCGTCTACCCAGACCTGGACCAGGCTGGGGTCTTTGCCATTGTTGAGGAGGTTGACGGTAGCCTCGCGCTCTTGAGCCGCAAAAATGACGCGGGTACCGGTAATTACAACGCTGGCATGCGCGGGTGCGCTGGCCGCCAGTAGCGCGAGGGCAGCCAGCAGGAAGGAAGAAAAGCGAGTCATGAAAGCGATATCCGACCTGATTGGAGGTAGCAGGCGCGCAGGGCGCGCCTGCTGCTTTATTACGGCAGATTGATCACGTACTGAACGCGGGAGTTGGCGGCACCCGGGGTGACCGTTGCGGCGGAAGCGTAGTACTGGCTGGTGTAGCGCAGGGTCGCAGCGCCATCTACCAGATCTACGGGGACAGTGTTTTGGCCACCGCCTACCCCGCCGATATTGATCGCAATGCCCGCCTGGTTGAGCAGTTGGTACTGCACGCCAGTTGCGCTGTTAGGACCGGCATCCATGTTCAGTCGGCCGTTCTCCACATTGGCGCCGCCCAGGAACTGGATGTCCACCTGGCCGCTGTTGCCAGCGACACAGTTGGTCAGGGAGATCTCGAAGGGGCGAGGTTTGGCAATACTGCCGGCAACAGCGAAATCACTGGTATGCGCCGTGTCCATGCGGACGGTGAAGTCCTGGCCGCCAGGGCCGCCGTTGACGGTACAGGTGGTGCCCGAGATTCTGCCGGTGAAATCGATCAGGCCATCAGTTGCCTGGGCATTGAGGGTGATGCCAGCCAACAGCGGTAAGGACAGTGCAAGAGCGAAAATGCGTTTGTTCATTTAATTTCCAGCCAGATAGATTAAAGTTTTGCGTCGATAAGTAAAATGAGGTGTTGCATAGGCATGTTTACTTGCTTTTGAACGCCGGGAAATTATGCGGTTTATTTGTTTTGCTGGATGTGGGAAGAGGTGTGGAGGTGGCAGAGGTATTTAGCCGGGTGTTGTGCGAATGGGCGTTTATAGGTGGGTGTGCGACAAGAAATGTTAGAAGGGGGTTTTATGCTTAATGCGGCGTAGGTAATATCACTGGTAAGATCAATTAAACTTTAACTTCTTACGATGCTATTCTTAATGTCTGTAAGATTTGACGTTGGTCAGTCAGGCAGGTATAAACCGCCTTCACTTGCATCAAGGCCTTTTCCTATGAGTTTCAGCCCACTTATCCGACAGCTGATTGACGCATTGCGCATCTTGCCTGGCGTCGGACAGAAAACCGCCCAGCGCATGGCCTTGCAGCTACTCGAGCGTGATCGCAGTGGCGGTACCCGGCTGGCCCAGGCCTTGAGCCAGGCCATGGAAGGGGTGGGGCATTGCCGACAGTGCCGGACCCTGACCGAGCAGGAGCTCTGTCCGCAGTGCTCCGACACGCGGCGAGACGACACGCTGCTGTGCGTGGTGGAAGGGCCCATGGATGTCTATGCCGTCGAGCAGACCGGCTATCGTGGCCGTTACTTCGTGCTCAAGGGGCACCTTTCGCCGCTTGATGGCCTGGGCCCGGAAGCTATCGGCATTCCGCAACTGATGGCGAGAATTGAAGAGCAGGGCAGCTTCACCGAAGTGATCCTGGCCACCAACCCGACGGTGGAAGGTGAAGCGACCGCCCACTACATCGCCCAGTTGCTGGCCGACAAAGGTCTGGTCGCTTCCCGCATCGCCCACGGCGTGCCGTTGGGCGGTGAGCTGGAGCTGGTCGATGGTGGCACCCTGGCGCATTCGTTCGCCGGGCGTAAACCCATCTCGCTGTAACCCTGGGTCTTTAATCGCGGGGCAAGCCCGCTCCCACAGAACCTCAGCCTGTAGGAGCGGGCTTGCCCCGCGATGCTGTCAATACTCGCTCAGCGAGAAGTCAGTCAGGCAAAAGGTCGGCACACCCGCCTCATTCAGCCGCTGCGAGCCACCCAGCTCCGGCAGGTCGATGATCGCCGCCGCTTCGAATACCTGCGCGCCCATGCGCCGTACCAGTTTGGTGGCGGCCAGCAGGGTGCCGCCCGTGGCAATCAGGTCATCGAAAATCAGCACCGAGTCGCCTTCGCAAAGGCTGTCGGCGTGCACTTCGAGGAAGGCTTCGCCGTACTCGGTCTGGTAGCCCTCAGCGAGCACGTCGGCCGGCAGCTTGCCTTGCTTGCGAAACAAAATCAGCGGCTTGTTCAATTGGTGGGCGATGATCGAGCCGATCAGAAAGCCGCGCGCATCCATGGCGCCGATATGGCTGAACTCGGTTTCCACGTAGCGTTCGATAAAGGCATCGGCGACATGGCGCAGGCCCCGCGGCGACTGGAACAACGGGGTAATGTCGCGAAAGATCACACCCGGCTTGGGGAAGTCCGGTACCGGGCGGATCAGGGCTTTGAGGTCGAAAGTGTCGCTGGGCATAGGGCGGGTATCCTGAAAACGAATGCCCGCCAGTATACCTGTTATCCGTGGGGTCAGCTTTCCAGCGATCCGCCGGCCAGGGCGCACAGCTGGATCGGGTCAAGGATATGGATTTCCTTGCCTTCGGCCTGGATCAGGCCGTTTTGCTGGAAGCGCGTGAATACCCGCGAGACGGTTTCGACCGCCAGGCCCAGGTAGTTGCCGATCTCGTTGCGCGACATGCTCAGGCGGAACTGGTTGGCCGAGTAACCACGGGCACGGAAACGTGCCGAGAGGTTGACCAGGAAAGTGGCGATGCGCTCATCGGCGGTCTTTTTCGACAGCAGCAGCATCATTTGTTGATCGTCGCGGATCTCGCGGCTCATCACCCGCATCAACTGGCGACGCAGCTGTGGCAGTTGCACCGACAGCTCATCGAGGCGCTCGAAGGGGATTTCGCACACCGAAGTGGTTTCCTGGGCCTGGGCCGACACCGGGTAGGCTTCGGTGTCCATGCCGGACAGGCCGACCAGTTCGCTGGGCAGGTGGAAGCCGGTGATCTGCTCTTCGCCGCTGTCGCTCAGGCTGAAGGTTTTCAGGGCGCCGGAGCGCACCGCATAGACCGAGCCGAAATTGTCGCCCTGGCGGAACAGAAACTCGCCTTTTTTCAGCGGACGCCCGCGTTTGACGATTTCATCCAGTGCATCCATGTCTTCCAAGTTCAATGACAAGGGCAGGCACAGAGGCGCCAGGCTGCAATCCTTGCAATGGGCCTGGTTGTGGGGGCGCAGTTTAACTGGCTCGGACATTTCTTCAATCCTTGTGGGAAAGCACACATAAGCCGTAAGGGTAACCCAGGCTAGGGTGTTTCGGCCAGCTTGGACGATTGTATCGAGGCCAGACGGGACAAGGCTGCGACAAAAAACCTCAGATAACCCGGGAAAACCGCTGGCGATTGTGCAGGTCCAGGTAGGCATCGAACACCATGCACACCGAGCGCACCAGCAGTCGCCCAGCGGGTAGTACTTTGATGCCCTGGTTATCCAGCTCGATCAGACCGTCCTTGTGCATGGCCTGCAGGGCGGGCCACTGGTCCTTGAAGTAACCGCGAAAATCGATGGTGAACGCCTGTTCGATGCTTTCGAAGTCCAGTTCGAAATGGCAGATCAATTGCTGGATCACCGCCCGGCGCAGGCGATCATCGTCATTGCAGATCAAGCCGCGGCTGGTGGCCAGCTGGGCGGTGGACAAGGTGTCCTGGTAGGTGTTGAGGTCGCTGCTGTTCTGGCAATAGAGGTCGCCGATCTGGCTGATGGCCGAAACCCCAAGGCCGATCAGGTCGCAATGGCCGTGGGTAGTGTAGCCCTGGAAGTTGCGCTGCAGGGTCGACTCTTCCTGGGCAATCGCCAGTTCGTCATCCGGCAGGGCGAAGTGGTCCATGCCGATGTACAAGTAACCTGCGGCGGTCAGTTGCTCGATGGTGTTGTGGAGCATTTCCAGCTTTGCCGCCGGGGCTGGCAAATCGGCGCTGTCGATACGCCGCTGGGGCATAAAGCGCTCCGGCAGGTGGGCGTAGTTGAATACCGAAAGGCGGTCCGGTTGCAGCTTGATCACTTCTTCGACGGTACGGGCAAAACCTTCCGGCGTCTGCTTGGGCAGGCCGTAGATCAGGTCGAGGTTGATCGAGCGAAATTGCAGGGTGCGCGCCGCCTCGATGATCGCGCGGGTTTGCTCCAGGCTCTGCAGGCGGTTGATCGCCCGCTGCACAACCGGGTCGAGGTCCTGCACGCCGAGGCTGACGCGGTTGAAGCCCAGCTCACGGAGCAGGCCCATGGTCGACCAGTCGGCCTCGCGCGGGTCGATTTCGATGCCGTAGTCACCGGAGTCGTCATCCAGCAGGTTGAAATGCTGGCGCAGATGGGCCATCAATTGGCGCAGTTCGACATGGCTGAGGAAGGTCGGGGTGCCGCCGCCAAAGTGCAACTGCTCGACGGTCTGCCTGGGGTCCAGGTGGCAGGCGATCAGCTGGATTTCCTGCTCCAGGCGCTGCAGGTAGGGCGCAGCGCGGCCACGGTCCTTGGTGATGACCTTGTTGCATGCACAGTAGTAGCAGATGTTGGCGCAGAACGGCACATGCACATAGATCGACAGTGGGCGAACGGCACGACGGCTGTCACGCAGGGCGTGCAGCAGGTCGAAGGAGCCGACTTCGCTGTGCAGTTGCACCGCAGTCGGGTAGGAGGTGTAGCGTGGGCCGGCCAGGTCGTAGCGGCGAATCAGGTCGGAGTCCCAACGAAGAACGTCGAGCATGCGGGCAGTCCCCAGAAAGAGCAGCAGTGTCCGGAGTCTAGGGAGTGCCGGGCAAACCCGTGTTGATTTGCATCAACGCCGCTTCAGTGGCCCATCAGCCAGTGCTGGTGTGGCCCTGGCAGGGTCCACAGGCCAAAAAGCATCACCAGCACACCGCCGGCGATACGCACCCCTCGCTGGCGCAGCAGGGCGCTGGTGCGTTCGGCGGCAAGGCCGGTGGCCAGCAGCACCGGCCAGGTGCCCAGGCCGAAGGCCAGCATCAGCAGCGCGCTGTCGGCGGCATTGCCCTGGCTCGCGGCCCAAAGCAGGGTGCTGTACACCAGCCCGCACGGCAGCCAGCCCCACAGGGCGCCCAGCAGCAGGGCGCGTGGCAGGCTGGAGACCGGCAGCAGGCGGTTGGCCAGCGGCTGGATATGCCGCCACAGGCCCCGCCCCAGGCCTTCAATGCGGGTCAGGCCACTCCACCAGCCGGCCAGGTACAGGCCCATGCTGATCAGCAGCAGCGCTGCCAGTACGCGCATGGCCGTGGCTACCGGGCTGTTGGCCACGGCCCAGCCGGCCAGGCCGAGCAACAGGCCGGCCAGGGCATAACTGAGGATGCGCCCCAGGTTATAGGCCAGCAGCAGGCGAAAACGCCGGCTGCGTTGCTCCTTGGGGATGGCCAGGGTCAACGCGCCCATCAGCCCGCCGCACATGCCCAGGCAATGGCCGCCGCCGAGCAGACCAAGGATCAACGCCGAGCTGAGCAGGGGCAGAAGTTCAGTCACGGGGTGGCGTACCGTCTTCTGGTTTCTTGCCGTCGGCTTCGTCCATGGCCGCCTGGTGCTGCGGGTCCTGGTCGTCGAACAGGATGCTGTGGGCCGGGCCGTCGAGGTCGTCGTACTGGCCGCTGTCCACCGCCCAGAAGAAAATGTAGATGGCGATGGCGACGATCAGCAGGGCGGCCGGGATCATGATGTAAAGCGCGGGCATGGGGGCTCCTGGTCAGGCCGTCGCGGGGTGCGTGGCGGTGGCTGGCGCATGGCTGGCCGGCAGGCCGCTGACGCGGGTCAGGCGCAGGGCATTGAGGACCACGATCAGCGAACTGACCGACATGCCGACCGCCGCCCAGATTGGCGTGATCCAGCCCAGTGCGGCAAACGGCAGCATGACGCCATTATACGCCGAGGCCCACAGCAGGTTCTCAATAATGATGCGCCGGGTGCGGCGGGCCAGGCTGAAGGCCTGGACCAGGGCGTCCAGGCGGTTGGACAGCAGCACCGCATCGGCGCTGGTCTTGGCCAGGTCGGTGGCCGAACCCATGGCAATGCTGATGTCCGCTGCCGCCAGGATCGGCACATCGTTGACCCCGTCACCGAGCATCAGCACCTTGCGCCCTTGTTGTTGCAGGGCCTTGAGTTTTTCCAGCTTGTCGTCCGGGCGCAGGCCGCCAATGGCCTGGTCGATCTGCAACTCGACGGCCACGCTCTGGACCATCGGCGAGCTGTCGCCGGACAGCAGCAGGGTTTGCCAGCCACGGGCGCGGCAGGCCGCCAGCAAGTCGGCGGCATCGCCGCGCAGGCGGTCGTCGAGGACGAACCAGGCCAGCGGCCCCTGCTGGTCGCCGAGCAGTAGCCATTGCCCAGCTTCGTCCGGCATGGGCGGTGCCTGGGTACCACTGAGGGCGCAGACGAAACCTGCTTCGCCGATGCGCAGCCGCTGCTGGCCAACCGTGCCTTCCAGGCCCAGGCCAGGCATTGCCTGAACTTCGTCGGCAGCCTGGCTGGCACGGCCGAAGGCACGGGCGATGGGGTGTTCGGAGCGGTTTTCGAGGGCGGCGGCGAGCATCAGGCAGCGGTCGGCATCGGTGTCGCGCAAGGGGCGGATTGCCCGCAGGGTCAGGCGCCCTTCGGTGAGGGTGCCGGTCTTGTCGAATATCACCGTGTCGATCTGGTTCAGGCCTTCCAGTACATGGCCACGGGTCAGCAGCAGGCCGAGCTTGTGCAGCGTGCCGGTGGCGGCGGTCAGCGCCGTCGGGGTGGCCAGCGACAGGGCGCAGGGGCAGGTAGCGACCAGCATCGCCAGGACGATCCAGAACGCCCGCGACGGATCGATCTGCCACCACAGCAGGCCGATGGCGGCGGAGGCGATCAGGGTAAACAGCAAGAACCATTGCGAGGCGCGGTCGGCGATTTCCGCCAGGCGCGGTTTTTCCGACTGTGCCCGCTCCAGCAGGCGCACGATCGCCGACAGCCGGGTGTCCTGGCCCAGGGCCTGGACTTCGACGGTCAGCGCGCTCTCGACGTTGAGGGTTCCGGCGGTGACCGCGTCGCCGGCGCTACGGGGTTGCGGCAGGTACTCACCGGTCAGCAGCGATTCGTCGATGCTCGACTGGCCGCTGACGATACGCCCGTCGGCGGGAATTACATGGCCTGGCTGGATCAGCACGCAGTCTTTGAGGCGCAGCTCGCTGAGCAGAATCCGCTCGCTCTGCCCGGCCGCGCCCAGGCGCAGGCACGACGCCGGCAGCAGGTTGACCAGTTGCGCGGTGGCGGCGGCAGTGCGCTCGCGGGCGCGGCGCTCAAGGTAGCGCCCGGCCAGCAGGAACAGGGCAAACATGCCCACGGCGTCGAAGTACAGCTCGCCGCTGCCGGTGATTGCGGTCCAGATCCCGGCGCCGTAGGCCAGGCCGATGGCCAGCGATACCGAGACGTCCATGGTCAGGTGGCGCGTGCGCAGGTCGCGGGCGGCGCCGCGAAAAAACGGTGCGCAGCTGTAGAACACGATCGGCGTGGTAAGGAACATCGCCACCCAGCGCAGGATGGTGTGCAGCTCGGGGCTGAGGTCGATGTTGAATTCCGGCCAGGTGGCCATGGTCGCCATCATCGCCTGGAACCACAGCAGCCCGGCCACGCCCAGTTGGCGCAGGGCCGTGCGGTTTTCGCTGGCCAGTTGCTCGGCGGCGCGATCGGCCTGGTAGGGGTGGGCGGCGTAGCCGATGTGGCGCAGCTCGGCGAGCAGCTTGGACAGCGGCAACTGGCTGTCGGCCCAGCTCACCTGCAGGCGGTGGTTGGACAGATTAAGTCGCGCCTCGGCCACCGCCGGCAGGTTGCGCAGGTGCTTTTCGATCAGCCAGCCACAGGCCGCGCAACTGATGCCTTCGATCAGCAGGGTGGTTTCGGCCAGCTCGCCGCTGTGGCGCACGAAGGGCTTTTGCACATCGGCGCGGTCGTACAGGGCCAGCTCGTCGACCAGTTGCTGGGGCAGGGCATCGGGGTTGGCGCTGGCTTCACTGCGGTGCTGGTAATAGCTTTCCAGGTTGCCGGCGACGATGGCTTCGGCCACCGCCTGGCAGCCCGGACAGCAGAACGCCCGTGGCTGGCCAAGCACCACGGCGGTGAAGTGGCTGCCGGCGGGCACGGGCAGGGCGCAGTGGTAGCAGGGCGTGGGGCTGGTCATGGTGTCAGTCGCAAGGTGTGGTGTTGGGCTTATCGCGGGTCAAGCCCGCTCCCACAGGTGCAGTGAACCTCTGTGGGAGCGGGCTTGGCCCGCGATAAGCAACGACTCATTTCTCGAGGTGTTCAGCCCCTTGCAGCGCCTCGTCACCGAGTACCAGGGTCTTGTCGTGAGCGACTTCTTCTTCCTCGAACAGGCGCCAGACATGCTCATCCTGGCTGCCCAGCAGCTCGACGAAACGCCGGCCCTCGACCTTGTCGCTGAGCTGGCCAAGGTAGCGGCCGGCTTCGCTGTCGCTGCGGGTCAGGACGATCTTGCGGTCCTTCTGCGGCTGGGTCGGCGAGATCAGGTTCAGCTCCAGGGTCTGCGGCTGGCTGTTGCCGGTCAGGCGCAGGTCGACTTCGCCGGTCAGCGCGTCCAGGTGCACGCTGGCCTTGAGGTTGAGGGTCTGGGCCAGCAGCTCGCGGTCCAGCGAGCGGTTGATGCCTTTGCCGGCCTCGTAGTAGTTGTCGTTGACCAGGTTGTCCGGGTTGTTCACCGCGATGGTCACCATGGTCAGGCTGAGGGTCACCGAGGTGGCCAGTACACCGATGATGATCCACGGCCAGAGGTGCTTGTACCAGGGGCTTGCGGCGGTTGCAGAAAGCATGGGCTGAGTCTCTTATCGAATTTGCGGGCCGATGAAACGGCTCTTGGCTTCAACCTGGGAGGCGCTGTCGTCAGCGTCCTTGAGGGTGAAGATGACTTCGTTGGTGGTTGACGGCAGTTGCTCCGGGGCCATCGACAGTTGTACCGGCAGGCTGACGATGTCGCCGGCGGCGACGCGGATTTCCCGTGCGCCCTCAAGCTTGAGGTCTGGCAGGCCACCGGCTTCGAGTACGTAGACGTGGTCACGCTGGTCCTTGTTCATGACCTTCAGGCTGTAGACGTTCTCAATCCGCCCCTGGGCGTTCTCGCGGTACAGCACGCGGTCCTTGCTGACGTCGAAGCCGACCAGCGGACGCATGACGAAGGCGGTAGCCAGCAGGCCGATCATTGCCAGCAGCACCACCGCATAGCCGATCAGGCGTGGGCGCACCATGTGGGTCTTCTGCCCCGACAGGTTGTGCTCGGTGGTATAGCTGATCAGGCCTTTGGGGTAGTTCATCTTGTCCATGATGGTGTCGCAGGCGTCGATGCAGGCGGCGCAGCCAATGCATTCGATCTGCAGGCCGTCGCGGATGTCGATGCCGGTCGGGCACACCTGTACGCACATGGTGCAGTCGATACAGTCACCCAGGCCCTTGGCCTTGTAGTCCAGGTCTTTCTTGCGCGGGCCACGGGTTTCGCCGCGGCGTGGGTCGTAGGAAACGATCAGGGTGTCTTTGTCGAACATCACGCTCTGGAAGCGTGCATACGGGCACATGTATACGCACACCTGCTCGCGCAGCCAGCCGGCGTTGCCGTAGGTGGCCAGGGTGAAAAAACCAACCCAGAAGTAAGCCCAGCCGTCGGCCTGGCCGGTGAAGAATTCGATCACCAGTTCGCGGATCGGCGAGAAGTAGCCGACGAAGGTCATACCGGTGACGAAGCCGATGCTCAGCCACAGGCTGTGCTTGGCCAGCTTGCGCAGGAACTTGTTGCCGCTCATCGGCGCCTTGTCGAGCTTCATGCGCTGGTTGCGGTCACCTTCGGTGACTTTCTCGCACCACATGAAGATCCAGGTCCACACGCTTTGCGGGCAGGTGTAGCCGCACCAGACGCGGCCGGCATAGACGGTGATGAAGAACAGGCCAAAGGCGGCGACGATCAGCAGGCCCGAGAGCAGGATGAAGTCCTGGGGCCAGATGGTGGTGCCGAAGATGTAGAACTTGCGCTCCGGCAGGTTCCACCAGACGGCCTGGTGGCCACCCCAGTTCAGCCAGACCGTACCGAAGTACAACAGGAACAGGACGGCGCCGCCGACCATGCGCAAATTGCGGAACACGCCGGTGAAGGCGCGGGTGTAGATCTTTTCTCGCGAGGCATAGAGATCGACGCTGCTGTTGTCTTTACTGGCAGGCGGGGTGACGTCATGTACCGGAATCTGCTTGCTCATCATTGAGTCCCACGGCAGTGGAGAAGTGCCGCGGCCAGTACATGCCGGCCGCAGTCGGAAGCTTGCTGCTCTAGGGCGCATGATACGCCTGTGTTGCGAGTAGGGGGGAGGGGTGCGACCTTTGGCCGCGTTGGGGAATTGCGGGTAATAGTGTATCGGCCCGTGTCAATTGACGCAGGTCATGGGTCGGGACAGGGTCTATAAAAAAGCCCCGGCAGTTTCACTGACGGGGCTTTGGCTAGCCGGGCGAATTACTTCGCTTCAGCGGTTTTCTCAGGCTGGTGCGACAGGCTGTAGACATAGGCCGCCAGCAGGTGAACCTTGTCGTTGCCCTGGATCGCTTCCTGGGCAGGCATCTGGCCCTGGCGGCCGTAACGGATGGTCTGCTGCAGTTGGGCGAAGCTCGAACCGTAGATGAACGCGGTCGGGTGGGTCAGGTCTGGTGCGCCCATGGCCGGGGTGCCCTTGCCTTCAGGGCCGTGGCAGGCCACGCAGTTGGCGGCAAACAGCTTCTGGCCGTTGGCCGGATCCGCCTTGGCATCCTTGGGCAGGGTGCGGCCATCGAGGTTGGTCAGCACGTAGGCAGCAACGTCGGCAACGCCTTGTTCGCCAATGACTTCGGCCCAGGCCGGCATCACCCCGTGACGACCGCCCATGATGGTGGTCTTGATGGTTTCCGGCTCGCCACCCCAACGCCAGTCGTTGTCGGTGAGGTTGGGGAAGCCGTAGGAGCCCTTGGCGTCGGAGCCGTGGCATACCGCGCAGTTGGAGGCAAACAGGCGACCGCCCATCTTCAGCGCTTGTGGGTCCTTGGCAACTTCTTCAATAGGCATCGACGCGAATTTGGCGAAGATCGGCCCGAACTTGGCGTCCGAGCGGGCCATTTCCTTCTCCCACTCGTGCACGCCGGTCCAGCCGGCCTGGCCGTTGGCAAACTCGGTTTTCTTGTCGTTGTCCAGGTACTGGTAGCCAGGCAGGATGCCTTTCCAGTTACCCAGGCCCGGGTACAGCACCAGATAGCCGAGGGCGAAAACGATGGTGCCGACGAACAGCATGAACCACCATTTTGGCAACGGGTTGTCGTATTCCTCGATGCCGTCGTAGGCGTGGCCCACGGTTTCTTCAGTGGTTTCGCTGCGCTGGCCCTTGCGGGTGGACAGCAGCAGCCAGGTCAGGGCGAAGATGGTGCCCAGACTCAAAACGGTGACGTACAGACTCCAGAAGGTAGTCATTCGTTGTTACTCCTAGACGCTTTCGCTTGCGCTTGCTCGACGTGCTTGCTGGCTTCGGGATCATCCGCGAAGGGCAGCATGGTCGCTTCGTCGAACTCGGACTTGCGCCGAGAACTGAACACCCACAACGCCAGGCCGATAAAGGCCACCATCACCACGACGGTGCCCAGGCCACGAATCATCCCGATATCCATCAATGTCACCGTTTGCTTTTGATGATGGTGCCCAGGCCTTGCAGGTAGGCAACCAGGGCGTCCATTTCAGTCTTGCCCTTGACCGCGTCGCGGGCACCGGCGATGTCTTCATCGGTGTACGGCGTGCCGAGGGTGCGCAGGACTTCCATCTTCTTCACCGTGTCCTTGCCATCGAGCTTGTTCTCCACCAGCCATGGGTAGGCCGGCATCTTCGACTCGGGCACGACGTTGCGCGGGTTGTACAGGTGAGCACGGTGCCAGTCGTCGGAGTAACGACCGCCGACGCGGGCCAGGTCCGGGCCGGTACGCTTGGAACCCCAGAGGAACGGGTGGTCCCAGACGCTTTCACCGGCGACCGAGTAGTGGCCGTAGCGTTCGGTTTCGGCGCGGAACGGACGGATCATCTGCGAGTGGCACTGCACGCAGCCTTCGCGGATATAGATGTCGCGGCCTTCGAGCTCAAGCGCGGTACGCGGCTTCATGCCCTCGACCGGCTTGTTGGTGACGTCCTGAAAGAACAGCGGGACGATCTGGGTCAGGCCGCCGATGCTCACGGCGATGACCATGAAGAAGGCCAGCAGGCCGATGTTCTTCTCGACTACTTCGTGCTTCATCAGTGAGCTCCAACTACAGCGATCTGAGCGGCGGCTTCAGCTTCGGCCGGCTTCGAGGCGCGCACGGTACGCAAGACGTTGTACGCCATCAGCAGCATGCCGGAGGCGAAGAACGCACCGCCCAGGGCGCGGACGATGAAGCCCGGGTGGCTGGCCTGCAGGGCTTCGACGAAGGAGTAGGTGAGGGTGCCGTCGTCGTTGATTGCACGCCACATCAGGCCCTGGGTGATGCCGTTGACCCACATCGAGGAGATGTACAGCACGGTACCGATGGTCGCCAGCCAGAAGTGCGCGTTGATCAGGCCGGTGCTGTGCATTTGCTCGCGGCCGTAGACCTTCGGAATCATGTGGTACAGGGCGCCGATCGAGATCATCGCTACCCAGCCAAGGGCACCGGCGTGTACGTGGCCAACGGTCCAGTCGGTGTAGTGCGACAGCGAGTTGACGGTCTTGATCGCCATCATCGGGCCTTCGAAGGTCGACATGCCGTAGAACGCCAGCGACACCACCAGGAAGCGCAGGATCGGGTCGGTGCGCAGCTTATGCCAGGCGCCCGAGAGGGTCATCATGCCGTTGATCATGCCGCCCCAGCTTGGCGCCAGGAGGATGATCGACATGGCCATGCCCAGCGACTGCGCCCAGTCTGGCAGGGCGGTGTAGTGCAGGTGGTGGGGACCTGCCCAGATGTACAGGGTGATCAGTGCCCAGAAGTGCACGATCGACAGGCGATAGGAGTAGATCGGACGCTCGGCCTGTTTCGGTACGAAGTAGTACATCATGCCGAGGAAGCCGGTGGTCAGGAAGAAGCCTACGGCGTTGTGGCCATACCACCACTGGATCATCGCGTCGGTGGCACCCGAGTACGCCGAGTAGGACTTGAACAGGCTGACCGGCAACGAGGCGTGGTTGACGATGTGCAGCATCGCGGTGACCACGATGAAGGCACCGTAGAACCAGTTACCGACATAAATGTGCTTGGTCTTGCGCTTGACGATGGTGCCGAAGAACACCACGCCATAGGTGACCCAGACAATGGCCAGCAAAATGGCGATCGGCCATTCCAGCTCGGCATATTCCTTGGTCGTGGTGTAGCCCAGCGGCAAGGTAATGAGCGCACCGACGATCACCGCTTGCCAACCCCAGAAGGTGAAGGCCGCGAGGCTGTCGGAAATCAGTCGCGTCTGGCAGGTTCGCTGCACGACATAGTAGGAAGTGGCAAACAGTGCACAACCACCGAAGGCGAAGATCACCAGGTTGGTGTGCAATGGGCGGAGGCGTCCGAAGCTCGTCCACGGCAGGTCCAGGTTCAGCTGGGGCCAGACCAGTTGCGAGGCGATGAAGACACCAAGCCCCATGCCAAGGATCCCCCAGACCACCGTCATGATGGCGAACTGGCGGACGACCTTATAGTTATAAGCAGTCGGACTGATTGCTGTGCTCATTCTAAGGTTCCACGGTTTGGGTGTTTTTATAGGGTAAAAATCGGCGCAAGTATGTATAAACCGTGTGGTTATTGCAACGCGATGGCGCCCGCGCCGATCCTTGCCAAAGCCTGTTCCACGGCGGTTTCGAGCCTTTGTGGCGGGCAAATTGTACACAATTAATTATCAGATATGTGTACCAAAATTTCATTTTTCGTCTATGGCAAAGACTTCTGATGAGTGCTTGCTCAGTACCGCTCATCACGCCATTCGGCGCTTGAGTCGGCCCCATCAGCCTTTGCGCAGAACTGCAGGCGAAAAATGCCCCAAAAAGGTGCAAACACACCGGCTGTTTCAGTCGCTGTGGCAACAAGCTTAGTTGTGATCGAGGGGGGTGCAAGGCGGGGGAAGGGCGGGGTGCGACACTTGGTCGCAAGGGGTGAAGGGAACCGCCGCATCGGGTGCCGATGCGGCGGTTTGAGTCAAGGCTCAGTTACGCAATCGTTTTACTTGGCAGACAGGGTTTCGCCTTGTGCCGGTTCATCCTGGGACAGGCTGTAGACATAGGCGGCCAGCAAGTGAACCTTGTCGTTGCCCTGGATCGCTTCCTGGGCAGGCATCTGACCCTGGCGGCCGTAACGGATGGTCTGCTGCAGTTGGGCGAAACTCGAACCGTAGATGAACGCGGTCGGGTGGGTCAGGTCCGGTGCGCCCATGGCCGGGGTACCCTTGCCATCAGGACCGTGGCAGGCGACGCAGGTGGTGGCGAAGAGTTTCTCGCCATTGGCTGGGTCGGCCTTGGCTTCCTGTGGCAGGGTGCGGCCATTGAGGCTGGTCAGCACGTAGGCGGCAACGTCGGCAACGCCTTGTTCACCAATCACGTCAGCCCAGGCCGGCATCACCCCGTGACGACCGCCCATGATCGAGGCCTTGATGGTCTCCGGCTCGCCGCCCCAGCGCCAGTCTTTGTCGGTGAGGTTGGGGAAACCGTAGGCACCCTTGGCGTCCGAGCCATGGCACACCGCGCAGTTGGAGGCGAACAGACGGCCGCCCATTTTCAGCGCTTGTGGGTCCTTGGCCACTTCTTCCACCGGCATGGCGGCGAACTTGGCAAAGATCGGTCCGAACTTGGCGTCGGCCTTGTTCATTTCCTTTTGCCATTCGTTGGTCTGCGTCCAGCCGTCTTCATAGCCCGGCAGGATGCCTTTCCAGTTGCCCAGGCCCGGGTAGAGGATCAGGTAGCCGACCGAAAACACCAGGGTGCCGACGAACAGCCAGAACCACCACTTGGGCAGCGGGTTGTCGTACTCCTCGATGCCGTCGAAGCTGTGGCCCATGGTCTGGTCGGTGGTGCCTTTGGTTTCGCCCTTGCGGGTGCCCAGCAGCAGCCAGGTCAGGCCGATCAGGCTACCGATGGTCAGTACGCAGATGTACGTACTCCAGAAGGTGGTCATTGCCCGTTACTCCTCGGTTCGGGTTCGTTGGCGGCAGGTGCCAGGCGGTCGTCGGCGAACGGCAGCAGGCTGGCTTCGGCGAATTCACGGTCACGCCGGCCGTTGAACACCCACAGCGACAGGCCAATGAAGGCGATGGCCACCAGCAGCGTGCCCAGGCCTCGCAATTGGCCGATATCCAGTGTGAAGTCCATGGCCCTTACCTCTTGTTCTTGATCGCGGTGCCAAGCACCTGCAGGTAGGCGACCAGCGCGTCCATTTCGGTCTTGCCCTTGAGCGACTCCACCGCACCACTGATGTCGGCATCGGTGTACGGCACGCCGAGGGTGCGCATGGTGCTCAGCTTGGTCTCGGTGTGGCTGCTGTCGACCGGGTTGGCGACCAGCCATGGGTAGGCCGGCATCTTCGACTCGGGCACCACGTTGCGCGGGTTGTACAGGTGCGCACGGTGCCAGTCGTCGGAGTAGCGGCCGCCGACGCGGGCCAGGTCCGGGCCGGTACGCTTGGAGCCCCAGAGGAACGGGTGGTCCCAGACGCTTTCACCGGCTACCGAGTAGTGGCCATAGCGTTCGGTCTCGGCGCGGAACGGACGGATCATCTGCGAGTGGCACTGTACGCAGCCTTCGCGGATGTAGATGTCGCGCCCTTCCAGCTGCAGCGCGGTGTACGGCTTCATGCCTTCCACCGGCTTGTTGGTGACGTCCTGGAAGAACAGCGGAACGATCTGGGTCAGGCCGCCGATGCTGACGGCAAACACCATCAACAGCACCAGCAGGAAGACGTTCTTCTCGATTACTTCGTGTTTCATCAGGGTCTCCTCAGGCCAGCTGCGCGGCGGCAGGGGCGGTCGCGGCCACCGGGGCACGCACGGTGCGCCAGGTGTTGTAGGCCATCAGCAACATGCCGGTGAGGAAGATCGCCCCGCCGACGAAGCGCACGATGAAGCCTGGGTGGCTGGCCACCAGGGTTTCGACGAAGGAGTAGGTCAGCGTGCCGTCTTCGTTGACTGCGCGCCACATCAGGCCCTGGGCGATGCCGTTGACCCACATCGAGGCGATGTAGAGCACGGTGCCGATGGTGGCCAGCCAGAAGTGCGCGTTGATCAGGCCGAGGCTGTACATCTGCTCGCGGCCAAACACTTTCGGGATCATGTGGTACAGGGCGCCGATCGAGATCATCGCTACCCAGCCAAGGGCGCCGGCGTGAACGTGGCCGATGGTCCAGTCGGTGTAGTGCGACAGGGCGTTGACGGTCTTGATCGCCATCATCGGGCCTTCGAAGGTCGACATGCCATAGAACGCCAGCGATACCACGAGGAAGCGCAGGATCGGGTCGCTGCGCAGCTTATGCCAGGCACCGGAGAGGGTCATCATGCCGTTGATCATGCCGCCCCAGCTTGGCGCCAGGAGGATCAGCGACATGATCATGCCCAGCGACTGCGCCCAGTCGGGCAGGGCGGTGTAGTGCAGGTGGTGGGGACCTGCCCAGATGTACAGGGTGATCAGTGCCCAGAAGTGCACGATCGACAGGCGATAGGAATACACCGGACGCTCGGCCTGTTTCGGCACGAAGTAGTACATCATGCCGAGGAAGCCTGCGGTCAGGAAGAAGCCTACGGCGTTGTGGCCGTACCACCACTGGACCATGGCGTCGGTTGCGCCACCGTACAGCGAGTAGGACTTGGTCAGGCTGACCGGAATTTCCAGGTTGTTGACGATGTGCAGGATCGCCACGGTGATGATGAACGCACCGAAGAACCAGTTACCCACATAAATGTGCTTGGTGGTGCGCTTCATCAGGGTGCCGAAGAACACCACGGCATAGGCGACCCAGACAATGGTGATGAGGATGTCGATCGGCCATTCCAGTTCGGCGTATTCCTTGGAACTGGTATAACCCAGCGGCAGGCTGATGGCAGCCAGCAGGATCACCAATTGCCAGGCCCAGAAGGTGAAAGCTGCCAGGCGTGGCGAGAACAGGGTGGTCTGGCAGGTGCGCTGGACCGAGTAGTAGGAGGCGGCGAACAGTGCGCAACCACCGAAGGCGAAGATCACCGCGTTGGTGTGCAGCGGTCGCAGGCGGCCGAAGCTGGTCCAGGGGAGATCGAAGTTGAGCGAAGGCCAGACGAGTTGCGCGGCGAGAAAAACGCCGAGCCCCATCCCGACGATTCCCCACACCACCGTCATAATGGCGAATTGGCGGACCACCTTGTAGTTGTAGGCGGTACTGCTGGTTGTGTTCATGTATGGGTTCCCATCCACGGTTATAGGCAGACTAAACAGCGAGGCAAGCATGAGTAATGGGCAACTGGCCGGTATTGACGGGGATCAATGGGCGCGGCTGGTCAAAAGCCGCGGCTGGCTGTGGAATGCCCCGCAAAATCAGGGGGATGGCCAGCATTGGGGCTGCCTGATCCTGGCTCATGGCGCAGGTGCGCCGATGGATAGCGGGTTCATGGAGGAAATGGCGCAAAGGCTGGCGGAGCAAGGGCTGGGAGTGCTGCGCTTCGAGTTTCCCTACATGGCCCAGCGACGCATCGATGGTGGCAAAAGGCCGCCAAATCCGCAGGCCAAACTGCTTCAATCCTGGCGTGAGGTGTATCAGCAGGTGCGACCATTGGTCACTGGGCCGCTGGCGATCGGCGGCAAGTCCATGGGCGGGCGCATGGCCAGTCTCGTGGCCGACGAACTGGGCGCCGATGCACTGGTGTGCCTGGGCTATCCGTTCTATGCCGCGGGCAAACCGGAAAAGCCGCGGGTGGCGCACCTGGCCGAGTTGCAGACAGCGACCCTGATTGTTCAGGGCGAGCGCGATGCCCTGGGCAATCGGCAGACGGTGGAGGGCTATCAGCTTTCGTCAGCGATCGAGCTGTGCTGGTTGCAGGCGGGGGATCATGACCTGAAGCCGCTGAAGGCTTCCGGGTTCAGCCATGGCGATCATCTGGCGACGGCGGCGCAGCGGATCATAGGTTTTTTGCACTGATGGTAGGAGCGGGCTTGCCCGCAATGACGGCGGTGTGGCCACTCGCTGATCGCGGGGCAAGCCCGCTCCTACAGCGGCTTAACCGCGATACTCGCACAGGTAAGCCGTATCGACCGCTACCTTGAGCTGGAACTTGCTGTCGGCCGGGACATTGAACTGGCTGCCAGCGGTGAAGGTTTCCCAGTTGTCGCTATCAGGCAGTTTGACCGTCAGCGCACCCGAGACCACGTGCATGATTTCGCGCTGGGCAGTGCCGAACTCGTATTCGCCCGGGGCCATTACGCCAACTGTGGCCGGACCTTCAGCGGTGCCGAAAGCGATCGACTTGACCGTGCCATCAAAGTACTCGTTGACTTTAAACATGGGCGACTCCTGAACAGGGGCTAAAAAGGCAGGCCAGTATGCCCAAGGCCCGCAGTGTCGTCATCCGCTTTCAGGTGCCATTGGCCGGCAGTGTCAGGGGCAACAGGCGGGCAGTGTTGCGCGCATCCTCCAGGGCGCGGTGCTGCTGCCCGCTGAACTGCAGGCCGGCCAGCTGCAGCGCGCCGTTGAGGCCCAGCGGGCGCTGCAACTGGCGGGCCTTGGCGAAGCGTTGCTTGAGGTTGATGTGCGGCAAGGTCTGCAGCAGGCTGGCGAGCTGATACTGCTGCCATTCCTGCAGCAGTTGCTTGCGGTCATAGTCGCCCCAGCTGACCCAGGCTTGCAGATGCTTGGCATGATGCCCGAGCCAGCGTTCGAACTGCGTCCAGACCTCGGTAAAGGTTGCCGCCGTGTCGACATTGGCCTGGCTGATGTGGGTGAGTTCACGGCAGAACGGGGTCAGTTGCGGGCGCCGGCGCGGGCGCACGAACCGCTGAAAATGTCCGACTTCGCGGCCCTGGCGATCCACCAGGGTCGCGCCGATTTCGATGATTTCCATCTCCGTGACCGGCCAGCCGCCATCGTCTGTGGTTGCTTCAAGGTCGATCACCAGCCAATGGCCCATAGTAGGCTCCCATGCAAGACTGGGTAGAGCGTAGCCAAACTCGCGTGCGGCGGGTATCCCCTGGCGTTTTGCCTGCTGCGCTTGGCGTAACCGACAGTTGTGCAACGCCCGGAAAACGCCTAGCTTAGGCAGATTCCGGTTCCAACCCGCAAAGAGTGTGTTGCTTTGAGTTCAACGCCCATGCCACAGGCCGTGTCCTTGCTGTTCATGCTTGCCGCGACGTGGCTGGCGCCCTCGGCCTGGGCGGCCGAGGAAATCGAGGTCAAGGTGGGTGCCGCCCATTTCCCGCCCTATACCGTACGGCCCGAGCAGGGCGCCGATACCGGGCTGTTGCCGCAATTGGTCGAGGCGCTCAACAACACCCAGCAACGTTATCGTTTCGTCCTCGTGCCGACTTCGATCCCACGTCGTTTTGGTGATTTCCAGCAAGGTCGCACCGACATGGCGATCTTCGAGAATCCCGAGTGGGGCTGGCAGCAGATCCCCCATGAAAGTGTCGACATGGGTCTGGAAGACGCCGAAGTCTTCGTCGCCCACCGACAGCCCGGCCGCGACCAGCACTACTTCAGCGACCTCAAGGGCAAGCGTCTGGCGCTGTACAGTGGCTATCACTATGCATTCGCCAATTTCAACGCCGACCCCAAGTACCTGGCCGACACCTACCACGCGACCCTGACCTATTCACATGACAGCAACCTGCTGATGGTTCAGCGCGACCGTGCCGATGTGGCGCTGGTTACGCGTTCATATTTCAGTGACTTTCTTGTTCGCAATCCACAAAGCGCCGACCAATTGCTGGCGTCCGACCGGGTCGATCAGGTCTACCATCACTACGCACTGTTGCGCCCGGGCGCGCCGATCAGTGCTGCGGCCTTTGCCAGGTTGTTGCAGTCCCTGCGTGACAACGGCGCGTTGCTGAAAATATTCCAGCCCTATCGCATCAGCGTCAGCGCCGCCAAGGCCGACTAAATTTGCCTGCACAGGCAACGTTCACAAGGGTGAGCCGATCATTCCCTCCGTGAGCCAAGATCATGCCATTCGATTCCGCTTCGCCGACTTTGTCCTTGCCGCGCTGGCGTAGCCTCAGTGCCGATGAAGGTGATTGCCACCTGAGCCTGGTACTAGAAGGCAGCCCGTTGGTGCGTGTGCGCCTGCAACGTGGCGAAACCTTGCAGGTTCAGCTTGAAGATTACGCTCGCGACCGCGCGCAGCAAGCCCTGTGGGCCGTGTGTTACTGGTTGTTCGCCCGCGACCCTGGCTGTCAGCGCCTGACCTGGCAACTGGAGCAGCCGCCGCAGCATGCCTTGAACAGCGGGCTGCTGGTCAGCACGCCGAGCCCGGGCCAGTACCTGTGCGAACGCAGCCTGTTCTGGCAGTTGCCACAACCCTGGCTTGGCCAGCCGTTTGAAGGCGTCTACCCGCAACAGATGCAGATCAGTGACGGCAAGCGTCACCCCCGCCGCGCGCCAAAGCCGCGTGGTGAGGTGTACCGGCGCTTCGATGCGCGCCTGGGCGCCTGGGTATCGTTGCGAACCCTGGAAATCGATCAGGACCTGGAACGTTTCAACCGCTGGCAGAACAACCCGCGGGTGCTCAACTTCTGGCAGGAGGGTGGCAGCCTCGAACAGCATCGTGACTACCTGAGCAAGCTCGACGCCGACCCGCACAGCCTGACTCTGATCGGTTGTTTCGATGACCAGCCGTTCGCCTACTTCGAAGCCTACTGGGCCAAGGAAGACCGCATCGCGCCGTTCTATGCGGTGGACGACTACGATCGCGGCATCCACATGCTGGTGGGCGAAGAGCAGCATCGCGGCCCGCACAAGGTCGCCAGCTGGCTGTCAGCGCTGGTCCACTATCTGTTTCTGGACGACCCGCGCACCCAGCGAGTGGTGGCCGAGCCGCGCGCCGACAACGGCAAGATGATCGGCTACATGCATGACCAGTGTTTTCACTGCGAGAAGGAATTCGACTTTCCACACAAGCGTGCGGCATTGATGATTCTGGGGCGGGAGCGGTTTTTCGAAGGTTGCAAGTTGGCCTGACCTTCAAGCGGCAAGCGGCATCACCAGCCACTTGCCGCTTGAAGCTTGCAGCTTGTCGCTCTCAAGCCCTCTGGCTTGAGACTTTCCGACAATGCACCAGGGCATCGCGAATCATGAAGTTGACCAGGGTTGGCGAGACGCCCAGTTCCTTGGCGATGTCTTTTTGTGGCACGCCGTGCAGACGGTACATTTCGAACGCGTAGCGGGTGCGTTGCGGCAGGTCGTTCAAGGCATCGGCGATGTGTTCAAGGGTCGCGAAGTTGATGTGCGTGGTTTCTGGCGAAGCGCCCTGGATGACCACATTCAGGCCTTCCTCTTCGCTGCCGGAGTACTTCAGCTCCATGGCCTGCTTGCGATAGTGGTCGATGGCCAGGTTGCGCACGATCTGGAACAGGTAGCTAAGCTGGGCCTTGAACGAGGAGGTGATCTGCGGCGCTGAACTGAGCCGGAAGAATGCGTCCTGGACTACATCTTCGGCACGGGAGCGGCAGCCGGTAATGCGCGCAGCAATCTTGACCAGAATGCTGCGGTTGTCGACAAACGCCTGGAGTAACGGTGAATCGCACTTACTTGTGGATGTTTGTTCCGCCATGGAAATCACCTTATCTCTAAGAGGGAAGTGGAGCACTCCTGATTCGGAGGCTTCCTACGACGTGCGACAAACTATTCGTAATGATAATTATTGTCAAATGCGAAAGTTAATAAGTCTCTATGGCTTTTGGTTCTAAGCTTGCGCTTTGTGACCTGCTTCAAACTCCGGCATTTCTTCCCCTCACCAGCGCTGTGCCGGCGGCTTAATTATTTGCCTCGGCTATCCGTTCCACTCTGTACATCCTCGGCTCTGGCAAGGCGCACTTCGCTGCCTGCAAGCATGCCCGGCGCGCCAACCGAGACCTGATTTCACGTACAGACTCTGGCAGGAACCCCCATGACGGACGCCTTCGAACTCCCGGTTACGCTGGTCCAGGCATTGGCCCAACGCGCAGCGCTTAGCCCTGACCGGGTTGCCCTGCGCTTTCTGGCTGAAGACCCGCGCGATGAAGCCGTGCTTTCCTATCGCGACCTCGACCAGCGCGCGCGGACCATTGCCGCCGCCTTGCAGGCGCGCACCGAAGTGGGGGACCGGGCGATCTTGCTGTTCCCCAGCGGCCCGGATTACGTCGCGGCGTTCTTTGGCTGCCTGTATGCCGGGGTGATCGCCGTGCCGGCCTATCCGCCAGAGTCATCGCGCCGTCACCACCAGGAACGCCTGCTGTCGATCATCGACGATGCCGAGCCGCGCCTGCTGCTAACCATCAGTGCCTTGCATGACAGCCTGCAGGCTCTCGAGGTGCTGGCCGAACCTGGCGCGCCCCAACTGCTGGCGGTCGATACCCTGGCGGCGGACCAGGCTGACACCTGGCAGGGGCCGCCCCTGCAAAGCGACGACATCGCCTTCCTGCAGTACACCTCCGGTTCCACCGCATTGCCCAAGGGCGTGCAGGTCAGCCATGGCAACCTGGTGGCCAACGAAGTGCTGATCCGCCAGGGTTTCGGCATTGATGTGAACCCCGACGACGTCATTGTCAGCTGGCTGCCGCTGTACCACGACATGGGCCTGATCGGCGGCCTGCTGCAACCGATCTTCAGTGGCGTGCCGTGCGTGCTGATGGCCCCGGCGTATTTCCTCGCCCGTCCGCAGCGCTGGTTGCAGGCGATCAGCGATCATGGCGGCACCATCAGTGGCGGGCCGGATTTTGCCTATCGGCTGTGCAGCGAACGGGTCAGCGCCGCGGCAATGGCCAGCCTCGACCTGAGTAAATGGCGGGTGGCGTATTCCGGCTCCGAACCGATCCGCCAGGACAGCCTGCAGGCATTCGCCGACAAGTTTGCGGCCTGCGGTTTTGTGCCGGAAAACTTCTTTGCCAGTTACGGCCTGGCCGAAGCCACCTTGTTCGTCAGCGGCAGCACCCGCGGGCAAGGCATTGGCGCGCTGGAGCTGGATAGCCAGGCGCTGGCGCGCAACAGCGCCGAAACGGGCCAGGGCACGGTGCAGATGAGTTGCGGGCGCAGCCAGCCCAGGCATGCCGTGCAGATCGTCGAGCCGCAGCGCCTGACGTTGCTGGCCGACAACCAGGTCGGTGAAATCTGGGCCGCTGGCCCGAGCATCGCCAAGGGTTACTGGCGCAACCCCGAAGCGTCGGCGCGCACCTTCGTCGAGCAGGGCGGGCGCACCTGGCTGCGCACCGGCGACCTGGGCTTTTTGCGCGATGGCGAGCTGTTCGTCACCGGTCGGCTCAAGGACCTGTTGATCGTACGCGGGCACAACCTCTACCCGCAGGACCTGGAAAAGACCCTGGAGCGTGAAGTCGAGGTGCTGCGCAAAGGCCGGGTGGCGGTGTTTGCGGTCGATGACCGCGGCGAGGAGGGCATCGGCGTAGCCGTCGAGATCAGCCGCAACGTACAGAAAATCGTCACCCCGGCGAGCCTGATCAAGACCCTGCGCCAGGTAATCGCCGATGCCTGCCAGCAGGCGCCAGCGGTGGTGTTGCTGCTCAACCCTGGCGCCTTGCCGAAAACCTCCAGCGGCAAACTGCAGCGCTCGGCCTGCCGTTTGCGCATGGATGACGCCAGCCTCGACTGCTATGCGCGTTTTCCCGATCAGCAAGCACAACTGGCAGCCAGTCAGGATGCTTCGGCGACCGGCCTGCAAGCCCGGATTGCCCGCCTGTGGTGCGAGCTGCTGAGCCTTGAGCAGGTAGCCGCTGACGACCACTTCTTCCTGCTTGGCGGCAACTCCATCGCTGCCACCCAGGCCTGCGCGCGGCTGGCGGATGAGCTGGGCCTCGAGCTGGGTGTGCGGGTGCTGTTCGAGGCGCCGACCCTGGCCGACTTCAGCGCAGCAGTGGCGGCGCTGCAAAACGATGGCGGTGTCGTCCGTGGCGCCATTTGCCGCCTCGACCGCGCGCAGGCCCTGCCGCAGTCGCTGGCACAAAACCGCCTGTGGCTGACCTGGCTACTGGAGCCGCACAGTGCGGCATACAACATTCCCGGTGCCCTGCGCCTGCGTGGCGAGCTGGACGAGGGGGCGCTGCAGAGCAGCTTCCAGGCCCTGGTCGTGCGTCACGAAGCCTTGCGCACGGTGTTCGCCGAAGAGGACGGCCAGGCCCTGCAGCGCATCCTGGCGAGCCAGGCGTTTAACCTGCAGCGCCTGGACCTGACTGGCGCCAGCGCGCACGCGGTGCTGGCGCAGCGTGAAGCCGAAGCCCTGCAGCCCTTCGACCTGCAACAGGGCCCGCTGCTGCGCGTGACCCTGGTGCGGCTGGACAGCGAAGACCATCAGCTGTGGGTGACCCTGCACCACATCATCGCCGACGGCTGGTCGATGAACATCCTCATCGACGAATTCTCGCGCCTGTACGCTGCCCATTGCCAGGGCCGACCGGCCCAGTTGCCGGCCTTGAGCCTGGGCTATGCCGACTACGGCAGCTGGCAACGCCAGTGGCTGGCCGAGGGTGAAAGCGCGCGGCAACTGGCGTACTGGAAAGCCCGCCTCGGCGAGCAGCACAGCGTGCTGGACCTGGCCACCGACCGCCCGCGTGCCAATCGCCAAAGCAACGCCGCCGCGCGCCTGAGCGTGCGCCTGCAGCCGACCTTGGCCGAAGCTTTGCGCAGCCTTGCCCGTGCTCATGACGCGACGCTGTTCATGGTTTTGCTGGCAGGTTTGCAGAGCCTGCTGCACCGCTACAGCGGGCAGACCGACATCCGTGTCGGGGTGCCCAACGCCAACCGTCCGCGTCTGGAAACCCAAGGCCTGGTGGGCTTTTTCATCAACACCCAGGTACTGCGCGCAGCGCTTGATTCACGCCTGCCGTTCAACCAGCTGCTGGCCCAGGTGCGCGTGAGCACCCTGGAGGCCCAGGCGCATCAGGACCTGCCGTTCGAACAACTGCTCGAAGCCTTCCCGCAAGCCCGCGAACAGGGCCTGTTCCAGGTCATGTTCAACCATCAGCAGCGCGACCTCGGCGCCTTGCGCCGGCTTCCGGGGTTGCTGGCCGACGAGCTGCCGTGGCACAGCCGTGAAGCCAAGTTCGACCTGCAACTGCACAGTGAAGAAGACCATCAGGGCCGCCTGACCCTGTCGTTCGACTACGCCGTCGAGCTGTTCGATGCCGCGACCGTTGCACGTATCAGCGCACAGCTGGTCGGCTTGCTGGAGCAGGTCTGCGCGCAACCGCAGGTTGCCATCGGCGCGGTGCAACTGCTTGATGCCGACGGCCGCGAGCAATTGCATGCCTGGGGCCAGGCGTCAGCAGCGCCGGCACAACAGTGGCTGGTCGAACAGCTCAACGAACAAGCCCGCCAGACCCCGGAACGCACCGCCCTGGTGTGGCAGGGCGGCAGCCTCGATTACGCCAGCCTGCACCAGCAGGCCAACCGCCTGGCCCATTACCTGCGCGACAAGGGGGTCGGCCCGGATGTGTGCGTGGCCATCGCCGCCGAGCGATCGCCGCAACTGCTGATCGGCCTGCTGGCCATCCTCAAGGCCGGTGGTGCCTATGTGCCGCTGGACGTCGATTACCCGGCCGAGCGCCTGGCCTACATGCTCGCCGACAGCGGTGCCAGCCTGCTGCTGAGCCACAGCGACGTGCTCGAACGCCTGAGCCTGCCAGCGGACGTCAGCGCCATCGCCATGGACCGCCTCAAGCTCGACAGCTGGCCGTGCCAGTCACCGGGCCTGCACCTGCACGGCGATAACCTTGCCTATGTGATCTACACCTCCGGCTCCACCGGTCAGCCCAAAGGCGTCGGTAATACCCACGCCGCGCTGGCCGAACGCCTGCAGTGGATGCAGGACCGCTATCAACTTAACGACAGCGACGTGCTGATGCAGAAGGCGCCGATCAGCTTCGACGTGTCGGTGTGGGAGTGCTTCTGGCCGCTGGTTAACGGTTGCCAACTGTTGCTGGCCGGCCCAGGCGAGCATCGCGACCCGCAACGCATCGCCGAGCTGGTGCGCGAGCATGGCGTGACCACCTTGCATTTCGTCCCGGCCTTGCTCCAGGTGTTTGTCCAGGAGCCGCTGGCCGCGCAGTGCAGCAGCCTGCGCCGGGTGTTCTGCGGCGGCGAAGCGCTGTCGGCGAACCTGCGTGAGCGGGTGCTGCAGGTGCTGCCGCAGGTGGCCCTGCATAACCGTTACGGCCCGACCGAAACCGCCATCAACGTTACCCACTGGCAGTGCAGCGATGCCGACGGCACGCGCTCGCCGATCGGCCGGCCGCTGGCCAACGTGCTGTGCCGGGTGCTCGATGATGAGCTTGAATTGACGCCGCCCGGCGTGCCGGGTGAGTTGTACCTGGGGGGCGCGGGCCTGGCCCGGGGTTACCTGGGGCGGGCGGGGCTTACCGCCGAACGTTTCGTGCCGCAGCCCGATGGCGACGGCCAGCGCCTGTATCGTAGTGGTGACCGGGCGCGCTGGCTGGCTGACCTGGGGGCGCTGGAGTACCTGGGGCGCCTTGATCAGCAGGTCAAGCTGCGCGGCTTTCGGGTCGAGCCCGAAGAGGTCGAGGCTTGCCTGCTTAAACAGCCCGGCGTCGAGCAGGCGCTGGTGATGATTCGCGACACCGCCGCCGGCGCGCAACTGGTCGGTTACTACAGCGGTGTTGAGGCAAGCACGCAATTGCTGGCAGCACTGGCGATGCAGTTGCCCGCCTACATGGTGCCGGCGCAACTGGTGCACCTGGCGCAGATGCCGCTGGGCCCCAGCGGCAAGATCGAGCGCAAGGCATTGCCCGAGCCGCACTGGCAATCGCGTGAGCACATCGAGCCGGGCAGTGCCCTGCAGCAACAGATCGCCGCAATCTGGCGCGAGGTGCTGGGTATCCAGCGGGTCGGTCTGCAGGATGACTTCTTTGCCCTCGGCGGTCATTCGTTGCTGGCCACCCAGATCATTTCCCGCACCCGCCAGGCCTGCAACGTCGAGTTGCCGCTGCGCACGCTGTTCGAGGCCAGCGAGCTGGGTGCCTTTGCCGCTGCGGTCGAGGCGATCCAGCACCGTGGCGCGCGCAACCTGCAGGGCGAGATCCAGCGCATCGACCGTCGCCAGGCGGTGCCGCTGTCCTACTCCCAGCAGCGCATGTGGTTCCTCTGGCAGATGGAGCCCGACAGTCCGGCCTATAACGTCGGCGGCATGGCGCGCCTGAGCGGGGTGCTGGATGTCAGCCGTTTCGAGCAGGCGTTGCAGGCGCTGATCGTGCGCCACGAAACCCTGCGCACCACCTTCCCGAGCATCGACGGCGTGCCGTATCAGTGCGTCGCTGAAGACAGCAACCTGCAGATGAGCTGGCTTGATTTCTCCAGTAACAGCGTGGCGGATCGTCAGCAACGCTTGCAGGCCTTTGCCGATGAGCAGGCGCACCAGCCGTTTGACCTGGAGCGCGGGCCGCTGCTGCGCGCCTGCCTGGTCAAGGCCGGCGAGCGTGAGCACTACTTCGTCCTGACCTTGCACCATATCGTTACCGAAGGCTGGGCCATGGACATCTTTGCCCGCGAACTGGGCGAGTTGTACGAGGCCTTTGTCGACGAGCGCGAGTCGCCATTGCAACCCTTGCCGGTGCAGTACCTGGACTACAGCGTCTGGCAGCGCCAGTGGCTGGAAAACGGCGAGCGCCAGCGCCAGCTCGACTACTGGCGGGCCAAGCTGGGCGATGAGCACCCGGTGCTGGAACTGCCTGCCGACCGCCCGCGTCCGGCGGTGCAAAGCCACCGTGGCGAGCTCTATCGTTTCGACCTGAGCCCGGAGCTGGCAGCGCGAGTGCGCGCCTTCAATGCCGAGCGCGGCCTGACTTTGTTCATGACCATGACCGCCACCCTGGCGGCGCTGCTGTACCGCTACAGCGGCCAGAGCGACCTGCGCATTGGTGCGCCGGTGGCCAACCGCATTCGTCCGGAAAGCGAAGGCCTGATCGGCGCCTTCCTCAACACCCAGGTGCTGCGTTGCCAGCTCAACGGGCAGATGCGCGTCGGCGAGCTGATCGAGCAGGTACGCCAGACTGTGATCGATGGCCAGTCCCATCAGGACCTGCCTTTCGATCAATTGGTCGAGGCCCTGCAGCCGCCCCGCAGCAGTGCCTACAACCCGCTGTTCCAGGTGATGTGCAACGTCCAGCGCTGGGAGTTCCAGCAAAGCCGGGAGCTGGCCGGCATGCAGGTCGAGTACCTGGTCAACGACGCCCGCGCGACCAAGTTCGACCTCAACCTGGAAGTCACCGACCTCGACCGCCGCCTGGGTTGCTGCCTGACTTACAGCCGCGACCTGTTCGACGCGCCGCGCATCGCACAAATGGCCGGCCACTGGCAGAATCTGCTGGTGGCGCTGCTGGGTGATCCCGAGCAGCGCCTGGGCGAGTTGCCGTTGCTGGCGGGGGCAGAGCAACAGGCATTGTGCGACTCGCTCAAGGGCGACAACAGCCTGGCGCTGGATCAGACTCTTCAGCAGCTGTTCAGCGAGCAAGCTGCGCGCCAGCCTGAGGCCCTGGCTCTGACCTTTGCCGGTGAGCATCTGAGCTATGCCGAGCTCGATGCCCGCGCTAACCAGTTGGCCCGGGTGCTGCGCGAGCGCGGCGTCGGCCCGCAGGTGCGTGTCGGCCTGGCCCTGGAGCGTTCGCTGGAACTGGTGGTGGGCTTGCTGGCGATCCTCAAGGCCGGCGGCGCCTATGTGCCGCTCGACCCGCAATACCCGCTGGAGCGCCTGCACTACATGATCGAGGACAGCGGTATCGCCCTGCTGCTGGGCCAGCGTACGCTGTTCGAAGCCCTCGGCGAGTTGCCGGTCAAGGTCGGCCGCTGGTGCCTGGAAGACGACCGTGAAGGCCTCGCCGCGTATAGCCGCGAAGCTTTGCCGTCGCTGACCCTGCCGGCCCATCAGGCCTACCTGATCTACACCTCCGGCTCCACCGGCAAGCCCAAAGGCGTGGTGGTCAGCCATGGCGAAATCGCCATGCACTGCCAGGCGGTGATCGAGCGCTTCGGCATGCGCAGCGACGATTGCGAGCTGCATTTTTATTCGATCAATTTCGACGCAGCCACCGAGCGCCTGCTGGTGCCGCTGCTCTGTGGCGCGCGGGTCGTCCTGCGTGCCCAGGGGCAGTGGGATGCGGAAGAAATCTGCACGCTGATCCGCGAGCAGCAGGTGTCGGTCCTCGGCTTTACCCCAAGCTACGGCAGCCAACTGGCGCAATGGCTGGCCAGCCGCAACGAAGACCTGCCGGTGCGCCTGGTGATCACTGGCGGTGAAGCACTGACCGGCGAGCACCTGCAGCGCATTCGCCAGGCCTTCGCCCCGCAGCAGTTCTTCAACGCCTATGGCCCGACCGAAACCGTGGTCATGCCCCTGGCGAGCCTTGCGCCCGAGCAACTTGAAGCCGGCGCCGGCAGCGTGCCGATCGGCAGTGTGGTCGGTGCGCGCACGGCGTACATCCTCGATGCCGACCTGGCCCTGTTGCCGCAAGGTGGCATTGGCGAGCTGTACGTCGGTGGCGCGGGCCTGGCCCAGGGTTACCACGAGCGCCCGGGCTTGAGCGCCGAGCGTTTTGTCGCTGACCCGTTCAGCGCCAGTGGCGGGCGCCTGTACCGTACCGGCGACCTGGTGCGCCAGCGTGCTGACGGGCTGGTGGAGTATGTCGGGCGTATCGACCATCAGGTGAAGATTCGTGGCTTTCGTATCGAGCTGGGCGAGATCGAAACCCGCCTGCTCGAACACCCGGCGGTGCGCGAGGCCGTGGTGCTGGCCCTGGATATGCCCGGTGGCAAGCAACTGGCGGGTTATCTCGTCTGCGACCAGGCCCTGGCGGATGCCGCCGAACAGGCCGCGTTGCGTGATGCACTGAAGGCGCAACTGCGCCTGCACCTGCCGGACTACATGGTGCCGACTCACCTGGTACTGCTTGAGCAGATGCCGCTGATGGGCAATGGCAAGCTCGACCGCCGCGCCTTGCCGGCGCCGGACCTGGAGCAGGGCCGCCAGCGTTATGAAGCGCCGCGCAGCGAGCTGGAGCAGCAACTGGCGACGATCTGGCGCGAAGTATTGAACGTGCAGCAGGTCGGCCTGCAGGACAACTTCTTCGAACTGGGCGGCGACTCGATCCTGTCGATCCAGGTGGTCAGCCGTGGGCGCCAGGCGGGGTTGCACTTCACCCCGCGCGACCTGTTCCAGCACCAGACCATCCAGACCCTGGCGACCGTGGTCAGCCGCAGCGAAACCAGCCAGATCGACCAGGGCCCGCTGAGCGGCCGCGCGGCGTTGACGCCGATCCAGCACTGGTTCTTCGACAGCGATGTGCCGCAGCCCCAGCATTGGAACCAGGCGGTACTGCTGGCGCCGGCCGAGCGTTTGCACGGCAAGACCCTGGAGCAGGCGTTGCAGCAGTTGCTGCAACAGCATGATGCCCTGCGCTTGCGCTTCACTCAGGCAGGCGGTCAGTGGCACGGCGAATACGCCCAGGCCGACCAGCGCGAGTTGCTCTGGCAGGCTTCGGTAGCCGACTTGGGCGACTGCCAGGCGCTGTACAGCGATGTCCAGCGCAGCCTCGACCTGGCAGACGGGCCGCTGCTGCGCGCCTTGCTGGTCGAAGACGGCGAGGGCGGCCAGCGCCTGTTGCTGGCCATCCATCACCTGGTGGTCGACGGCGTGTCGTGGCGGGTGCTGCTGGAAGATCTGCAAGCGCTGTACCGCGGCCAGCCGCTGGCGGCCAAGACGCGCGCCATGAGCGACTGGGCGGTGCGCCTGCAGGCCTATGCCGGCAGCGATTCGCTGCGTGAGGAGCAAGGCTGGTGGCAAGCGCAACTGAGCAGCGCCAGCCGCGAATTGCCTTGCGATCACCCGCAAGGGGCGAACCTGCACCAGCAGGCCCAGACCCTCAGCGTCCGGCTGGACGCGACCCATACCCGGCAACTGCTGCAGGAAGCGCCCACGGCCTATCGCACCCAGGTCAACGACCTGCTGCTGACCGCCCTGGCTCGCGTGCTATGCCGCTGGAGCGGCGACAGCTCGGTGCTGGTGCAACTGGAAGGCCACGGTCGCGAGAACCTGTTCGAGAACATGGACCTGACCCGCAGTGTCGGCTGGTTCACCAGCGCCTATCCGCTGAGCCTGCGCCCGCATAACGTCGAAGAAGCCGCCGGGCAGGGCGCTTCGATCAAGGCCATCAAGGAGCAATTGCGCTCGGTGCCGCACAAGGGCCTGGGCTACGGTGTGCTGCGCTACCTGGCCGATGCGCCGGTGCGCGAAGCCATGGCAGCGTTGCCCCAGGCGCGTATCACCTTCAACTACCTGGGACAGTTCGACCAGCAGTTCCAGGCCGGCGCGCTGTACCAGCCGGTGGATGAAAGCGTCGGGCTTGCCCATGCGCTGGAGGCGCCGCTGCCCAACTGGCTGAGCGTTGATGGCCAGGTTTACGGAGGTGAGTTGCAGTTGCGCTGGACCTTCAGCCGTGAGCGCTACGACCAGCAGACCATCGAAACCCTGGTCGAGGCCTACCGGCTCGAACTGATCGCCCTGATCGAGCATTGCCTGGCCCCGGGCAACGGCAGCTTCACACCCTCGGACTTCCCGCTGGCGCAACTGAGCCAGGAGCAGATCGATGCCTTGCCGGTCGCCGCTGCACAAATCGAGGACGTCTATCCGCTGACGCCGATGCAGGAGGGCCTGCTGCTGCATACCCTGCTGGAGCCGGGCACCGGCATCTACTACATGCAGGACCGCTACCGGATCAACAGCGCGCTGGACCCGCAGCGCTTTGCCCAGGCCTGGCAAGCGGTGGTCGGCCGTCACGAAGCCTTGCGCGCCTCGTTCTGCTGGAACGCCGGCGAGGCCATGCTGCAGATCATCCACAAGCCCGGGGCGACACCGGTCGACTATCAGGACTGGTCAGCCATCCCTGAAGCCGAACAGGAAGCGCGCCTGCAAGCACTGCACAAGCAGGAGCGCGAAGCCGGTTTCGACTTACTCCGGCAGGCGCCGTTCCAGCTACGCCTGGTGCGGGTGGGTGAGGACCGCTACTGGTTCATGATGAGCAACCACCACATCCTCATCGATGCCTGGTGCCGTTCGCTGCTGATGAATGACTTCTTCGAGATCTACCTGGCCCTGGGCGAGGGCCGTCAGGCGCAACTGCCGGTGCCGCCGCGCTACCGCGACTACATCAGCTGGCTGCAGCATCAGGACCTGGATGAGGCGCGTCAGTGGTGGCGCAACAACCTCGAAGGTTTCGAACGCAGCACCGCAGTGCCCACTGACCGGCCATTGCTGCGTGACCATGCGGTGGAAAATGCCGGGATGGTCGTCGGTGATTGCTACACGCGCCTCGATGTCGCCGATGGCGCCCGCTTGCGCGAGCTGGCCCAGGCCCATCAGTTGACCATCAACACTTTTGCCCAAGCTGCCTGGGCGCTGGTGCTGAGCCGTTACAGCGGTGAACGCGACGTGGTCTTCGGCGTTACCGTGGCCGGCCGGCCGGTGAGCATGCCGCAGATGCAGCGCACGGTCGGGCTGTTCATCAACAGCATCGCCCTGCGGGTGCAGCTGCCGGCTGCGGGCGAGCGCTGCAGCGTGCGCCAGTGGCTGCAAGGCCTGCTGGAGCGCAACATGGAACTGCGCGAGTATGAATACCTGCCGCTGGTGAGCATCCAGGAATGCAGCGAACTGCCCAAGGGCCAGCCGCTGTTCGACAGCCTGTTCGTGTTCGAGAACGCGCCGGTGGAGGTTGCCGTGCTTGACCGAGCGCAGAGCCTCAACGCCAGTTCCGATTCCGGGCGCACCCACACCAACTTCCCGTTAACCGCCGTCTGCTATCCGGGCGATGATCTGGGCCTGCACTTGTCGTTCGACCAGCGCTACTTCGACACTGCCACGGTCGAGCGCTTGCTGGCCGAGTTCAAGCGCCTGCTGCTGGCCCTGGCCGACGGCTTCCAGGGCGAGGTCAGTGAGTTGCCGTTGCTCGGTGAAGCCGAGCGCAGCTTCTTGCTCGACGACTGCAACCGCAGCGAGCAGGCCTACAGCCTTGAGCAAAGCTACGTCGAACTGTTTGAGGCGCGGGTCGCCGCGCATCCGCAACGCACTGCCGCGCGCTGCCTGGAACACTCGCTGAGTTACGTCGAGCTCAACCGCCAGGCCAACCGCCTGGGCCATGCGCTGGTGGCCGCCGGTGTTGCAATCGACCAGCCTGTGGCCCTGCTGGCCGAACGCGACTTGCCGCTGCTGGGCATGATCGTCGGCAGCTTCAAGGCCGGCGCCGGCTACCTGCCGCTGGACCCGGGCCTGCCCGGTGCACGCCTGCAGCGGATCATCGAGCTGAGCCGTACTCCGGTGCTGGTGTGCAGCGCAGCCTGTGCCGAGCAGGGCCGAGCCCTGCTTGACGAGCTCAGCTGTGCCGGGCGGCCGAAGTTGCTGGTCTGGGAGCAGATCCAGGCGGCCGCCGGTCCGGACGGCAACCCGGGTATCTACAGCGGGCCGGACAACCTCGCCTATGTAATCTACACCTCAGGCTCCACCGGCCTGCCCAAGGGGGTGATGGTCGAGCAGCGCGGCATGCTCAACAACCAGCTGAGCAAGGTGCCGTACCTGCAACTGGACGAGCAGGACGTGATTGCCCAGACCGCCTCGCAAAGCTTCGATATCTCGGTCTGGCAGTTCCTTGCCGCGCCGTTGTTCGGTGCCCAGGTGGCCATTGTGCCGAACGCCATTGCCCACGACCCGCAGGGGTTGCTGGCCCACGTGCAGGCAACCGGCATTACCGTACTGGAAAGCGTGCCGTCGCTGATCCAGGGCATGCTGGCCAGCGAGCAGCAACAGCTCGATGGCTTGCGCTGGATGTTGCCGACCGGTGAGGCGATGCCGCCGGAACTGGCCTCGCAATGGCTGCAGCGCTACCCGCAGGTTGGCCTGGTGAATGCCTATGGCCCGGCCGAGTGCTCGGATGACGTGGCGTTCTTCCGCGTCGATGCTGCCTCGACCCGGGGCAGCTACCTGCCGATCGGTACGCCGACCGACAACAACCGTCTGTACCTGATTGGCGACGATCAGCAACTGGTGCCGCTAGGCGCCGTCGGTGAGTTGTGCGTTGCCGGCACCGGCGTCGGCCGTGGCTATGTCGGCGACCCGGTGCGCACTGCGCAAGCCTTCATCCCGCATCCTTTCGGAGCGCCGGGTGAGCGTCTGTATCGCACCGGCGACCTGGCGCGCCGGCGCATCGACGGCGTGCTCGAATACGTCGGGCGTATCGACCATCAGGTGAAGATCCGCGGCTACCGCATCGAGCTGGGCGAGATCGAAGCGCGCCTGCATGAGCAAAGCGAGATTCGCGATGCGGCGGTCGGCGTGCAGGACGGGGTCAATGGCAAGCATCTGGTCGGCTATCTGGTGGCCAGCACTGCGGGTGTCGATACCAGCGTGCTGCTGGAGCAAATCAAGCAGCGCCTGCGTGCCGAGTTGCCGGAGTACATGGTGCCGCTGCACTGGGCCTGGCTCCAGCAACTGCCGCTCAATGCCAACGGCAAGCTCGACCGCAAGGCCTTGCCGGCCATCGACATCGGCGCCCAGCACAGCCAGGCCTACCTGGCGCCGCGCAGCGAACTGGAGAGTACCCTGGCCGGGATCTGGGCCGAGGTGCTCAAGGTCGAGCGGGTCGGGGTGCGCGACAACTTCTTCGAGTTGGGCGGGCATTCGCTGCTGGCCACCCAGATCGCCTCGCGGGTGCAAAAGGTGCTGCAACTGAACGTCCCGCTGCGGGCGATGTTCGAGTGCAGCACGGTCGAGGAGCTGGCGACCTATGTCGAGAGTCTGAAGGCCAGTGAGCTGAGCGACGACAAGGTCGACCGGCTCAGTGACCTGATGGCCGAGCTGGAAGCGCTGTAGGGCTTCAGGCCGTGGTGGGGCTGCTGCGCTGCAGGTCGTGCTTGAGCAAGGCGACTGAGGCGGCCAGCAGTACGGCGTCCTTGATCAGGAAGGACGTTGCCCCGCCCATGGCCGGAAAGCCGCCGGCGCTGTTCTCCCAGCCGCCTGGAGTGGTAACGATCAGGGTCAGGGTGGTGGCGTAGGTGAGCACCGAGCCCAGTGCGCCGATCACCGCCAGGCGTGGTTGCCAGATGCCGGCGAGCAGCGCCGCGCCGATCGCCCATTCCGCAACGCCCAGCGCATAGCTGGCGCCGTGGATGCCGAAGGCCAGGTGCAACCAGTACAGCAGCGGGCTGTTGTCGATCAGCGGGATCAGGGCCTGGGCTTCGTAATCGAACCACTTGGCATAGCCAAAGCCGAAGAAAATCAGGATCAGGCTCCAACGCAGCAGCTGGATGTCGAGGGAGGAACGGATGAAACGATCAAGGTAGGCAGGGCGGGTCATGGCGAGGTCCTGTAGTGGGATGAGGCAGGTATCCTCAAGACGCCGTGACCGCCCTGTTGTTACATCAATCGCTTGCTCAACGCTTGCCGAGAATCTTGCCCAGCATCTCCGGTCGTGGAGCGCCTTGCTGGGTTTGCAGCTGCTGTTGGTCGTCGAGGTAGAAGATCGCCGGTGTCGCTGACAGGCCCAGTTCTTCCATGACTGCGAGGTTGGCGTCGAGCTTGGCCTGGACCGCTTCGGGAACCTTGTCCAGGGCCTTGAGGGTGCTGGCCTTGCCGGCTTTCTCATGTTGCGCGAGAGCCTTGGCCGGGTCTTTGCTGGCCAGCAAGGCGGCCGATTTGCCCGGGCTGTCTTCGCGGATGATGCCGACCATGATGTGGCGCAGTTGCACCTTGCCCGACTCGACCCAGGGCCGCGCCTGCTGCCAGAACATATTGCAGTACGGGCAGTTGGGGTCGCTGAACAGGTAGACGATGCGCGGTGCGTCGGCCTTGCCGTCGGCGATCCAGGCGGTTTTTTCCATCTTCGCCCAGACCTCCTTGGCCAGGGGGGCGTACACCAGTTTTTCCAGCGGCGCCTGGCTCAGGTCCTTGCCCTGTTCGTCGAACAGGCTGCCCACCAGCACATGCTTGCCATCGGCGGTCAGGTACAGCGCCAGGCCGCGGTTCTGGTACTCGGCAGCGTAACCGCGCAGGCCATCGGGGGCGTCGAAGCTGCCTTTGATTTTTGCGCCTTTGGCCTCCAGTTGCTGGATGGCCTTGGGCAGGTCTTCAGCCTGTACCAGTTGGCTGGTCATCAGGCCCAGGGCCAGGGTGAGGGGCAGTTTCAGCAGAGATCGCATGCGACGTTCCTTGTGGGGGATGGGGCGGCAGGCGCGGGCGCGCGCTCGATAGATTGCAGGGCATGGCTGAGGCTGGCCCGCGACAGCTCGCCGAGGTGGCTGCCGACCAGGCGGCCCTCGGCGTTGTAGAACAGGGTGGTGGGCAGGGCCATGGAGCCGACCTTTTGCGCCAATTGGCCGCCGCTGTCGAACAATACGTGGGACAGGTTCAGGCCGGTGGTGGCGAGGAAGGTGACCACGGTCTGCGGCGCCTCGCCCTGGTTGACGAACAGGAAGGTGATGTCCGGGTAATCACCCTGGGCCTGCTGCAACACCGGCATCTCGCGCCGGCAAGGCGGGCACCAGGTGGCCCAGAGGTTGATCACCAGCGGCTTGCCGCGGTAGTCGGTGAGCTCGACGGACTGGCCGCTGGCTTTACGCAGGCTCATTTCCGGCAGTTGGGTGCCCTGGTCATACAGGTGGCTGGCCAGGCTGCCGAGCAGCCAGAACAGGCCGCCACTGAGCAGCCCCCAGCCCAGCGGCCGACGCAGGGCCGGCCGGCGATAACCCAGGCAGAGGGCGCCAATGGCCACCGCCAGCAGGCCAGGCCAGAGCAGAAAACCGCCATCGCGCAGGTCGATGACTTGCAGCAGGTCTTCGCGGTACATCGCCCAGTACTGGATGACAAAGCCCAGGCGTGCACTGAGCAGGCCGAGCAGGAACAGGCCGAACAGCACCGACTCCGGGTTGTCGCCGCCGCGCTTGGCGACGCGCCAACCGACAAGGCTGGCCAGGGCCAGGGCGCAGATCAGCAGCAGGTGGTTCAGGGCCATGGTCAGTGGCCCGAGTGCGACGGTCAGCATCATCCTTGGCTCCGGGTAGCGGCCCAGTGTTGGAGGAAGTTCGCCGCATCGATTTCGCCGGTGATGCGCCGGGCCCGGCGCTCGTTGCCCTCCGGGCCGATCCAGATCAGGCTGGGCGGGCCCGGGACCTGGTAGCGCTGCAGCAACTCGCGACTGGACGGTGCGTCGGCGGTCACATCCAGGCGCAGCAAGCGCACGCCGCCAAGCGCCGCCAGTACGTCGGCGCGGGCGAACACCTGTTTTTCCATGACCTTGCACGACACGCACCAGTCAGCATAGTAGTCGAGCATCACCCACTGGCCCTGGGCCTTGGCCGTCTCCAGCTCGCGCTGCAGCTCGGCCGGCTGGCTGACAGTGGTGAAGGCGTCGCGATGCTCGGCGAGGGTTGCCGGGCCGTTGCCGGCGGTGAACGGCTGCAATGGTTGCCAGGGGTCATTGCCACCGGCCGCCGCGCCGACGATCAACAGGCTGCCCCAGAAACCCAGCAGCAACGACAGTGCCCGTAACGGCCGCAAGGCCTGCAAAGCCGGCCACGCGGCCCAGGCCAGGGCGATCAGCCAGGCGCCGGCAAGGCCCAGCCACAGCGAAGGCTCCAGCACCGCGCGCAAGGTATACAGGGCCATGGCCAGGAACACGAAGCCGAACAGGCCCTTGACCCGGTTCATCCAGGCGCCCGGGCGCGGCAGGTAGCGGTTGCCGAGGGTGACCAGCAACAACAGCGGCAGGCCCATGCCGATGCCGAGGGTGAACAGCACCAGGCCGCCATGCACGGCGTTGCCGCTCTGGGCGATATACAACAGGGCACCGGCCAGCGGTGCGGTCATGCACGGGCCCATCAGCAGGCCCGACAAGGCACCGAGCAAGGCCGCGCCATACAGGTTGCCGCCACGGGTGCCGTGGCCGGCGCGTTCCAGTCGGTCGCGGATCCACACCGGTAGCTGCAGCTCGAAGGCGCCGAACATCGGCAGGGCCAGCAGCACGAACAGCCCGGCCAGGGTGCCCAGCAGCCAGGGTTGCTGCAGCCAGGCCTGAAAGCTTGCCCCCAGCAGCGCGGCAACCACGCCCAGGGCGGCATACACCAGGGCCATGCTCAGCACGTAGACGCTGGCCAGCAACCCGCCACGGCGGGTACTGGCACCGCTGCCCAGTACCAGCCCGGCGAGAATCGGCAGCATCGGCAAGGAGCACGGAGTAAAGGCTAGCAGCAAGCCCAGGCCAAGGAAGGCCAGCAGGCTCCAGGCCAGGCTGGACTGCTGCAGGCCACCGGCCAGGGCCTGGTCGCTGGCCTGCGTAGCGGCGCTGGTACCGCCGAGGCTGACCAGGCTGGTTTGAGGCGGGTAGCACAGCCCGGCGTCGGCGCAGCCCTGCCAGCCCATGCGCAGTTCACCGCTGGCGCTGGCGGGCAGGATCAGCTCCAGTTCGCCACGGTACACCTGGGTTTCACCAAAATACTCATCGCTGTGGGGCAGGGCGGGCGGCAGTTGCGGTTGCTGCTCGGGTGCCAGGCCGTCGAATTTCAGGCGTTTCTGGTACAGGTAATAGCCGTCGGTGATCTGCCAGTGCAGGCGCACCTGTCCCGATTCCAGGCGTTCGCTGCTGAACATGAAGGCCTTGTTGACCGGCAGGAAATCGCTCTGGGCAAAGGGGTTGGCCTGGCTCAGGCCGCTTAGCAGGAACATCAGGGCAAACAGGAAAACGCGCATGTCGAAGCCTTGGCAATGCGATGAGGGGCCCAGCTTGGCCCAGCCCGATTAACCGAAAGTTAACCCGATGGCCAACGGCTGTCGCCAAGGCCGCGACGGCTGTGGCCTGGCGCGGCATAATCCTGGGTTAATCCGCCTGGGCTTGAATAAGGCCTTTTAAGATCGAGACCCCACCATGCACGTACTGCTCTGCGAGGATGATGACCTGATCGCCAGCGGCATCAGCGCCGGCCTGGGCGCCCAGGGCATGACCGTCGACCGGGTGGCCAGCGCCGCTGCGGCCCAGGCCATGCTGCAGGCAGCAGCGTTCGACGTCATGGTGCTCGACCTCGGCCTGCCCGATGAAGACGGCCTCAAGCTGCTGCAGCGCCTGCGCCAGCAAGGCCATGAACTGCCGGTACTGATCCTCACTGCCCGCGATGCGGTCACCGATCGGGTCGATGGCCTGCAGGCCGGCGGCGACGATTACCTGCTCAAGCCGTTCGACCTGCGCGAACTGGCTGCGCGCCTGCACACCTTGCTGCGCCGCGCCGCCGGGCGGGCGGTGAACATCATCGAGCATGGTCCGCTGCGCTACGACCCCAGCAGCCGCGAAACCTGCCTGGGTGGCCGTCCGGTCGACCTGTCGCGGCGCGAACAGGCGCTGTTGCAGGCACTGCTGCACAACCGCGGCCGGGTGCTTTCCAGCGAGCAGCTCAAGGACAGCGTCTACGGCTTCGGCGACGAGGTCGAGAGCAACGCCCTGAACGTGCATATCCATCACTTGCGGCGCAAGCTGGGCAACGGCATCGTCGAAACCGTGCGCGGCCTGGGTTATCGCCTGGGACCGGCGCAATTGCCGGAGGAGCCGCGAGCATGACCCTGCGTTTGCGCCTGACCCTGATCCTGGGCACCGCCTTTATAGTCATCTGGGTGCTGGCCGCGGCGTGGATGCTGCGCGACCTGCGCATGCAGATGATGTTTTCCCTCGACCAGCGCCTGGTGGCCTCGGCGCGTATGGTCGCAGGTCTCGTCGACCAGTTGCCGCAGCCACTGTCGAGCAAGGGCGAGGGTACGCGCCTGAGCGCTGATCAGTTGAGCGTTGACGGCATGGCTTGCCAGGTCAGCTCGCTGCGGGGTGAAATCCTCGCCCGCAGCCACAACAACGAGCAGCCCCTTGATGATCAGCGCAGCGGTTTCCACGACCAGACCATCGACGGCGCCCGCTGGCGCAGTTTTACCTATGCCCATGGCGATGTGCGTATTACCACCGCCGACCGCCACCAGGAGCGCGAGGCCCTCAACCGCTCGATCTTGCTGGCGGCCTCGGCGCCGGTGCTGATGGCCTTGCTCGGCAGCCTCGGCTTGCTGTGGATGGGCGTTGGCAAGGGCCTGGCGCCGCTCAACCGGATGCGTGACGCCTTGCGCCGGCGCAGCCCGGATTCCCTCGAGCCGTTGCAGGTGCGCGGCCTGCCCAGTGAGCTGCAACCCTTGCTGGAAACCCAGAACCAGCTGTTTTTGCGCATCGGCCAGACCATTGAGCGTGAGCGGCGCCTGACCGACGATGCCGCCCATGAGTTACGCAGCCCGCTGACCGCGATCAAGACCCACCTGCAGGTGGCACGGATGACCGACGGCGAGGTGCGCGAGCAGGCCCTTGAGCATGCCGAGCAGGGCGCTGATCGCTTGCACCGGACCCTTGAGCAACTGTTGTTGCTGGCCCGGGTGGAGGGCCGCCTGTCGTTTGAAGACGGCCTGCAATGCAATGCCGAGCAGATCGCCCGCCAGGCAATCCAGGACACCGGCGTCGACAATGCCCGGCGTATCGATCTGCAATTGGCGCCCGGCGCCGCCCAGGTCTACCTCGGCATGCCCACGCCACTGGCGGTCACGGCGCTGCGCAACCTGCTCGACAATGCTCTGCGTCATACCCGCGGCAGCGAACCGGTGGAGCTGGCGGTGCAAATGGACCAGGATCGTGTGGCATTTTTGGTGCGTGATCACGGCCCCGGTATTCCCGAGCAGGATATCGAGCACCTGACCGAGCGCTTCTGGCGCCATAGCCAGAGTGGCGGCTGCGGGTTGGGTCTGGCGATTGTCCAGGCGATCGTCCAGCGCTGCGCCGGCAGCTTGCGCTTTGACAGCCGCAGCGATGGCTTACGGGTGTTATTGCATATTCCGCTGCGTGCAAACCCGTCATGACAGCCCGCTGCAACGCTGCAGATGAAAAAATCCGCAGCGAGGGGCGGCAGCGGCTAAATCCTCAGGGCGCTGGAGCGTTTTTCAAGCGATAACAACCCGCACTCATCTGGCAACAGGCGCGTGACGGGCACATCCGCTTGCTTGCGAGGGTTTTCCCAGATGTCAGTCGCTATCAGCCTTGCCCAGGCGCTGCCGGTGTCTTCAACCGCAGACGCTCCTGAAACACTTTACGCATTCGATGAGTCGCCGTTGCTGGCACGCCAGAGCCAGCAGGAGTCCAATGCCCGTAGTTACCCACGGCGTATTCCCCTGGCGCTTAAACGCGCCCGTGGCATTTATGTCGAAGACGTCGAAGGGCGTCAGTTCATCGACTGCCTGGCCGGTGCCGGCACCCTGGCGCTGGGGCATAACCACCCGGTGGTGATCGAGGCGATCCAGCAGGTGCTGGCTGATGAGCTGCCGTTGCACACCCTGGACCTGACCACGCCGGTCAAGGACCAGTTCGTCCAGGACCTGTTCAGCCTGCTGCCGGAGCAACTGCGCAGCGAAGCGAAGATCCAGTTCTGCGGGCCGACCGGCACCGATGCAGTGGAAGCAGCGCTCAAACTGGTGCGCACCACCACCGGGCGCAACACTGTGCTGTCGTTCCAGGGCGGCTACCACGGCATGTCCCAGGGCGCACTGAGCCTGATGGGCAGCCTGGGGCCGAAAAAGCCGCTGGCCGCCTTGCTGGCCAATGGCGTGCAATTTCTGCCGTACCCTTATGACTACCGCTGCCCCTTCGGGCTGGGCGGCGAAGAGGGCGTGAAGGTCAACCTGCACTACCTGGAAAACCTGCTCAGCGACCCGGAGAGTGGCGTGCAGCTGCCGGCAGCGGTGATCGTCGAAGTGGTCCAGGGCGAAGGCGGGGTGATCCCGGCGGATATCGAATGGCTGCGCGGTGTGCGGCGTATTACTGAAAAAGCCGGTGTGGCGCTGATCGTCGACGAGATCCAGAGTGGTTTTGCCCGAACCGGCAAGATGTTTGCCTTTGAGCATGCAGGCATCACCCCGGATGTGGTGGTGCTGTCCAAGGCCATCGGTGGCAGCCTGCCGCTGGCGGTGGTGGTTTATCGCCAGTGGCTCGACACCTGGCAGCCTGGCGCCCACGCCGGCACCTTCCGCGGTAACCAGATGGCCATGGCTGCAGGTTCGGCGGTGATCAATTACCTCAAGCGACATGACCTGTGCGCTCACGCCCAGGCCATGGGCGAGCGCCTGGTGGCTCACTTGCGCCGCTTGCAGGAGGATTTTCCGCAGTTGGGTGATATCCGTGGGCGTGGCCTGATGCTGGGGGTCGAGTTGGTCGATCCAAAAGGGCAGGTCGATGCCCAAGGGCATCCAGCCGTCTGCCCGCGTCTGGCGCCGCTGGTGCAGCGCGAATGCCTCAAGCGTGGGCTGATTCTGGAGCTGGGCGGGCGTCAGGGCGCAGTGGTGCGTTTCCTGCCGCCGCTGATCATTACTGCTGAGCAGGTTGATGAGGTGGCGGCGCGCTTTGCTCGGGCGGTTGCTGCGGCGGTGGCCAGCCTGTAGGCAGCCTTGGCATGCACAAGCCCGGTGCACTGCACTGGGCTTTTTTTTGGTTCTTCACGGAATTCAGGGTTGGGTTGTTGAGGCTGCGAGTTTATCCATTCAGTGTGGGGCTGCTGCTGGCCCCTTCCGCCTTTACGGCGGCCTACTTTTCTCTTGGGAAGAAGTAGGCAAAACCGCTTGCTCCTGCATACGGCCCTACGCTGCGCTTCGGGTCCCCTCGCTACGGCACCTTCCGGGGCATCGCGGCCTACGACTTGCTTCGCAAGTCTACATCTCGCGTCTTCGGCTGCCGCCGAAGGTGCTGCGCACCGCCCCTACAGGCACCTACGCTCGGCCTCCTGAAGTCGCTTTTCGCGGCGCCTGGAAGTACGTGCATGAACATCAAGATCAAGACCAAACAAGTTGGTGCTCGTTTTATCAGCGGGCTTGTCCCGCTCCTGTGTCAGCGATGTCTCCGGTCCATACACAAGAACAAAAGGGACCCGCCGTAAGGGCGGAAGGGGCCAACAGCGGCGCCACACCGAATGGATAAGCCCGCAACCCAACCCAAGAATCATAGCCCCGGGGATTCCGTGAAGAACCTTTTTTTGCGCTTCAGTCGAAGCTGCGACCCGCGCGCCAGTAGCCCATCAGCGTCAGGGCGCTGCGATCCAGCCCGCGCTCGGTGATCAGGTAGCGACGGATATTCATCACCGCTGCAGACTCGCCGGCGATCCAGGCATAGAAGTCACCGTTGCCGGGTTGAGCCAGTTCCCAGAGGATCTGCCGGTCGATATCGACCTCCTCCAGGGCGACCTTCGCACCTGTGCCCCCTGCGGCTGCCGGCAGGCGCGCCAGCTCGCGGATGGCATGGATCATCGCTTCGCCATGGGTGCAGTGCAGCACTTCGCGTGGCAGCCAGTTCAGTTCGGTGGCGCGGCTGCAGGTCAGGTCGAGGCAATCGGCTTCGCAGGGGACTTCGATGAACGCCTGCACCGGGACTTCGGGCAGGTCTGCGGCCATCTGTTCGAGGATGCCGGCAATCGCCGGCAGGGCGGTCTCATCGCCGATCAGCAGCAGGTTGCGCAGGTTCTTCGGGGGGCGCCATTCGTAGCCGCCGGGGTCGGCGTCGAAGGCCAGGTTCGGGGCAACTATCTGCAAACGGTCACCGATGCGCGCCTGGGTCGCCCAGGTCGATGCCGGGCCGTTGACGCCGTGCAGGACGAAGTCGACATCCACTTCCAGTGCCTCGCGGCGCAGGTCGCGAATGGTGTAGGTGCGCATCGGCGGGCTCTGCTCGGCGCTCAGGCCGCGACGCGCTTGCTGCCAGGAACCTTGCTTGGGCAGGTTCGGGTATTGGCCATCGGCAGAGGGGAAAAAGATCTTGATGCGCTGGTCGGCCGCCAGGGTACGCATCTGCCCGACATCCTCACCGCTGAACACAAAACGGGTGAGTGACGGGCTGAGGGCAATGATGGCTTTGAGCTGGACATCGAACAGCCCGTAGGCACTGGTTCTGGCAGGTTTGCCGACCAGCTTGCGCAGACCGTTGCCCAAGGCGTTGGTCAAGGAGGTGGAGGCTGACATGGGCGGTACCTTTTCCAAGGGAGGTACCTTGAAAACGAAATAGCCGTTCATTGAATTAGCACGGGGCGGCAGTGGTTAAATTTCCCTCTCCAGGATACGTCCTAGCTTGGATAAAGCCTGCTTCATGGCTGATACGGGTAGGACGATGACGATTTCGCGACGAGGATTCATAGCGGGCCTGGCAGTGGCGGGCGCGACCGTGCCAGCCGTCTATTACGCGCACAAGCAACTGACCCATGATCCAGAGGATGACATCGTCACCCCGGGCGAGGCCAGCGTCGAATTGGCTGATGCTGCTGGCCAACAACTGGCCGATCAACTGCGTGGCGTCTGGGACTTGCGCTTGAGCGGCGCCGATGGCGGGCTCGCCGGGCTGCCTGTGGAAGGCTTGCAGATGTACCTGGACGTCGCCGCCAAAGGTCGGGGCTTGCGGGGCTTTGTCGACACCGAAAGGGTTTTGCGTAGCGATGCCCCGGCCGCTTACCGGGTGCTGGGCGACCTGGTCGGGGCGTCCACTGCCACGGTGCGCTGGCGGCTGATGAGCACCCAGGGTGGGCCGGGCTATGAATGCAGCGCCAGCCTGGATGAAGTCTGGGGCAGTTTTGGCAACGCTGGCAGCGGTACCCTCAGTGGCCGCTTGCAACCGCTGGATCGCTCGATGGCCTTGCCCTTGGCCGACAGTCACTTCGTTGCCGTCAAGCGCCTGTTTCCCGAAGCCCGTGAGCGGCTGCCCTACACCCCACAGTTGCAAGCCTGGTTGATCAGCGCCGAGCACCGCTTGTTCCATCAGCTCTGGCATGCGACCCGCGACAAGTGGCATCGGCTGTCTGAAGAAAAACACGGTGCCTTGCGTGGCCTGGGCTGGCAGCCCGGCCCGCGTGACAAGGAACGTGATGCCCGTGGCCCGCGCAAGCATCGCAACGGCTCGGGGGTGGACTTCCTGTTCATGCACCGGCATATGCTGGGTACCGCCCGCTCGATGCAGGACCTGCCGTCATGGACGCACTTCCCGCTGCCGCAACCCAGTGTCGAGCAGAACCGGCGGGGCTTCGCCCGTTATTACGATAACCACGATGGCTACTGCGTGCCGCCCGGCTGGCGGGCACCGGGCGATGAGGCTTATGGCGTATGGGTCTCGGCGATCAAAGCCAGTGAGACGTTCTGCAGTAACTTCCAGGTCTGGGAATCGCAGTACCAGGACCCGCTGTACCTGTCGAAGCTGACCCTCGGTGCATTCGGTTCGGAGCTGGAAATGAACCTGCACGACTGGCTGCACATGTGCTGGGCGTCGGTGCCGCGCGATCCGGTCAACGGTGCGCCGGTGCCGTTTGCCCGTGATCCGGCTGATTTTGCCGGGCGTTGGTTCGGGGCGGAAAACGACTTTCTCGGCGATCCGTTTTCATCCCATGTCAACCCGGTGTTCTGGGGCTTCCATGGCTGGATCGATGATCGTATCGAAGACTGGTACCGTGCCCATGAGCGCTATAACCCGGGGCAGGTACGGCGCCTTGAGGTCAATGGCGTGCAGTGGTTTGCTCCGGGGCGCTGGGTCGAGGTCGATGACCCGTGGTTGGGGCCGGTGACCCATGGTTGCAGCACTACGCCAGGGATGTTCCCGGGCAAATCGGTGGAAATGGATGTCGAGACCATGAAGCTGGCCCTGCGCATTACCTTTGGCGACGACGACAAGATCGGCGACCTGGTGCGCCGGGTGCCGCAGCGGCCCTGGTATGCACGGCATCTGTCGTTGCGCGGGATTGTTTCCTGATTCGTTGTAGTGGGCCTGCTTTGCAGGCCATCGCCGGCAAGGCCGGCTCTTACAGGGTTTGTGCAGGCAGGTCAGCGCATTAGCGAACCACCTGCCATCCGCCACCCAATGCCTTGTACAGTGCCACGCTGCCTTGCAGCCGGGCCAGGCGCAGTTGTACCTGCTGGTCCTGGGCTTGATACAGCGTGCGTTGGGTTTCCAGTACGGTCAGCAGGGTCTCGGCACCCGCCTGGTAGCGGCGCTCGGAGAGGGTGAAAGCGATCTGCGCCTGCTGCACTTCCTCATCCTGCGACTGGCGCTGCTGTTCGACGCCACTGATGCCATTGAGGGCCTTTTCGACATCGGCAAAGCCGTTGATGATGCTGCTGCGGTAATCCTCCAGCAGTTCATCCTGCTTGGCGCGGGCTTTGTCGCGTTCGGCGCGCAAGCGGCCGTTGTTGAAGATCGGCGCAGCCAACCCGGCACTCAAGGTGTAGTAGGGGCTGCGAAGCACCTGGGCAAAGGTGTCGGCGCCCGAGCCCAGGTCGGCGCCCAGGGTCAGGCTCGGCAGCATCGCCGCGCGGGCGACCCGCACGTCTGCCTGGGCGGCGGCCAGGCTGGCTTCGGCGGTGGCGATATCCGGACGGCGGCTAAGCAGCTCGCTGGGCACGCCACTGCCGATTTGCGGCCAGTTCAGGTGGGTGATCGATTCTTCAAAGGCGGGCAGCGCCTGCACCGGCTCGCCGAGCAAGGTCGCCAGGGTGATGCGCGCCTCCTGCAACTGCTGCTCGAACAGTGGCACCTGGCGTTGCTGGCCGGCGACCAGGCTGCGTTGCTGGGCCAGTTCCAGGGCGGTGGCGGAGCCAGATTGGTAGCGGGTTTCGACCAGGCGCAGGACATCCTCGGCATTACTCAGGTTGAGGCGGGCGATACGCACCTGTTCTCGCAGGGCCAGGCTCTGCAGGTAGCTGTTGGCAACGCCGCTGAGCAGGGTCAGCTCGACGGTCTGGCGATCGAAACGGCTGGCATCCAGGTTGAACAGGGCGCTGTCGCGTGTGGCAGTCTTGGCGCCCCAGAAGTCCACTTCATAGCTGGCGCTCAGTCGGGTGCCGAACGAGGTGCTGGTGCGTTCACGACTGCTGGCATCGAGCTGGTCGAAGCCGTTGCCATGCAGCAGGCGTTGGCGTCTGGCATCGAGGCCGAACTTGAGCTCGGGCAACAACGGCGCGCCGGCAATGACCGCCGAAGCCTGGGCCTGGCGAATACGCGCGGCGGCAGCGGCCAGGTCGAAGCTGTTGTGCCTGGCCTGTTCGATCAGTTGATCAAGCGCGGGGCTGGAGAACTGCCGCCACCAGTTCTCGTGGGGCAGCGGGGTGCTGGTCGCCTGACCTTGCCACTGCGCTGGCGCCTGCAGGCCGCTCGAAAGTGTAGGGGCGGTCGACGTGCAGGCGGCAAGCACCAAACTGATCGACAGGAAACTGAGACGGCTGGGCAGGTTCATGGATTATTCGCTGGTAAGGGCTTTGACCGGGTCGAGGCGGGCGGCTTTGCGCGCGGGCATGAAGCCGAACACCACGCCAGTAACCACTGCGCAGGCAAAGGCGCCAAGCACGGCGGGCAAGGAGAAGGCCACGGCAATGTCGGCCAGTAACAGCACCCCGCCGATCAGCAGGGCCAGGGCAATGCCGGTGACCCCGCCGACCATCGACAGCAGCACCGCCTCACTGAGGAACTGACGCAGGATGTCGCGCTGGCGGGCACCTGTGGCCATGCGGATACCGATCTCGCGGGTGCGTTCGCGCACCGTCATCAACATGATGTTCATCACCCCGATACCGCCGACCAGCAGCGAGATCGCGGCGATCGAGCCGAGCATCAGCGATAGCGTGTTCTGGGTACGCGCCTCGGCCTGGATCAGCGCCGCGTCGTTGGTCAGTTCATAGTCGTGCTTGCCGTTGTGAAGCTTGCGCATCAGGCGGTCGATGGCCGCTTCCGTGTCGGCTACGCGCCGTGAGTCGGCAGCGGCGATGGTCACGTACTCCGGATCGCGGCTGCCGAACAGACGGATGGCGGCGGCCGAGTAGGGCACCACGATGCGCTCGTCGCTGTCCTGATCGCCTGAACTTGCGCCTTTGCCGGCGAGAATCCCGACCACCTGGAAGGGCACGTTCTCGACCAGGATGTACTGGCCGATGGGGTCGTTGCCGGCACCGAAGAGTTTCTCCCGCACCTTCTGGCCGATGACGGCCACGGTTGCCGCGCTCTGTTCGTCGGCTTCGGTGAAGAAGCTGCCCTCAACCACCGGCCAGTTGAAGATCTCGGAAAAGTAAGTGTTGTTGCCGCCGACGTAGAACTGCTGGTTGTTGTTGCCGTAGCGCACCATCAGTTTGCTGCCGATCACTGGCATGATCATCTTTACCTGGGGCAGGCTCGCAACCGCGGCGACATCATCGAGGGTTACCACTCCGGCAGGTTCGCGCAGGGTCGGGGCGCTGCCGCTCAGATAGAGGATATTGGAGCCGAAAGCCGCCATCTGCGCCATGACCTGGCGCTTGCTGCCTTCGCCGACTGCCAGCATGACCACCACCGAGGCGACGCCGATGACGATCCCGAGCAGGGTCAGGGCGGTACGGAAGCGGTTGATCCACATGATCCGCCAGGCCGCCTGCAGCGCCTCGACCAGCTCGCCTTTCCAGGCGCCGCTTGCGGTGGCGCCGAGGTTAAGGCGTTGGCGCAGGTCTTCGGCTTGCAGACCGGGGGCGCTGGGGGCGGAGTCAGCAGATTGCTCTGCCGAATCACTGAGCACCAGGCCGTCACGAATCTCGATGATCCGCTTGGCCCGCGCCGCGACTTCGCGGTCGTGGGTAATCAGGATCACCACATGGCCCTGGCTGGCCAGTTCGTCGAGCAGGGCCATGACTTCGGCGCCGCTCTGGCTGTCCAGTGCCCCGGTTGGTTCGTCGGCGAGGATGATGTGCCCGCCGTTCATCAAGGCACGGGCAATCGACACCCGTTGTTGCTGGCCGCCGGACAACTGATGCGGACGGTTGCCGGTACGGCTGGCCAGGCCCAGGCGTTCAAGCAGGGCGGCGGCGCGGGCGTGGCGTTCGGCAGCGGGGGTGCCGGCATAGATCGCCGGCATCTCGACGTTTTCCTGGGCTGAGCCCGAGGCGATCAGGTGATAGCCCTGGAACACGAAACCGAAGGCTTCGCGGCGTAGCCAGGCCAGTTCATCGCTGTCGAGGTCGGCGACGTCCTTGCCGGCGAAGTAATAGTTGCCCGACGTCGGGCGGTCCAGGCAGCCGAGGATGTTCATCAGCGTCGATTTGCCGGAACCGGAGGCGCCGACAATGGCGACGAACTCACCGGGATGGATGGCCAGGCTGATGCCGCGGACCACCTCAACCTTGGGCGTGTCGACGCCACCGTAGGACTTGCGGATGTCGCGCAGTTCGATCAGGGGCGTGGACATTCAACCCCCGCTTGCGGCAGGCACGCCGATCAGCAGGCGATCGCCTTCGGCCAGGCCGTCGAGCACCTGCACCCGCAAGCGGTCGCTGAGGCCAGTACGAACCTGGCGCTGATTGACCTTGCCCTTACTGTCGAGCACCTGAGCAATGCGCAGGTCATTGCCATCGGCGTGATCATCCAGCGCCGCCACCGGCACGGTCAGCACCTTGCTGGCGCGCCCGGCAACGAAAAACACCTGGGTGGTCATTTCTGCCATCAAGGCGTTGTCCGGGTTATCGACATCGAGCAGTACGGTATAGAGCACCACTTTGCTGCTGGCGCCGCTACCACTGGCGCTGGCCGGGCTGCCGCCGCCCTGGCTGGATTGATCCAGAGGCTTGGGCGGCACCGGCAGAATTTGCCGCACACTGCTGGTCCAGCGGCGCTTGCCGCCGGCCAGAGTGGTGAAGTAGGCGCTCATGCCCGGTTTGACATGGCCGATGTCAGCCTCGGACACCTGGGCCCAGACGGTCATTGGCGACAACTTGGCGATGCGCAGGATCAGCGGGGTTTGCTGTTGGGCGTTAAGGGTCTGGCCTTCCCGGGCATCGACGGCGACCACGGTACCGGACATGGGGGCGTAGATACGCGTGTAACCCAGTTCGGCCTCATCGCTGCGCAGGCTCGCCTGGGCCTGGCGAATCTGCGCGCGGTACATGTCGATCCGCGCCTGGGTGACCTTCAACTGGGCCTGGGCGCTTTGCACGTCTTCCTCGCGGGTGGCGCCGCCGGCGGCCAGGTTGCGCTGGCGCTTGAACTGTTGCTCGGCCAGTTGGTACTGAGCCTTCTGCTCATCCAGCTGGGCCTTTAAGTTGTCGATCGAGAAACGCCCGGCATCAAGCTTTGCCTGCTGCGTGGAGGGGTCGATCTCAACCAGCAACTGACCTTCCTTGACCTGATCTCCGACCTCGACGTGCAATTTGCGGATCTGCCCGGAGGCCTGGGCACCTACGTCCACATAGCGTCGGGGCTGCAAGGTGCCCAGGGCCGTGACACTGCTTTCGATGTCGGTACGGGTCACGGTAACGGTGCTCAACGGGTCGCCACCGGCAGGCAGGGTTTTCCAGGCAAGCAGGGCGCCCAGGCTGAGCAGGCCGAGGCCGCAAAACAGCAGGCGACGAGTATTGGATGAGCGTTTCATGCAGGGTTCCAGCCGGATGGAATGGCCCGTGACATCTCACTGCCGAAGCGGCGCGGCAGACACGGGAGGCTCCCAGGTAAACGAGGTGAGGGCCGTGGAATTTACCGGGATCAAGGTCGATCTTGCTGAGAATAATTATAATTTGTATTATTGCATACTGCCATCATTCAGATCCGCTCAACCACGAGTCAGGGAACCCCCGCAGATGTCGCGGCCAGGTGTTGTGTTGGAAAACTACTATCGCGAACTGGTGAGTTTTCTCTGTGCCCGCCTGGGTAACCGGCAGGCAGCTGAAGACGTTGCCCACGATGCCTATATCCGCGTGCTCGAGCGCAGCGGTGAAGACGATATCGAGCATCCCCGGGCGTTCCTCTACCGCACCGCTCTGAATCTTGTGATCGATGGGCATCGACGTGGTTTGCTGCGCCAGTCCGAGCCGCTTGAAGTGCTCGACACTGATGAGCGTTTCTTTTCCCCGGCGCCGTCCCAGAATATGGACCTCAATCAGCGCCTGGACTTGATGCAGCGCGCCCTGGCCGAACTCAGCCAGCCCTGTCGCGAGAGTTTCCTGCTGCGCAAGCTCGATGGCCTGTCGCACCCACAGATCGCCGAGCGTCTGGGTATCTCGCGTAGCCTGGTAGAGAAACACATTGTTAACGCCATGAAACACTGCCGGCTGCGCATGCGCCAATGGGAGTCGCAGTAACCGGTCAACGTGGAAAAAATGTGAAAATTCCGTAATGGCGTTGCTTGATTTATGTCGATTTCCCGACAACTATCAGTAAAGACCCTTTATCTGGCGAAGTGCCCGCCAATAGCCTGCAATTGATGATCTGGCGCAGTATGGTCAAGGAACGTCTCTAACGCTCTCTGCCTTGGTCATAGACGATGCCGAACAAATCGATGCGGATCCTGATTGCCGATGAACACCCGACGCAGCTACTGCAACTGGAACGGATGCTCAATGGCATGGGCTATTACCGTATAGCCCCGGTCGAGAGCTTCGAGGATCTGCAACGCTTGGTACAGAGTGCGCTGCAACCGTTCAACCTGCTGCTGGGCAACATCGACCTGGCCAGCCATGCCGGCGTCGACCTGGAACGGTTCTGCCGGGTCAACCCGCTGATCCAGCACGCCTTGTTGTATGAATCGCAGCACTTGAAGATCCCCTCGATTCCCGACAACCAGCGCCGTGCCGTGAATGTCAGCCTGCCAAAGGTCCCCGACAACGAGACCATCCAGTCCTTCATGCATATCATTGACTCGCCGCAGGTGATCGGGCATTTGCCGGGCATCCCCGAACACACCGGCAGGCAGGCGTATACCCCACGGCGAATGGACTTCGCCCAGATCGCGTTTTGCCGCCAGTCCTGAAGCCGCGCTGGGTGTGGCCGGGCGGCTTTTGCTATCCTCTTGCGTTTGCCCTGGCGCCTGGTGCGCCGGCACTTGATCACTTGCGGATACCTTTATGACGGCCACTGACCCTGCGCGCGCCCTGCAGCTTTCGCGCAGCGACCACAAGACCCTGGGCCTGGCGGCCCTGGGCGGGGCGCTGGAGATCTACGACTTCATCATCTTCGTGTTCTTCGCCCTGACCCTGAGCCAGTTGTTCTTCCCACCGCAGATGCCCGAATGGCTGCGTTTGCTGCAGAGTTTCGGCATCTTCGTTACCGGCTACCTGGCGCGGCCGCTGGGCGGCATCCTGATGGCCCATTTTGCCGACCACCTGGGGCGCAAGCGGGTGTTCAGCCTGAGCATCCTGATGATGGCCTTGCCGTGCCTGCTGATCGGTGTGATGCCGACCTATGCCGATATCGGCTACGCGGCGCCGCTGATCCTGCTGGCGTTGCGCATCCTTCAGGGCGCAGCGGTAGGGGGCGAGGTGCCCAGCGCCTGGACCTTTGTCGCCGAGCACGCCCCGCCCGGGCGCCGCGGCTACGCCCTGGGCTTCCTGCAGGCGGGGCTGACCTTCGGTTACCTGCTCGGTGCCCTGACCGCCACGGCCCTGGCGCAGCTGTTCAGCCCCCAGGAGGTCCTCGATTACGCCTGGCGCTATCCGTTCCTGCTCGGCGGCGTATTCGGCGTCATTGGTGTGTGGTTGCGCCGCTGGTTGAGCGAGACTCCGGTGTTCCTGGCCTTGCGCGAGCGCCGCGAGCAGCCGCCGGCTTTCCCCTTGCGTACTGTGTTGCGTGAGCATCGCCGTGCGCTGATTCCGGCAGCGCTGCTCACCTGCGTACTGACCTCGGCGGTGGTGGTGTTGGTGGTAATCACCCCGACAGTGATGCAGCAACGCTTCGGCATGAGTGCCGGGCACACCTTCGCCTTGAGCAGCATGGGCATCGTCTTCCTCAATATCGGCTGCGTGCTGGCAGGCTTGCTGGTCGACCGTATCGGCGCCTGGCGTGCCTTGATGATCTACAGCCTGCTGCTGCCACTGGGTATTGCCGGCCTCTATGCCAGTCTGGTCGGTGGCTGGGGCTGGATCGGCATGGCCTACGCCTTGGCCGGACTGGCCTGCGGGGTGGTCGGGGTAGTGCCGTCGGTGATGGTCGGGTTGTTCCCGGCGCAGATTCGGGTGTCGGGCATTTCCTTCACCTACAACATTGCCTACGCCTTGTGGGCAAGTACCACTCCGTTGCTGCTGATTGCCCTGATGCCGTGGAGCCCATGGGTGTGCGTGGGCTTCTGTCTGATCATGGGGGCGGTGGGCTTGCTGACGGCGATGTACTTCGGTGCGCGAGAAGCGACTACCTTCGAAGACGAAGCTGTACGCTGCTGAATCGCGGCCATTGAAAAGCCCCCTGGCCACTACGGCGAGGGGGCTTTTTTATTTACCGGCAGACTTACATGTTCGGGTAAGTCGGGCCGCCGGCGCCTTCCGGGGTGACCCAGGTGATGTTCTGCGAAGGGTCCTTGATGTCACAGGTCTTGCAGTGCACGCAGTTCTGGGCGTTGATCTGGAAGCGCTTGCTGCCGTCTTCCTGGCTGACCACTTCGTACACGCCAGCCGGGCAATAACGCTGGGCCGGCTCGTCGTACAGCGGCAGGTTGGTGCCGATCGGGATGCTCGGGTCGGTGAGCTTGAGGTGGCACGGCTGCTCTTCTTCATGGTTGGTGCTGGAGAGGAACACCGAGCTCAGCTTGTCGAAGCTCAGCTTGCCATCCGGTTTTGGATAGTCGATTTTTTTCGAGTCGGCCGCCAGCTTCAGGCAAGCGTAGTCCGGCTTGGTGTCGTGCAGGGTGAACGGCAGCTTGCCGCCGAACCAGTTCTGGTCGACATAGTTGAACGCCGCACCGAAGATCGGACCGAACTTGTGCATGGCCGGGCCGAAGTTGCGGCTGGCGAACAGTTCTTCATGCAGCCAGCTGGCCTTGAATGCCTCGACATAGCTGTTGAGCTGGTCGCCGCCTTCGCTGCCGCCCAGCAGGGCATCGGCCACCGCATCGGCGGCGAGCATGCCGGACTTCATCGCGGTGTGGCTGCCCTTGATCTTGGCAAAGTTCAAGGTGCCCAGGTCGCAACCGATCAGCGCGCCGCCGTTGAAGACCATCTTCGGCAGCGAGTTCAGGCCGCCTTTGCTGATGGCACGGGCGCCGTAGCTGATGCGTTTGCCGCCTTCGAGGTACTTGCTGATCACCGGATGGTGTTTCAGGCGCTGGAACTCGTCGAACGGCGACAGGTAGGCGTTGCTGTAGGACAGATCGACAATCAGACCGACTACTACCTGGTTGTTCTCCAGGTGATAGAGGAACGAGCCGCCGGTGTTCTCGGCGCTCATTACGTCCAGCGGCCAGCCGGCGGTGTGTACCACCAGGCCTTGTTCATGCTTGGCCGGGTCGATTTCCCAAATTTCTTTCAGACCGATGCCGTAGTGCTGGACGTCGGACTCGCTGTCAAGGTTGAAGCGCTTGATCAACTGCTTGCCGATGTGGCCACGGCAGCCTTCGGCGAACAGCGTGTACTTGCCGCGCAGTTCCATGCCCGGGGTGTACAGGCCTTCCTTGGGATTGCCTTCACGGTCGACGCCGAGGTCACCGGTGATGATCCCGCGGACCACACCATTTTCGTCGAACAGCGCTTCCTGGGCGGCGAAGCCCGGGTAGATTTCCACACCCAGGTTCTCGGCCTGCTGGGCCAGCCAGCGGCACAGGTTACCCAGGGAGATAATGTAGTTGCCTTGGTTGTGCATGGTCTTGGGCACGAACAGGTCCGGGACCTTGATCGAGCTGCCAGCATCCTTGAGCACGTAGATGTCGTCGCGTTTGACTTCGGTGTTGAGCGGCGCGCCGAGCTCTTTCCAGTCCGGGAACAGTTCGTTCAGGGCGCGGGGTTCGAACACCGCACCGGAGAGGATGTGGGCGCCGACTTCCGAGCCTTTCTCGACCACGCAGACGCTGATTTCGTTACCGGCTTCGGCGGCCTTCTGCTTCAGTCGGCAGGCGGCGGACAGGCCAGCCGGGCCAGCGCCGACAATGACCACGTCGAATTCCATGTATTCGCGTTCCACAGGTTCTCTCCTACTCAAGGCTCATCGGTTTTTCTTTGTTGGCGGGTGTCAGGCGGTCATTTTTCAGACGCTCGGGCTGTAGCTCGAGCGATGACGGACTACACCGCTTTCTCTTGGCCGCGCATTATATCTACACCACTCGCGGGGTCCAATACAAACGTTTGTTTGAATTTGCCGCAGGCCAGTAAAATCAAAGAAGCGCGGCTTGAAGCTGACCGGTTTGCCGTATTGACCGGATTGGGCGTTACGGTCAAGATACGAGCGGTTTTGCGCTCGCCGTAGGCTGACCGCAGGATGCAGGAGCACCCCTAAAAACCAGGCGAAAAGCAGGGTAGTTACGCCATAACCCGCTTTGTAGTGGAGTTTACACGCCACGACAAATAATGACCCACGGGTTTTGCAACTGACAGGCCGAATCGAGACTGCTGGGTCAGGGTTAAATTCGTGCCCCTGTGATCGTTTTTAGAGGTGCCCTTGTACCCACGCGCAATCGCCGGGTTTGCCCCAGGCGACATTCTTTTCACCGGAGAGTAACGAGGAATCCATGAAGGTTCTTGTAGCTGTCAAACGAGTGGTCGACTATAACGTCAAGGTTCGCGTCAAGGCGGACAACTCCGGCGTCGACCTTGCTAACGTCAAGATGTCCATGAACCCCTTCTGCGAAATCGCCGTAGAAGAAGCCGTACGCCTGAAAGAGAAGGGTGTTGCGAGCGAGATCGTCGTCGTTACCGTCGGCCCGGCCACTGCCCAGGAGCAACTGCGTACTGCCCTGGCACTGGGTGCCGACCGCGCCATCCTGGTCGAATCGGCTGAAGAGCTGACTTCGCTGGCCGTGGCCAAGCTGCTCAAGGCAGTGGTCGACAAAGAACAACCGCAGCTGGTGATCCTTGGCAAGCAAGCCATCGACAGCGACAACAACCAGACTGGCCAGATGCTGGCTGCACTGAGCGGTTACGCCCAGGGCACCTTCGCTTCCAAGGTTGAGGTTGCTGGCGACAAGGTCAACGTCACCCGCGAAATCGACGGCGGCCTGCAGACTGTTGCGCTGAATCTGCCAGCCATCGTCACCACCGACCTGCGCCTGAACGAGCCGCGCTACGCGTCGCTGCCGAACATCATGAAGGCCAAGAAGAAGCCGCTGGAGACCGTTACTCCAGACGCGCTGGGCGTTTCCACCGCCTCTACCAACAAGACCCTGAAAGTCGAAGCGCCGGCTGCCCGCAGCGCCGGTATCAAGGTCAAGTCGGTTGCTGAACTGGTCGAGAAACTGAAGAACGAGGCGAAGGTAATCTAAATGACTATCCTGGTTATCGCTGAACACGAAAACGGTGCCGTTGCCCCGGCCACCCTGAACACTGTTGCTGCTGCCGCCAAGATCGGTGGCGACATCCACGTGCTGGTCGCAGGCCAGAACGTCGGTGGCGTCGCTGAAGCCGCGGCCAAGATCGCTGGCGTTGCCAAGGTCCTGGTTGCCGACAACGCCGCCTACGCTCACCAGCTGCCAGAAAACGTCGCGCCACTGGTAGCCGAGCTGGGCAAGGGCTACAGCCACGTGCTGGCACCTGCCACCTCCAACGGCAAGAACATCCTGCCGCGCGTTGCCGCGCTGCTGGACGTCGACCAGATCTCCGAGATCATCTCGGTTGAATCGGCTGACACCTTCAAGCGTCCGATCTATGCCGGTAACGCCATTGCCACCGTGCAATCGAACGCTGCCGTCAAAGTCATCACCGTGCGTGCCACCGGCTTTGACGCCGTTGCCGCCGAAGGTGGTTCGGCTGCTGTTGAAGCTGTCGCTGCTGCCCACGACGCAGGCAAATCGGCATTCGTTGGCGAAGAGCTGGCCAAGTCCGACCGCCCTGAGCTGACCGCTGCCAAAATCGTCGTTTCCGGCGGTCGCGGCATGCAGAACGGTGACAACTTCAAGCACCTGTACGCCCTGGCCGACAAGCTCGGCGCTGCCGTCGGTGCTTCGCGCGCTGCGGTCGACGCAGGTTTCGTACCCAACGACATGCAGGTCGGTCAGACCGGCAAGATCGTTGCACCACAGCTGTACATCGCCGTCGGTATTTCCGGCGCGATCCAGCACCTGGCCGGCATGAAAGACTCCAAAGTGATCGTTGCGATCAACAAGGACGAAGAAGCGCCGATCTTCCAGGTGGCCGACTACGGCCTGGTGGCTGACCTGTTCGAAGCCATCCCTGAGCTGGAGAAGCTGGTTTAATCCAGCCGCTTCACTTATAAAAGAGCCCGGTCCGTTCGGGCTGTGCAGGCCTGCCTTGCACAGCCCGGCAGATCGGGCTTTTTCATTCTGGCTAGAAAGTTGGGGAGTGGTTGCATGGGATGGCGTGGCCGGATAAACACGGCGCTGGTGTTCGCTGCGGTGCTGATGCCGTTGCAAGCCTGGGCAGTAGGCAAGTGCGAGCGGCTGGTGGCCACCGGCAGCCCTGATGCCCCGCCGTACTCGTGGCGCGATCCGCAAGATCCAAAGCACCTGATGGGGGCTAACGTCGACCTGTTCAGGCAGGTCGCCAGCGAGCTGGGCCTGAAGGTTGAAGTCCTCGACAGCGGCAGCCGCAGCCAGGCGCTGGAAGAGGTGCGCAGCGGGCGCGTCGACCTGCTGATCGATTCACCCTTTGCGGTGGCCGAACTGACCAGCGTCGACTTTGTCCATCCCTCGCTGCTGAGCAACGAATACGTGGTCTGGACTCGCCACGATTCGCCGCTGGTCTATAACACCCTGGCCGATTTGCATGAGCATCAGGGCAGCGTATCGGAAAAGGCGCGCATGACCCCGGAATTTACTGCCTACGCCAAGAGCCAGTTGCAGTTGGCAACTTCGCAGAATCTGACCCAGGCCTTCCAGAAGTTGCTGCTCGGTCAGGTCGACTATGTGCTGGCCGGCCGCTATGCCGGCATGGCCATGGCCCAGACCCTGGGCATGAGCAACGAGCTGATTGCCCGCGGCTTGCCCCTGGACCGCCCAGGGCTGTACCTGGCGCTGTCGCATAATTCGGCATGCAATGACGCCTGGTTGCGCGGACAACTGGCAAAAAAACTGACAGAATTGCCGGCCTCCGGCGTGTCCCAGGCGGTGCTGCAACGTAATGTCGAACGCTGGAAAGCGCAGATGCAGGCGCCGCTGGATGCCCCTAAACAGTAGGAAGATTGCGTGAGAACTCATCCATTATTCGCCGCTCTGGCACTGCTGGCCCTGGCCGGATGTGCCAATGACCCGGCCCCCAATGAACAGTTGCGCCTGTCCGAGCAGGCACTGGAGCAGGCCAAGGCGGTGGGTGCCACCGACGAAGTGGCAGAGCTGAAGCTTGCCGAAGAAAAACTGGCTCGGGCGCGAGTCAACATGACCAGCGAATCCTACCGTGACGCGCGCATGCGCGCCGAGCAGGCCGAGCTGGACGCGCGCCTGGCCGAAGCGCGGGTGCTGACGGTCAAGAGCAAGGAGCAGCTGGACTTGCTGCAGTCGCGGGTCAATCGCCTGCGTAAACAGTTGGGGGAGCAGCGGTGAGTTCGATCAAACCATTGGCAGCACTGTTGTTGGTCGGTGTTGTCGGCCTGCAGGGCTGCGCCAGCCAGCGTAGCGAGACGGCGCTGGACGAGGCCACGGCCAAGTTCCAGACGGTCAAGGACGATTCCAACGTTTTGCGCAGCGCGCCGCGTGACGTGATTCGTGCCGGTGAATCGCTGGCCCGTGCCGAGCGCCTGTCCAGTTATCTCGGGACCGGCGCCGATGTGCGCCATTACGCCTACCTGAGCCAGCGCTACAGCGACATCGCCCGCGAACACAGTAACCTGGTGCTCAACCAGGAACGCCTGGCCAAGCTTGAGCTTGAGCGTCAGCGCCTGCAACTGGCGTTGCGTGAGGCCAAGCTTGCCAGCGTCCAGCAGCAGGGCAAATGGCTGGAAGCGCAGATCGTCAGCCTGGCCACCGAGCAGAGCGACCGGGGGCTGGTCATGACCCTGGGTGACGTGCTGTTCGACACCGGGCATGCGGAGCTTAAAAACTCGGCCAGCCGCACGGTGCTCAAGCTGGTGCAGTTCCTCCAGCTCAACCCCAAGCGCATTATCCGTATCGAGGGTTTTACCGACAGCACGGGCGCGCCCGAGGATAACCTCAAGCTGTCCCGTGACCGGGCTCAGGCGGTAGCGGACATGCTGATCGACCTGGGTGTCGATGAAAAGCGCATCGAAGTCGAGGGCTATGGCGACCAGTATCCGGTCGAGGCCAATGCCTCGGAGCGGGGCAGGGCGCAGAATCGTCGGGTCGAGATCGTCTTTTCCGACGACAAGGGCAAGCTTGGCGCGGCGCGCTGAGTAATAGATGAAGAAACCCGGTGAGTGTTCCTCTCCGGGTTTTTTTATGGCTCTGCAGGGGCTTGGGTTGGGGTTTTGAAGTGCAGGTTTATCCATTCGGTGTGGTGCTGCTGCTGGCCCCTTCCGCCTTTACGGCGGCCTACTTTTCTCTTGGGAAGAAGTAGGCAAAACCGCTTGCTCCTGCATACGGCCCTACGCTGCGCTTCGGGTCCCCTCGCTACGGCACCTTCCGGGGCATCGCGGCCTACGACTTGC
>NZ_JBNDLE010000020.1:0-95399 GCF_050435905.1 Pseudomonas sp. 2835 | reverse complement strand
CACAGTGGCAGCTTCCAGTTCGGCCAGCAGGTGATACCCGGCCAGCAGGCGCAGTTCATCCAGTGGGCGGACATCAACTTCCCGGCGCCGATCACTACAACCGAGAGGCCGCTGGTTTTCTTGAATGCGGTCGACTACATGATGGTCGGCAACTTCTCGGTAAAGGGTGGCCCGGGGAACTGGACGGGGTTCAGGCTGAAGGCCTGGCCACACCCGTTGCATGGCAGCGCCTGGCAGCAGTTCATGACCATCAAGTGGTTCTGCTCGAGCTATATGGTTGACGCCTCGCCACTCGATCCATATGGGGCTTCGATACGCGACGCCAACGGCGTTCGACTGTTCGTCACGTCGGCCAACATCACTTCGCTGAACAGCCAGCCGGCCACCAACATGTTCGTACAGGCGGGCGACCCCATCAGCGGCTCCGGCAGCTACTCGCCAAGCCAGCAGATGCCCTGGACCGGCAGCTATGACGACTACGTGCTGGCCAATGCGCTGTTCTCTTGTACGAACGTCGTGCAAACGACTCAGCCGATACGAGCGAACTTCGGGGGCTTCTGGCCTGGCAACAGGGGGATGCTGCAGATGTATGTCGACAACGGCTCGGGCATCAACCCACTTACCGCCAATGGCCGCACGCTGTTTGCTGCGCGGCCGATGAAACCGATTTAAAGGAAGCCCATATGCCATGGTACAGAACAGGCACGGTCGCCATCACGGCCGGCCAGAACACGGTGACCGGTACCGGCACCGCCTTCTCGGCAAACGCCCGAGTGGGTGATGCGTTCCTCGGCCCGGATGGTCGTTGGTACGAGGTGACTAACATCGCCAGCGGAACAGTGCTGAGCATTCTCCCGGCTTACCAAGGCTCCACCGTAACCGGCGGCACCTACTCAATCACCCCGGTGCAGGGGTACGACAAGCTGCTCAGGGATGCCTTCAATGGGGTTAACCAGCAGTACGGCGCAACGCTGGTTCTGTTTGGTGGCGCTGCTGATGCGTCAACACTAAGGGCGAACATCTTTGCCGCCACCCGGGGCCAGAACGCCGACATCACGGCACTTCTGGGCCTGACCACCGCGCTCAGCGTTGCCCAGGGCGGCACCGGCGGCAACACAGCTGCGGCTGGCCGCGCTGGGTTGGGGCTGGGAACGGCCGCAACGGCAAATGCCGTGGGCACGGTTTCCCAATCGGGCGGGGTATCGACGGGCGCGATCATCGAGCGTGGTTCCAACGCCTCGGGCCGCTACACCAAATTTGCCGATGGCACGATGATCTGTTCGGCCACGCTGAACTTCTCCCAGGCGGTCACCTTCGCCCAGGACGGGCTATTCATCGGGGCCACGCCGACGTTCGGCTTCCCGGCGGCCTTTATCGCGCCGCCTCAGTTCACATTCAGCGCGCGGGCGCAGACGGTTTTCACCCAGCCGAATGCGGTGACCGCGACGACCTATCAGGGCCTGGTCATGTCCATGACGTCCAGGACCATCACAGCAGACTTTGTAATGACAGCCCAAGGCAGGTGGTACGCATGAGACTCAAACTGATACCGATCAACTCGGACGCCACCCTGACCATCCACAAGCTGGGCGACGTGCTGACCATCAATGGCTTGCCGTATGACTTCGGTCCGCTGCCAGATGGCGCCACGCTCCCGGCCGAGGCCATTGGCTGCCCGTGGATCAACCAGCCGGTGGAGCGCATCAACGGCGTGTTGGTCATTCCGATCACCATGCCGCACGGCGCCGAAGCCGGGGAGCGATCGCGCTTCCCTGCGGACATTGTCGGCGCCCCGGACGGCCCGATTGCGCTGCCGACCGACCAAGACCCCAAGCCAGCCGTGGCGGAAGCAACAGAGGAGACCGATGCATGATCGACTTCAGTAAGGTCAAAACCGCGGAGCAGAAAGCCAATGAGGCCCGCCAGGCAGAGCGCGACGCGGCGCTGGCGTCCCGGCGTGCGGCCTATACCGCCGAGAGCGATCGCCTGAAGTTCGAGGCTGAATATGACGCGCTGGCTGCCGGCACTGAGCCCGATTACAGCGCCTGGACCGCCGCGGTCGCCGCCATCAAGGAACGCTACCCGCTCCCGCAGTAACAGTCAGAGCGTCAGCGCACCCGCCATCGAGCGGGTTTATTTTTGCCTGGAGAAAAGCATGCCCTGGAGCAGAGCAGGAACAGTGGCCGTAACAGCTGGCCAGAAGACGGTCACCGGTACCGGCACGGCGTTCACCTTGAATGGCCGGGTCGGTGACGCCTGGGTCGGGCCGGACGGCCGGCAGTACGAGGTCACGAACATCATCAGCCCGACGTCGCTGAGCATCGAGCCCGGCTATCTGGGTTCGACTGTTTCCGCAGGCGCCTACGCCCTGGTGCCGATTCAAGGGTGGCCCAAGGCTGCAGCTGATCGGATGCACCAGATCATCGACCAGTGGGGCGTGGCGCTTTCCTCGCTGGGCGCCGTGTCGACGGAGAACGTGGTGCCGGTCGCCAAGGGCGGGACGGGCGGAACGACGCAGGCAGGTGGTCGGAATGGCCTCGGCCTGAAGACAGCGGCGGTGGCGGATATCGTCGGTACCGTCTCGCAGGCCTCGGGTGTACCCACCGGCGCGATCATCGAGTCAGGCACCAACGCGAACGGCGAGTACGTGAAGTTTGCCAACGGCACCCTCATTTGCACTGCAGCGGTTGTGCTCGAGTTCAGTTCGGCCACCACATTGCTCAAGACCTGGCCATTTCCTGCCGCCTTTTCGGCAGCGCCAAAGGTCACCGCCACTCCGATTCAGGGCTCGTCAGCAGACTCAGCGCCAGTAACGTTTGCCGAGTTCGGTCCCGCGATGGCCGCCTCTATCAACACAGTCCAGTGTGTGCCGCGGCTATGGCGTACTGCCGGCGGCACCAACAGCTTCATCAGTACGTCCGTGGCCACCGTGCACTGCCACGCCATCGGCCGCTGGTTCAACTAGGAGAAACGCATGACCCCTTTGACCGAGCAGCAGTTGCTGCAGATCCTCCCGAACGCCCGCCCAGTCGCGGGCATTTTTTTGCCTGCACTGAACCGGGCCATGGCGCGCTACAAGATCGACAGCCCGGTGCGCGTGGCGGCGTTCCTGGCCCAGGTCGGCCATGAGTCGGGCCAGCTGCGCAATCTGGTGGAGAACCTGAACTACAGCGCCGAAGCGCTGGTGCGCACCTGGCCCAGCCGGTTTACCGCAGTGTCAGCGGCAGTCTGCGCGCGGCAACCGGAAAAGATCGCCAGCATCGTCTACAGCGGGCGCATGGGCAACACCCGCCCGGGGGACGGCTGGCGGTACCGTGGACGCGGGCTGATCCAGCTTACCGGCCGGTCGAACTATGCCGCTGCCGGCGCCGGCCTGACCCTGCCGCTGGAGGACAACCCCGAGCTGATCGAGCAGCCTGAGCACGCCGCCATGTCCGCCGCCTGGTGGTGGTCGACCCACGGTCTGAATGAGCTGGCCGACGCCGGCCGCTTCCAGGATATCGGCAGCGTGATCAACACCGGCAAGCCTGGCCGGGTTCCGCATGGTGCCGCCGAGCGAAAGGCGCTGTATGACCGCGCGCTGAAGGTGCTGGCATGAGCGCCTGGATGTTACGGGTTGCCGGCGCCGGCCTGCTGATCCTGCTGGGTATCGCGGTCGGCAGTTGGGCGACCACCAGCCACTTCCGGCCGCTGCTCGACGCGGAGCAGGACCAGGCAACTCAGTGCAAAGCTGGCCTCGACAACCTTGCCGGGCTGGCGCAGGAGCAGGGCAAGACCCTGGGCGACCTGGTGTTGGCGGCGAGCGCCCGGCAGTCAGCTGCTGAGCAGGCGGTGAGCGAAGCCAAGGTGAGTGCGGATCTCGACTACGCCGCGGCGAACCGGCTGCAGCAGGAACGCACCGGCGGCGATCGCTGCGCCGCTGCCACCTCGATCATCGACAAGGAGCTCGGCCTTTGAACGACAAGATCGGCTGCAAAATACTCCAGAAACTATTCCTGCTGGCTGGACTGCTGCTGTCGGGGTGTGCGGCCAAGGCGCCGCCATCGGCCCAGTACGTGCGCGTCGAGGTGCCAGTGCAGGTGCCGTGCCGTGCGCCAGAAGTGGCCGTGCCGCCCTGGGCAGCTTCCGGCCTGCGGAAGACTGACAGTCTGGAGGTAAAGGTGCGAGCTCTGATGGCTGAACGAAGGCAGCGGATCGGGTATGAAAAGCTGTTGGAGGCAGCGACTGCAGCATGCCGCTAAAGGGCATACGCTATTTAGATCTCCATTGTTGCCCAGTAATCAATGGTCTTGCTATCGATCTTTTTGGTAAGCCGGGCATAGATATCTGATCTGATACCGCCTTTCTCGCCCATTGACTGGGCATTGATAGCGTACTGCTGCAATGCAATTTTCATGAAGCCGCACGAGCTTTTAGACTTGAGATGTATCAGGGTCTTGTGATCAGCAAAAGCCTCAGCGCCAACAAGGTCCAATGTCCGGCGAGCAGTGTTGAAATTTTTTTGCTTGTTGAAGTCAAGCGCATGCATCAGCTCATGGTGCAGCGAGTTGTATCGCCAAAGCCAGACGAGATCTTCGCGAGTGCCATCGGGAAGACAATTTTCGTTGATGAACACGGCGCTGCGGCCTTTCCCTCTCAAGAGGAAATTTATGGTCACGCCTCCGGCGTCTCCCCGGCCGTAACTTTCCAGGTCTGCCGACTCGTCGTTGAAGTAGAGCTTTTCGTCGTATTCAACCTGGCAGAGCCCTAGCAGATCAGAGCATCCCTTCATCTTATCGGCTGGGACCAGATACACATCTTTGGTCAGGCTTTCGTATCGGCTGGCCAGCTCACGGTATGCGGTTTCGAACACATCAACTCCGAGCATTACTTAACTCCCTGACGGCTGTGTATCCTTAAAATTGCATTCTGCCACTTGTACAGCTGCCTTCACCAGAATCACAGCAGACACCCGCGCCGCTATGGTGCTCTCCGACCTGTTCGCACGGGCTGATGCTCGAGCGGGAGAGCTGGCGAAAGCGTATGACCGAGCCAGAATAGCAGGGGTGGCGTGCGAGGCGTCCTATACTGCGCTGATCAAACAGGTAGATTAGTAGTGTGAAGAAGACCCTGGCGGGAGTTATCGAGGCTGGAGAGCCGCTGATTCGGCAGGCCATCGATGCGCAGCGGCGCTACCAGGCGGTTCAGTGCACACGCTGCAGTGGCATCAGCTCACATTCTGCCAGCTCGTGAACAACTCGAATGCGTGCTGTGCGCAACATCATCTGCGACACTATCGCTACCCGGCAGCGCAAGAAAAGGGTTTCTTCCATTGAGTCAAACATCACTCTGCACCCTCTTTTTGCGGCCATGTTTTAGATTTAGCGCTCCGGGTGCTCTTCACTAGCCTAGAGATTGGCCTTTCAATAGCATGGAAGCTAAAAGCCGAAACTAGACAAATTCCGACCATCGCCACGATGAAGGTGATGACAGGATTTAAATGTAGAATACTTCCTGCCCTCACCGTTGCGCATATGATTAAGACATGGCACAGGTAGGTGGAGTAAGACCAGTCTCCAAGCTTGGTGAGTATGGTGAGCTTGGGTAGTCTGCGCTCTTGGGAAATAGCGCATAGAATAATAATAGCGCAGGGGATTCCTGACCAGGCAAGGCTATGTGTTACCTGTCCGTTATAAACTATAAGGCCTAGTGCGCACCCGGCAGCCACCAATGCGACGGCTGGCTTAATTTTGTCCACCAACCCTTGCCGGTATGCATAAGCAATGGCAACACCAAGTAGAAACTCAAATATAATTGGATTTCCGTAAAATTCGGACGCTCCACCCAGTGTCGGGACGGCCCAGTAAATCAGGCACACCCCAAGCACTAGCGCAAAGGTTCGTGCTTTGTTCGGGAAAAACATGGATATTAAAAATACTGCGTAGAATGCCATCTCGTAGTTTAGCGTCCATCCCACGGTCATCATTGGGAAGAAACCTATGCCGGTAGGATTCTGCACTGGAATGAGCAGCAAACTTTTCAGCAGGAAAACCGGTTCGAAGAGAGTGTACGGAATCATTCCTGGGACAAGTACTATAGTGGCAGCTGTCGCGAGCGTGAACATCCAATAAGCTGGCACTACACGAGCCAGGCGATGGGCGGAAAATTCCAAGGGAGTGATATTTCTGCCTGTTGTAGATAGGTAGATAACGAAGCCACTTATTACAAAGAAAAGATCAACCCCAATCGCTCCATATCTGTGCAGCGCTACAGAAATCGGGTCCGTTAACTGGAAGTTATAGGCCACCTGCATGTAGTGATGGAAAACAACTAGCCACGCGGCTAAAGCTCGTAGTGCCTGGACGGAGTTAAGCATTTTCAACGTCACTTATAAATTGAATGATTCTACATGAGTTTCACGACTCGATGCGCAAACCCTGAAGATATCCCAAGCTTGCCGCTGATCGGTAATTGCCAGGCCTTGGGCAAATCCATAGCATGCTGTGTTTTTGTACAGTGGTGACCAGCATGCGCTTTCTCATCCTGCGCCGGCGAAAGCTTGGCGTTGCCATTCCGGTCGATCAGTTGCGGAAGATGCAGCCGCTGGCCGGCGACATCCAGATCAGTGAATGTCACAGCGAAAGCCTTGGGCGCTCGACAATCAGTGCATGGATCTTCAGCTCGGGACCTGGTCCCGACGCTTTCCCGCGGCTGCTCGATGTGAAGATCACCGGCATGGCCCAGGTCGGGATGAACCTGACCGGGATTGAGGAAGTGGACGGCGCCTTCTATGCGCAGTCGTGGTGGTGCAGGGAGGAGTAGTGGGGTCGGCAGAACGCCGGAGGAGGGGAAGTTGCTGTACCAATTTTTGTACCAACTGTTGCGTTTCGGTGTGTACTTGCGTGTAGAGCAGAGTGGCAAAACCCCCGGATTTACTGGGTTCTGCCACTTTGGCTCACACAGAAAAACGCAAAAAACATCTTTGGAGTATGGCTCAGATCCTGTCGATTGCCCGGACAGCGCTATCGTGCAAATGAAAAAAACTTAATCTAGGCGCCTTTCGACCGCCCATAAAAAGCCCCGCCAAAGGGCGGGGCAAGGGGCTGTGCGGAGCAACGCACGATAAAACGGGGACTGGCTTCAGGCTTGCAAACCGGGGCTTTCGAGTCGGTCGGCGAGGGCCTGGGCGGCAGGCAGCGAGGTCAAGGGTCCGGAAATCGCTTCGCCATTGCGTACCAGGTACCAGCAGGCCAGCAGGCCCAGCTCCCTGAGCGAGGCGGGGACGGCGCTGCCAATGACGGACATGATGTTGATAGGGGCCATGGGGTTCCTCCCGTGAGTCATGGGCCTACCTTAGCGTCGAGTGGCGGACGGTTGAAATCAACGCGCTCGATAGTGATCATCAGTCATGACGCTTCATAGTCACTCCTCACGGAACAACCCCGACGTCAGGGATATTTACAAGGCGGCGGGAACCGAAAAAATCACACAGGTTCAGAGTAAAGGTTATGTAAGGGCCGATCAGCGGTCTGCGGCGGGCGAGGGCACGGTGCCGGTCCGTTTCCTGAGGAGATTTCAATGGCAACATTTCCAGGCAAAGACACCCAGCTGTGCATCTCGTTGGCGGGACGGCCGGGTACCTTTGGCGTGCGCTTTCACAACCACCTGTATCAGCAACTGGATCTGGATTTCTACTACAAGGCCATGACTACCGACGACCTTCCTGCAGCCGTTGCCGGTATACGTGCCTTGGGTATCCGCGGTTGTGGTGTGTCGATGCCTTACAAGGAAGCCTGCCTGGCCCTGGTCGACGGTGTTGACCCGTCGGCGGCGGTCATCGAGTCGATCAACACCATCGTCAATACCAATGGCCACCTGGAAGGCTATAACACCGACTACCTGGCCGTGCGCCATTTGCTCCTGCGTCACCAGATCGATCCGTTTACGGCCTTCGCCCTGCGCGGCAGCGGCGGCATGGCCAAGGCGGTGGCCTGTGCCCTGCGCGATGCGGGCTTTACCCAGGGCATTATCGTCGCCCGCAACGAACAGGCCGGGCGGCAGCTGGCCGACAGTTGTGGCTATCGCTGGCAGGCAGAGCTGGGCGACCTGTGCCCGCCGATGCTGGTCAATGTCACGCCGATCGGCATGGCCGGTGGGGTTGAAGCCGAACAGTTGGCATTTGCCCCCGAGGCTATAGCGGCGGCGCAGCGGGTATTCGATGTGGTGGCGATGCCGGCGCTGACGCCGTTGATCGTCGAGGCCCAGCGCTTGGGCATACCGGTGATTACCGGGCTGGAGGTGATCGCCCTGCAGGCGCTGGAGCAGTTTGTGCTGTACACCGGAGTGCGGCCGACAGCGGAGCAGGTGGCGCGGGCGGTGGCGTTTGCCCGCGGGTAGTGCGTAGGCCCCATCGCCGGCAAGGCCGGCTCCCACAGTGGATCTGTGTACACCAAACCCTGGACTGCCCCCAAGAAGTTGGACACCAATCCAACCCTTGGGGGAGCTGGTTTGTCACAATGGATCTGTTGGCACCGAACCCTGTGGGAGCTGGCTTTGCCAGCGATGGGCTGCAAAGCAGCCCCAGGTTTACTCGAACTGCGCCAGGCGCTCTTCCAGCGCCGCGATCCGTGCCTCCAGCGCTTCGATCCGCTCCAGCGACACCGCGCCACCGGCCGAACGCTCCGGCCCTTGCTGGCGCGCCGCCAGAATCGCCTCGATCTCGGCCGGATCGCCCAGCGCATGGGTGTAGCGATCTTCACGCTGCCCGGCCTGGCGCGGCAGGTGCAGGGCAAAGCCACGGGCGATCAGGCGCTCAAGCTGGTGCACCACCTGTTCAGCATCTTCGAACTCATGCATGCGGCTGCTGCGGGTCAGCAGTTCGTTAACCGTTTGCGGCCCGCGCAGGAACATCAGCCCGAGCAGGGTTACCTGCGCCGGTACCAGCTCCAGGGCCTTGTCCACGCGCTGCTCCCAGCGGTCGGCGCGGCTGCCCATCTGCAGGCGGGTCAGGCCCTGGCCTTCGAGCGCGCGCAGGGCCTGGCCGACCTGGCCCTGGCTAAGGTTGGTCACAGGTTCCCGGCTGGTCTTCTGGTTGCAGGCCAGCACCAGGGCGTTGAGGGTCAGCGGGTAGGTTTCCGGGCTGGTGGCCTGTTTTTCGATCAGCGAACCGAGCACGCGGATCTCGGTGCTGGTGAAGCGGGCGTCGGAAGCGGTTTCGTGTTCGGCGGACATGGCCCTGTCTCTATGCGAAGAAAGGCCTCTAGCCTAGGTGCGCAACAGGGTAAAACACAAGCAGCCGGTGCAGGACGCACCGGCTGCAGGTCAAGCTCAGGCGGCTTGACGCTCTTCGGCCATGCAGGCCGCAGCGGTGAACAGGACGTCGGTGGAGGAGTTCAGCGCGGTTTCCGCCGAGTCCTGCAGCACACCGATGATGAAGCCGACGGCGACCACCTGCATGGCGATTTCGCTGGGGATGCCGAACAGGCTGCAGGCCAGCGGGATCAGCAACAGCGAGCCGCCGGCCACGCCCGAGGCGCCACAGGCGCAGACAGCGGCGACAACGCTGAGCAGGATCGCGGTCGGGATGTCGACGGCGATGCCCAGGGTGTGCACGGCAGCCAGGGTCAGCACGGTGATGGTGATTGCCGCGCCGGCCATGTTGATGGTCGCGCCCAGCGGGATCGACACCGAGTAGGTGTCTTCGTGCAGGCCAAGTTTCTCGCTCAAGGCCATGTTGACCGGGATGTTGGCCGCCGAGCTGCGGGTGAAGAAGGCGGTGATGCCGCTTTCACGCAGGCACAGCAGCACCAGCGGGAAAGGGTTGCGGCGAATCTTCCAGAACACGATGATCGGGTTGACCACCAGCGCCACGAACAGCATGCAGCCGATCAGCACGGCCAGCAGGTGCAGGTAACCGAGCAGGGCGTCCAGCCCGGACTGCGCCAGGGTCGAGGCGACCAGGCCGAAAATCCCCAGCGGCGCGAAGCGAATCACCACGCGCACGATCAAAGTCACGCCGTTGGACAGGTCGGCAACCACTGTGCGCGTGGTCTCCCCGGCGTGACGAATGGCCACACCCAGGCCAATGGCCCAGGCCAGGATACCGATGAAGTTGGCGTTCATCAGCGCGCTCACCGGGTTGTCGACCACGCTCAGCAGCAGGCTTTGCAGTACTTCGGTGATGCCGCCCGGGGCGCTCAGGGCGACGTCCGAGGTGCTCAGGGCCAGGTTCGAAGGGAAGGCCATGCTGGCGATCACCGCGACCACGGCGGCGGCGAAGGTGCCGAACAGGTACAGCACCAGGATCGGGCGGATATGGGTTTCGGTGCCGTGGCGATGGTTGGCAATGGATGCCATGACCAGGATGAACACCAGGATCGGCGCCACTGCCTTGAGGGCGGAAACGAAGACCTTGCCAATGAAGCCGAGGCTGGCGGCGGTGCTTGGGGCGAACACGGCCAGGGCGATACCGGCGACGAGGCCGATCATGATCTGGACCACCAGGCTGGTGCGGTTCAACAGGTTTAGAACAGGGGTCATGTCAGGTGTTTCTCTGTCTTGTTCAGGGCGCAGTGGGCGAACCACGACGCTGGAGCATGGGGCACCTGGCAAGGCAGGGCCGAGAAAAAGGGCGCGACTTTAGCACAGCAGGGCACATTTGGTGTTTGCGCTGCGTCAGGCGGTAGGACGCAAGTGTAGTCTGCGCGCCCTTTGCAAACGGCGATGTGCCCACGCCGGCAGCCGGCTACCAGTTGAACAGCTCGCGGCGGGCGCCTTCGGTGATGGCGACAATGCCCGGGTGCTTGACCTTGCGCTCCACCGAAATGGCATAGAACGACTCGTTGACCGCGTCGGTCTGGCCGATCAGCTCGACGCCGTACTGCTTGCTGACCTCGTCGGCAATCACGCTGGGGGCAATGAAAATGCCGCTGCCCGATTGGCCGAAGGCCTGCATCAAGGCGCTGTCGTCGAACTCACCGACAATCCGCGGCTGTAATTGCTGCTCGGCAAACCAGCGCAGCAGGCGGCTGCGCACCACGGTTTCCTGGCCAGGGATCAGTAGCGGTGCATGTTGCAGGCAGGCCGGGAAGTTGCGCCCGTACTGTTCGGCCAACGCCTGTGTGGCAAAAAAGCTGATGCCGCATTCACCAAGCTTCTGGCTGTAGCCCTTGATGTCCAGGTGGCTGGGCATGGGGCTGTCGGAAATCACCAGGTCCAGGCGCTGGATCGCCAGGTCTGCCAGCAGCCGTTCAAGCTTGTCTTCGCGGCAGCTCAGGCGCAGGGCATCCTCCATGTCCATGGTCGGCGCCAGCAGGCGGTAGACGATGGACTTGGGCACCACATCGGCCACGCCAACCCGGAACAGGATCTGCTGCTCATCCGGCCGGGCCCGCAGCATCGCCTCGAGTTCGCCGCCAATCTGGAACATCTGCTCGGCGTAGGTCAGGGTCTGCCGGCCACTCTCGGTCAGCTCCAGCTGGCGCCCGACCCGGCGGAACAGTTCGATGCCGTAGGTTTGCTCAAGCAGGGTGATCTGCCCGCTGATGGTCTGCGGGGTCAGGTTCAGTTGCTCGCAGGCGCGCACGATGCTGCCGGTCTTGGCCACTACCCAGAAGTAATGCAACTGGCGGTAATTGAGCATGGCGATTTCCCGATTCGTAAAAACCGAAGTATAACCGCTGAAAATACGAATTTTCCTGATGTATCTGGCTCTTTAGAATCCCTTGCCATCACGGTGCCCCTGAATGCGCACCGATTTAATTGCACGGAGACCCACAGATGCTTCACTTCAAATCCATCGGTACACCCCTGGTGTTGCTGTTGGCCCTGCTGGCCATGAGCGGTTGCGAGCAGGCGGAAAAGTCCGCCCAGCAAATGCTCAACCAGGCGGCGGAGTCGGCCAAGGAGGCCATCGACAAAACCAACGAAGCCGCCCAGCAGGCCCTGAGCGAAGCCACCGGCTCCGAAGGCAGCGACAAGGCAGGCAAGCCCGAGCGCGACGCCAGCGCCCAGGACATCTGACCCACCCCTTACCCCGATGCAGGATTTGATTCATGGAATACTTGTTGGAACTCGCTGCAAGCCCGACCGCCTGGGTCGCCCTGGCCACCCTGGTGGCCATGGAGATCGTCCTCGGTATCGACAACCTGATCTTCATCTCGATCCTGACCAACAAGTTGCCCGAAGAGTACCGCTCCAAGGCGCGGCGCATTGGTATCAGCATGGCGCTGGTGATGCGCCTGGGCCTGCTCAGCACCGTGGCCTGGATCGTCCAGCTGACCGAGCCGGTAGTCGATGTGTTCGGCCATACCTTCTCCTGGAAGGACATGATCCTCATCGCCGGTGGCCTGTTCCTGCTGTGGAAAGCGACCAAGGAAATCCACGAGAGCGTCGACCCGCGTGCCCAGGCTGAAGCCAAGGCGTCCTCGACCATCACCCTGGGCTTTGCTGCGGCGATTGGTCAGATCCTGGTGCTCGACATCGTCTTCTCGATCGACAGCATCATCACCGCCGTGGGCATGACCGAGCACCTGCCGATCATGATCATCGCCGTGATCAGTGCCGTGATCGTGATGCTGGTGGCGGCCGACCCGCTGGCCCGGTTCATCAACGACAACCCGACCGTGGTGATGCTGGCCCTGGGCTTTTTGATCATGATCGGCATGACCCTGATCGCCGAAGGCTTCGGTGCTCATGTACCCAAGGGTTATGTGTACGCGGCGATGGCCTTCTCGACGGCGATCGAAATCCTCAACATCATGTCGCGCCGGGCGCGCTTGAAGCGCGAGGCGGTTGAGGGCTGATAAAGCCATCGCGGGGCAAGCCCGCTCCTACAGTCACTGTGGGAGCGGGCTTGCCCCGCGATGCTTTTCAAAGATTTCTAATGCGCCCCGGCATGCCGGCGGCTGCGCCTCACCGGTACCGCGTCTTTGCTTTCAGGCTGGATACGTTGATGCGGATGATGACGCCGGGCGATGCGCAACACCCCCCAGAGCATGGCAGCAGCGACGCTCAACCAGGCGCCGAACAGCATCAGGATTGCCATTGTCAGGCTCATGTGTGCCTCCTCAAGTCCGCGCCAAGGCAACAAGGCTCGCCACGCGGACACGTCTTCAGTCTAGCTGGTTGCATGTTGCAGGCTATTGACCGATGGTCTAGAGGCTTGGGCCGCTTTGTTCTAAGCCCGCATCAGGCTATACCCGCAGCGCGCGCCAGCCTATGATCAGCGCTCAGGGCCGGGCAGTGGCTGCCGGCCGTCATCGAGCGAGTGTTCATGCCTGCACTGACTTCCCTAACCGGCTTGACCCCACGCCGCCTGCTGGCGGCCTGCGCGGTCAGCCTGGCCCTGGCCGGGTGTGCCAGCCAGCCGCCCTCCCAGCTTAAAAACCTGCCGCAACGGGTCGAGATCGGCTCGGTGCCTTTCTACCGTGGCGAAGCCAACCAGAGCGCCTCGATGGCGCTGGCGGCATTGCTCTCGCAACAGGGGGTACGCATTACCCCGGGGCTGCTCGACAAGTCGCTGGGCCTGCCGCAGCACATCGACCAGCTCGAACAGGCGATCCCGCGGGTGGGCCGTGAATACGGCATGGTCGTCTATCCGCTCGAGCCGCGCCTGGAGGCCTTGTTGACGCAGGTAGCGGCGGGCAACCCGGTGTTGCTGCGTTTTCAGCAGGGTTCGACGTTCTGGAGCGAGCCGCGCTATGCCTTGCTGGTCGGCTACGACCGTTACAAGCAGCGGGTATTGTTGCGGGCGGGGATGAACCGGCGCTTGCTGATGGAGTTCGACGACTTCGAATCAGCCTGGCAAAAGCAGGGAAGTTGGGCGGTGCTGGTCCAGCAGCCGGGCCAGTTGCCGGCCCAGGTTGACCGTCAGCGCTGGCTGAAAGCGGCCAATGACCTGGCCCAGGCGGGCCAGGAACAAGCGGCCCGGCAGGCCGTCAGCGCCCTGGGGCAGTGACGGCGCAGGCCGGGCAGGGGGCTTAGAAGCCCAGGCGATCGCGCAGGCTGTAGTACCAGGCGCCCAGGGCGCTGAAGGGTACGCGCAGCAGCTGGCCACCCGGGAACGGGTAGTGCGGCAGCTCGGCGAACGCATCGAAACGCTCGGCCTGGCCACGCAGGGCCTCGGCCAGCACCTTGCCCGCCAGGTGGGTGTAGGTGACGCCGTGGCCACTGCAACCCTGGGAGTAATAGATGTTGTCGCCGATGCGACCCACTTGCGGCAGGCGCGACAGGGTCAGCAAGAAGTTGCCGGTCCAGGCGTAGTCGATCTTCACATCCTTGAGCTGCGGGAAAGCCTTGAGCATTTTCGGGCGGATGATCGCTTCGATGTTGGCCGGATCGCGAGCACCGTAGACCACGCCACCGCCGAAGATCAGGCGCTTGTCGCTGGTCAGGCGGTAGTAGTCGAGCAGGTAGTTGCAGTCTTCGACGCAGTAGTCTTGCGGCAGCAAGCTGCGCGCCAGCTCTTCGCCCAGCGGCTCGGTGGTGATCACCTGGGTGCCGCACGGCATCGACTTGGCCGCCAGTTCCGGCACTAGGCCGCCAAGGTAGGCGTTACCGGCAACGATGATGAACTTGGCGTGCACTTTACCTTGTGGGGTGTGCACCACCGGGTTGGCTCCGCGCTCGATGCGGATGGCCGGCGATTGCTCGTAGATCTTGCCGCCCAGCGACTCGACCGCGGCGGCTTCGCCCAGGGCCAGGTTCAGCGGGTGGATATGGCCGCCGCTCATATCTAGCATGCCGCCGATGTACTGGTCGCAGTCGACCACTTCACGGATGCGCTTCTGGTCCATCAGCTCCAGCTGGGTGTGGCCGAAGCGTTCCCACAGGCGCTTTTGCGATTCCAGGTGGCCCATCTGCTTGGGCGTCAGGGCGGCGAACACGCCACCGTCTTTAAGGTCGCACTGGATGTTGTATTTGGCCACGCGCTCACGGATGATGCGCCCGCCTTCAAAAGCCATGTGGCCCAGCAGTTGTGCCTGCTTGGGACCGACGGTGCGCTCGATGACGTCGATGTCGCGGCTATAGCTGTTGACGATCTGGCCGCCGTTGCGGCCCGAGGCGCCAAAGCCGACCTTGGCGGCTTCCAGCACGGTGACCTTGAAGCCGCTCTCCAGCAGGAACAGCGCGCTGGACAGGCCGGTATAGCCGGCGCCGATCACGCAGACATCGGTCTGTACCTCTTCCTGCAGCGCCGGGCGCGGCGGAACCGGATTGGCCGATGCGGCGTAGTAGGACTGAGGGTAGGGGGTATTGGCCATGCTGCGAAACCTCTGTTTTATATTTTTTACGACTGTACCGATGCTATCAATAATAATAAACACCCGCTAGTCGTGTGTTGAAAATCCTTTACCCCGGCTTTTGGCAAATACTTTTGATATTCAGTGGCTTAGCGTTAAAAAAAGAGTTGACACCCTTCGGCGATTGCGTAGAATGCGCCCCACAGCAGGCACATAGCTCAGTTGGTTAGAGCACCACCTTGACATGGTGGGGGTCGTTGGTTCGAATCCAATTGTGCCTACCAAATCAAATCCGCCCCTGCTGGCGGTGCACAAAAAAGGCGATCCGCAAGGGTCGCCTTTTTTGTTTGCGGGCATTTTTTGCTGGCAAAGCAAAGCTGCTGATTTTTTTATGAAATTTCGCTTTACGAAGGTTAAAGACCTGCGTATTATGCGCCCCACAGCAGGCACATAGCTCAGTTGGTTAGAGCACCACCTTGACATGGTGGGGGTCGTTGGTTCGAATCCAATTGTGCCTACCAAACAAATCCACACTGCTGTGTGGTAACAAAAAGGGCGATCCGCAAGGGTCGCCCTTTTTGCATTTCAGCTGTAGGAGCGGGCTTGCCCCGCGATAGGGCCCTAAAGGCCAGTCAAGAATGCTAAAATCCGCCGCTTGCATTCAGGAGATAGACGCGTGCGCAAAGTGGCGGTGGTAATGGCGGTGCTGGCTCTGGCCGGTTGCGAAAACGAAGTCGAAGGCGTGCACAAGCAGGTGGCCGAACACCTGCAGAACCCCAAGACAGCCAAGTTCGCCAACGTGCGATTCGACCAGCAAGGCATTATCTGCGGCCAGGTGCGCGGCAAGGACGACGCCGGCGTCTTCGTGCCGTATCGCAGCTACGTGGCGATCAAGCAGGCCGCGGGCGACTATCAGCTTATTATTGCCGACCAGGGCAGCAACCTGGCCATTCGCGAGAAATGCGGTGGCGCCGACCTGCAGCGCGCGGCCGACGCTGCGGCAGACAAACCTGCGCCCCAAGGCTGGGATGTCGAGATCGTCCAGGGCGCGAACATGGGCGCCCTCAGCGACATGACCGCACGCCTGATCGAAAAGCAAATCCCGTCCTCGGTGGTCTACCGCAACGGCAAGCCGGTGGTGCTGCTCGGCCCTTATCCCGACAAGGCCCAGGCCGAGGCGCAGCAAGCCGATGTCATGGCGCGCCTGGGCACCGACTCGATCGTCATCCAGCACGACGCCCCGCGCTAGCCAGGGGCTTCGCGCTCCCCGTACACTCACGGCTCATACGCAAGGAGAGCCGTCATGAGTGATTCATCCGCCGCCATTATCCTGCAGCGTTATACCGAGCAGCATGTCGAGGGCCTGACTGCGCTGTACAACGACCCGCGGGTGGCGCGCCAGGTCCTGCAGATGCCTTATCAATCGCCGGAGATCTGGCGCAAGCGACTGAGCCTGGACAACGAGCGGATGCTGTTTCTGGTAGCGCTGCATCAGGGTGAAGTGATCGGCAGTTGCTCGCTGGAGCAATACGCGCGTATCCGCCGTGCCCACTGTGGCGCTATCGGCATGGGCGTGGCGCCCGCCTGGCAAGGCAAAGGTGTCGGCAGCCGGTTGCTCGGGGCGGTGCTGGAGGTAGCCGACAACTGGATGGGCCTGCAGCGCGTCGAGCTGACCGTGTACACCGACAATCAACCGGCGCTGGCTTTATACAAGCGCTTCGGCTTTGCGGTTGAAGGTCAATTGATTGACTATGCTATGCGTGACGGTGAGTTGATCGATGTCTACAGCATGGCGCGTCTGCGACGACAGCCGCGCTGAGCAGGAGGGCCATATGTCTACGCTGGAGCGGGCCATTGCGGTTGCGGCGAGGGCACATGAAGGGCAGCGCGACAAAGGTGGAGCGGCCTATATACTCCACCCGTTGCGGGTGATGCTGAGGGTGGCGACGCCCGAGCAGCGCATTGTCGCGGTGCTGCACGACGTGCTCGAGGATTCACCGATGACCCTCTCCGACCTTGCCCGCGAAGGCTTCGCCCTGAAGATCCTGGCCGCGGTGCAGGCACTGAGCCGGCGCGATGACGAAAGCTACGAAGCCTTCGTGGTGCGGGTCGGCGATGATCCGCTGGCGCGGGTGGTCAAGCTGGCCGATCTGGCCGACAACAGCGACCTGTCGCGGATCCCCATGCCCGGCCCCGATGACATCGCCCGCCTGGCCCGTTACCAGCAGGCCAGCGCCTACCTGCAGGCGCTGGCCTGAGCCTCAGCCGCAGGCGCTGAGGTTGACCGGGCCGACGAACTCGTTGCCATGGCCCATCACACAAGCCACCCGCTGGTTGCGCTGGCGCTCCCAGGGTTGCGGCGGGTAGGTCTTGTTCCAGGCTTCGTACAGCTGGCGGTCCTGTTTTGACAGCTTGAGGCTGTACTGCTTGCTCATATAAAAGTAGGTGCGCGCGATCATGCCGCGAATGGACGGCCGCGGCATGACCTTCTTGGCCTTGAAATCCACCTGGGTCAGGCACGAGCCGTATTGCCCGCGCTGCTCGGGCAGCCAGCCGAAACTGAAGTTGCTGCGATCGCCATTGACCTCGCCAATGCTTGGTACCAGGTTGTGCAGGTCGGCCTCGGCGCGCTGGTAGACCTTGTCATTGCGCGAACAATTCTTGCGCCCGCCACTTTGCCAGCACTGGCGCTGGTGGCCGATCTGCCAGGCCGGAACGATATGCTCCCACTCGATGCGCGAGGCACGGTTGGCATTTTTGCGCGGCACATAACCGCAGGCCTGCAAATCAACCTTGTTGCCGTTGTACTTGCAGCCACAGTAGAACTCGGTGGACTGCGGCGCATACAAACGCCAGGCGACCTTCTTGGCTTCACTGAAGGTGCGCGGTGCATCGGCGTGGGCGGTGGTGACGCTGAACAACAAACAAGCTACTGCAAAAACCGGAAATCTCATGCGCTTTCAATCTTCCTTCGGCACAACCCAGAAAATCTGCACGCCACCGTCATCGCGGTAGGCGAGGGTGACGTTGTCGTTCTCGGCGATTTCGTCGAGCAGGGTGGCCCAGTCTTCAGGCGTTTCGTGCTCCAGGCGGAAGATCAGCGCGGCCCGGGCTTTTTGTGCGGTGGGGGAATTGATGATTTTCTGGATGCGGGTGCCCAGTTGCTCGTAACTGCTGGCAGGGGCGGAAGTGGTGGCCACGAAGCGTTCCTTTTTTAGCTGTATGCGCATACAGTATTTTACTGTAAGCAATTTCGCAACAGCTCGTCGGTGAAAGAGCGCATGTGACCGCAAACCGCGCGGTTTGCTGCGGTCTGTTTAAAGTATTTTTTGCGAGGGTAGGGGAGGCAGGCTTGCCCGTCCTACAGGGCGGGCAAGCGCTTGGGGTTACTCGATCAGTATTCCCAGAAGATCCGCTGCAGCTCTTTGCTGTCCTGGGTCTTGGTCATGGCAACCATGGCTAGGATCCGGGCTTTTTGCGGGTTCAGGTCGTGGGCGACGACGAAGTCGTTCTTGTCGTCAGGCTGCTCGGCGTTGCGCAGCACGAAGCCGCCGGCATTGACGTGGGACGAACGAATGATCTGCACGCCTTGCTTGCGCAGGTCGATCAGGGTCGGGGCTACCTTCGAAGACACCGAGCCATTGCCGGTACCGGCGTGAATGATCGCCTTGGCGCCATTTTGTGCCAGGGCCTTGTAGGCGGTGTCGGTGACGTTGCCGTAACCGTAGGCGATGTCGACCGCAGGCAGGCTGCTGATTTTCTTGATGTCGAATTCCGAATCGACGGTGTGACGCTTGGCCGGCAGGCGGAACCAGTAGGACTTGCCTTCGACGACCATGCCCAGCGGGCCCCATTGGCTCTTGAAGGCTTCGGTCTTGATGTTCACCGACTTGCTGACGTCGCGACCCGACTGGATCTCGTCGTTCATGGTGACCAGTACGCCCTTGCCGCGCGAATCCTTGTTGCTGGCAACAGCGACAGCGTTGTACAGGTTGAGCATGCCGTCAGCCGACATGGCGGTGCCTGGGCGCATGGAGCCGACCACGACGATTGGCTTGTCGGTTTTTTCGACCAGGTTGAGGAAGTAGGCGGTCTCTTCCAGGGTGTCGGTACCGTGGGTGATGACGATGCCGTCGACGTCCTTGCTGTCGGCAAGCTCGGCAACGCGCTTGCCCAGTTGCAGCAGGTTTTCGTTGCTGATGCTTTCGGAAGCGATCTGCAGCACTTGTTCGCCGCGCACATTGGCCAGGGTGGCCAGTTCCGGAACGCCGGCGATCAGCTTGTCGACACCGACCTTGGCGGCCTGGTAAGTGGCGCTGTTGGCGGTGCTGGCGCCAGCGCCTGCGATGGTGCCACCGGTGGCGAGGATCACCACGTTGGCCAGTTTCTGTTGGTTCTCGACTTCCTTGGCGTTGACGCCTGCGGGCAGTAACAGCAGCAGGGCCAAAGCGCCCGGAACGAAGGAATTAAGCGCAGCTTTCATCGTTGATCTCTCTTGTGTCTGGAGTTCGCTGTGTAACGCGCTAACAGAGGCAGATTCCGTACCAGAACAGCCGTTCGTCGGTTTTCATCTTCAATCTATTGATTTTCATGGGCTTAGAGGGCTTGGCAAAACGTCGGCAAAGCATTTTCCTATTCGGAATTCCGAATATTGTGTACAAGAGGTGTTCGGTTTTCCGGTTATTTTTAGGATAATTCCTACGCGTGCTTTCCAAATGGTCTGCGGCAGCGGATTTGACAAAATTTGGTTACGTTTTCATAGTGAGTTAACGCAAACGTTTGCGGCCCGATAAAAATCATAAGATCCGGAGTAAACCCATGAAGCTGCCCTTTGCTGGACGCCTGCTGGCGCTCGCCGTACTTTCCTCGCTATCCCTCGCCACACCCGTTTCCCACGCCCTGGCCGACGACGCCAAGCCGAAAGTCGCGCTGGTGATGAAGTCGCTGGCCAACGAGTTCTTCCTGACCATGGAAGACGGCGCCAAGGCCTACCAGAAAGACCACGCCAATGAGTTCGACCTGGTGTCCAACGGCATCAAGGACGAGACCGACGCCAGTAACCAGATCCGGATCGTCGAGCAGATGATCGTGGCCAAAGTGAATGCCCTGGTCATCGCCCCGGCTGACTCCAAGGCCCTGGTGCCGGTGGTGAAGAAAGCCATGGACGCCGGCATCACCGTGATCAACATCGACAACCGCCTCGATCCCGAGGTGCTCAAGAGCAAGCACCTCAGCGTGCCGTTCGTAGGCCCCGACAACCGCAAGGGCGCGCGTCTGGTCGGTGAATACCTGGCCAAGGAGAAGCTCAAGGCCGGCGACCAGGTGGCCATTATCGAGGGCGTCTCGACCACCACCAACGCCCAGCAGCGCACCGCAGGCTTCAAGGATGCAATGGAAGCGGCGCAGATCAAGGTGGTGTCGGTGCAGTCGGGCGACTGGGAAATTGCCAAGGGCAATGCCGTCGCCGCCTCCCTGCTCAACGCCAACCCTGAGCTCAAGGCTCTGCTGGCCGGCAACGACAGCATGGCCCTCGGCGCTGTTTCGGCGGTGCGCGCTGCAGGCAAGGCTGGCCAGGTGCAGGTGGTTGGCTACGACAACATCAACGCCATCAAGCCGATGCTCAAGGACGGTCGGGTGCTCGCCACCGCCGACCAGTACGCCGCCAAGCAGGCGGTGTTCGGCATCGAGGCGGCGCTGAAGATGCTCAAGGGCGAAAAGCCTGAAGTCGACGCCGACAACGTCATCCAGACCCCGGTCGAACTGGTCACCAAACCCTAGTCGCAGCGTGCGCGCCTGCCACGGGGTGGGCGCCAGGAGAACAGGCAATGTCAGCGACTGCGGATGTCGTACTTTCAGTCAGCGCCATCGGCAAGACCTACGCCCAGCCGGTGCTCGGCGATATCGAGCTGAGCCTGCGGCGGGGTGAAGTGCTGGCCCTGACCGGCGAAAACGGCGCGGGCAAGAGCACCCTGTCGAAGATCATCGGAGGCCTCGAAGTGCCCACCACCGGGCACATGCTTTACCAGGGCCAGCCTTACCAGCCTGGCAACCGCGCCGCGGCCGAGCGGCTGGGTGTGCGCATGGTCATGCAGGAGCTCAACCTGCTGCCGACCCTGACCGTGGCCGAGAACCTGTTTCTCGACAACCTGCCCGGGCGCGCGGGCTGGATCGATCGCAAGCGCCTGCGTGAACAGGCGGTGGCGGCCATGGCCCAGGTCGGCCTGGACGCCATCGACCCGGATACGCCGGTGGGCGAGCTGGGTATCGGGCATCAGCAGATGGTCGAGATTGCCCGCAACCTGATCGGCGACTGTCATGTGCTGATTTTCGATGAGCCGACGGCGATGCTCACTGCCCGCGAGGTGGAGCTGCTGTTTACCCAGATCGAACGCCTGCAGCAGCGCGGCGTGGCCATCGTCTACATCTCTCATCGCCTCGAAGAACTCAAGCGCATCGCCCAGCGCATTGCCGTGCTGCGCGACGGCAAGCTGGTGTGTGTCGAGCCGATGCAGCGTTACAACAGCGAACAATTGGTCAACCTGATGGTCGGCCGCGAGTTGGGCGAGCATATCGATTTGGGCGTGCGCAACATCGGCGCGCCGCTGCTCAAGGTCAACGGCCTCGGCCGTAGCGACAAGGTCAGGGACGTCTCGTTCGAGGTGCGCAGCGGCGAGATCTTCGGCATCTCCGGGCTGATCGGCGCCGGACGCACCGAGCTGTTGCGGCTGATCTACGGCGCCGACAGCGCCGACAGCGGCACTATCGAGCTGGGCAATCCCTTGCGCGAGGTGCGCGTCGATTCGCCCGTGGCGGCGGTGCGCCAGGGCATTGCCCTGATTACCGAAGACCGCAAAGGCGAAGGCCTGCTGCTGAGCCAGTCGATCAGCGCCAATATCGCCTTGGGCAACCTGCCGGCAATTTCCCGCGCCGGCGTGGTCAACAGCGGCGCCGAGCGCGAACTGGCCGAACGGCAGATCGCCGCCATGCGCATCCGCAGCTCCAGCCCCGAGCAGGTGGTGGGTGAGCTGTCGGGCGGTAACCAGCAAAAGGTGGTGATCGGCCGCTGGCTGGAGCGCGACTGCTCAGTGCTGTTGTTCGATGAGCCGACCCGTGGCATCGATGTCGGCGCCAAGTTCGACATCTATGGCCTGCTGGCGGAACTGGCGCGCCAGGGCAAAGCGCTGGTGGTGGTGTCGAGCGACCTGCGCGAGCTGATGCTGATTTGCGATCGCATCGGCGTGCTCAGTGCCGGGCGCCTGATCGACACCTTCGAGCGCGACAACTGGACCCAGGACCAACTACTGGCCGCAGCCTTTGCCGGCTATCAGAAACGTGATGCGTTGCTGCACGAAGCGGCGCCCAGGACGACCCCATGAAAACCACGCAACTGGACACCGCCGCCCCCAGCGCCAAGCGCAGCGGCACTTACTTCGGCCTGGGGACCTACCTGGGCCTGGCCGGCGCTTTGCTGGCGATGATCGTGCTGTTCTCGTTTTTGAGCAGCCACTTTTGGTCGTACGCCACCTTCAGCACCCTGGCCAACCAGATCCCCGACCTGATGGTGCTGGCGGTGGGCATGACCTTTGTGCTGATCATTGGCGGTATCGACCTGTCGGTGGGCTCGGTGCTGGCCCTGGCCGGTTCCGCGGTCAGCGTGGCGATGCTTGGCTGGGGCTGGAGCGTGATGCCGGCGGCCTTGCTCGGCATGGCTGTGGCGGCGCTGGCCGGCAGCATCACCGGTTCCATTACCGTGGCCTGGCGAATTCCGTCGTTCATTGTCTCGCTCGGCGTGCTGGAAATGGCCCGGGGCATGGCCTACCAGCTGACCGATTCGCGCACCGCCTACATCGGCGATGCCTTTGCCTGGCTGTCCAACCCGCTGGCTTTTGGCATCTCGCCGTCGTTCCTGATCGCCTTGCTGGTGATCATCCTCGCCCAGCTGGTGCTCACCCGCACGGTGTTCGGCCGCTACCTGATCGGCATCGGCACCAACGAAGAGGCGGTGCGCCTGGCCGGCATCGACCCGCGCCCGTACAAGATCCTGGTGTTCTCGCTGATGGGCCTGCTCGCAGGCCTGGCCGCGCTGTTCCAGATTTCCCGTCTGGAAGCTGCCGACCCCAACGCTGGCTCCGGCCTGGAGTTGCAGGTCATCGCCGCAGTGGTCATCGGCGGCACCAGCCTGATGGGCGGGCGCGGCTCGGTGATCAGCACCTTTTTTGGCGTGCTGATCATCTCGGTGCTGGCCGCAGGCCTGGCGCAGATCGGCGCTTCAGAACCGACCAAACGCATTATCACCGGGGCGGTGATCGTCATCGCCGTGGTCCTCGACACCTACCGCAGCCGGCGCGCGCGCAGGCGGAACTGAAACAATGGCAACCATCAAAGATGTCGCGGCACTGGCGGGGATTTCCTACACCACTGTTTCGCATGTACTGAACAAGACCCGCCCGGTCAGCGAGCCGGTGCGCCTCAAGGTCGAAGCGGCGATCGCCGAGCTCGACTACGTGCCCAGCGCCGTGGCCCGCTCGCTCAAGGCGCGCAGCACCGCGACCATCGGCCTGCTGGTGCCCAACAGCGTCAACCCGTACTTCGCCGAGCTGGCCCGGGGCATCGAGGACGGTTGCGAGCGCAACGGCTACTGCGTGATCCTCTGCAACTCCGACGACAACCCGCAAAAGCAGCGCAGCTACCTGCGCGTGCTGCTGGAAAAACGCATCGACGGCCTGATCGTCGCCTCGGTCGGTGAAGACAACGACCTGCTCGATAGCCTGGCCAGCGTGCGCACGCCGATGGTCATCGTCGACCGCGCCCTGGAAGGCGTGGCCGCCGACCTGGTACGCATCGACCACGAGCAGGGCGCTTATCTGGCGACCCGGCATTTGCTCGAGCTCGGCCATCGCGAGATCGCCTGCATCGGCGGCCCGGCGGCCACCAGCGTTGCCCAGTTGCGCCTGGCCGGTTTCCATCGGGCGCTGGCCGAAGCCGGCGTTACCCCGCGCCAGAGCTGGCTGCTGAGCAGCGAATTCACCAGCATCGGCGGCTATAGCGCGGCAGCACAGCTGCTCGAAGGCGAGCGGCCAACGGCGATTTTTGCCGGCAACGACATGATCGGCATCGGCGTGTTGCGCGCCGCCGCCGAGCGCAACATCTGCGTGCCCAGCGAGCTGTCGGTGATCGGCTTCGACGATATCCAGATCAGCCAGTACGTATTCCCGGCGCTGACCACCGTTGGCCAGTCGATCCGCGAGCTGGGCGAGAGCGCCGCCGAACTGCTGCTGCGGCGCATCGCCGAGCCGCTGCGTGGCGCGCCAGAGCAGCGCATCGTCGCACCGAGCATCGTCCTGCGCGAATCCACGGCGCCGCGCCCCGACCTTTTCAATGATTACCGCTGAGAACGAGCCCGCACATGCAAGCCAATGTAGTAGTGGTAGGTAGCCTGAACATGGACCTGGTGACGCGCGCCCAGCGCCTGCCGCGCGGCGGCGAAACCCTGGTGGGTGAGAGCTTCGTCACCGTGCCGGGTGGCAAGGGCGCCAACCAGGCGGTGGCGGCGGCGCGCCTGGGCGCGCAGGTGGCGATGGTCGGCTGCGTGGGTGACGACGCTTACGGCCAGCAACTGCGCCTGGCCCTGGCTGATGAACAGATCGACTGCCAGGCAGTGAGCATCGCTGCCGGGGTGTCCAGTGGTGTGGCGCTGATCGTGGTCGATGCCGCCAGCCAGAACGCCATCGTTATTGTTGCCGGTGGCAATGGCCAGTTGCTGCCCGAGTCGGTGCAGCGCTTCGACGCCTTGCTGCAAAACGCCGAGGTGATCATCTGCCAACTGGAAGTGCCGATGGCCACCGTCGCCTACACCCTTGAGCGGGGCAGGGCGCTGGGCAAGACAGTGATCCTCAACCCGGCGCCGGTCAGCGGCCCGCTGCCGGTCGAGTGGTTCGCCAATATCGACTACCTGATCCCCAACGAAAGCGAAGCCGAAGCCCTGAGCGGGCTGCCGGTCAACGACCTGGACAGCGCCAGGGCGGCCGCCACGCGCCTGCTGGGCATGGGTGTTGGCAAGGTGATCGTCACCTTGGGTGCCCAGGGCGCGTTGTTTGCCGATGGCCAGGGGTTCCGGCATTTCCCGGCGCCAGTGGTGCAGCCACTGGACACCACGGCGGCGGGCGACACCTTTGTCGGCGGTTTCGCCGCAGCCCTGGCGCGTGGTGAGCAGGAGGGTGCGGCAATTGCCTTTGGTCAGCGTGCGGCGGCCCTGTCGGTTACCCGCGCCGGTGCGCAGCCTTCGATTCCGCATCTCGCCGAGCTGCAGCCATGAAGAAGACACCATTGCTCAATATCGCCCTGTCGCGCCTGATCGCTTCCCTCGGCCACGGTGACATCCTGCTGATCGGCGATGCCGGATTGCCGGTGCCGGCGGGTGTGGAGCTGATTGACCTGGCGCTGACTCCGGGCATACCGGATTTCGCCAGCACTTTGCGCATCGTGCTGACGGAAATGCAGGTCGAAAGCCACGTGCTGGCGGAGGAAATCCTCGAGCATCAGCCGCCGGGCCTGACCGCTGTCGAGCAGTTGACCGCCCAGGGCGAACTGGGCGCCCGACGCCTGCTCAGTCACGAAGCGTTCAAGCAGCTGAGCCGCAGCGCCCGCGCCATCGTGCGCACTGGTGAATGCCAGCCCTACAGCAACATTGCCTTGGTTGCCGGGGTGACCTTCTAGCTGTTCCATCTGATCATAAGGACGTGTCTTATGTTGAGCTGTGCCAAACGTTTGCTCCAAGGAGTGCTGCTGATGTCTGTGCTTTCGGCGGGTGCCCAGGCGGCGCCCATTGACCTGATTATCGATACCGACCCCGGCGCTGATGACGTGGTGGCGCTGTTCCTGGCCATGGCTTCGCCAGATGAACTGAAGATCCGCGCCATCACCACCGTGGCCGGCAACGTGCGACTCGAGAAGACCTCGCGCAATGCCCGCCTGGCCCGGGAATGGGCCGGGCGCGAAGACATCCCGGTGTACGCCGGGGCGCCAAAACCGCTGGTGCGCACACCGATCTACGCCGCCGATATCCATGGCGAAGAAGGCTTGCCCGGGGTAACGGTCAGCGAGCCGCAGAAGGGGCTGGCCAACGGTAGTGCGGTGCGTTACCTGATCGACACCTTGAGCAGCGCCAAGCCGCACAGCATCATTGTCGCCATGCTCGGCCCGCAGACCAACCTGGCTTTGGCGCTGATTGAAGCGCCCGAAATCGTCAATGGCATCAAGGAAGTGATCGTCATGGGCGGTGCCCACTTCAATGGCGGCAATATCACCCCGGTGGCTGAATTCAACCTGTTTGCCGACCCTCACGCTGCCGAAGTGGTGCTCAACAGCGGGGTCAAGCTCACCTACCTGCCGCTGGACGTCACCCACAAGGTGCTGACCAGCGAGGCGCGGCTCAAACAGATTGCCGACCTCAACAATGGGGCGAGCAAGCGCGTGGTGGATATCCTCAATGCCTACGTCAAGCAGGACATGAAGCACTACGGCATGCCCGGCGGCCCGGTGCATGACACCACGGTGATTGCCTACCTGCTCAAGCCCGAACTGTTCCGCGGCCGCCAGGTATTCATGCAGGTCGACAGCCGCGACGGCCCGACCTTCGGCCAGACCATTACCGACTGGTACGGCGCCCTGAAAGAACCGGGCAACGTCACCTGGATTACAGAGGGTGATGCCCAGGGCTTTTTTGATCTGCTCAGTGATCGTCTGGCGCGTCTGCCATAACCGGCTGACTGTAACGTTCAAAGACCTGGTCGACGTAGCTGCGTGCGTCGTCCGGGCCCAGGTCCTTGACCAGCAAATCGAGGGCGATCAGCAGCAGTTCTTCGGCGCTGGCCGGGCTGTAGGCGCTCTGGCCTTCTGGCCATTTGACCTTGATGTCGGCATCGATGGTGTGGCTTGTCATGAACATTCTCGAATGAAACCTGCGCGCGCTGTCGGTTCAAATGCCGGGCCCTGGCGTTTGAAGGGGAGGCTGGCTTGCGCTCCGCCGATGCTTGCAGTAAATCATGGCCGTTGCCTGCAACGCACTGCGACTTAGGCATAAGCGCAGGGGGCGTGGCAAACTATCGGTGTTTTAGCTTGCCGGGACAGCGCAGTGCAGATCGACCTGAACAACCCCAACGACTTCACCCTCGACAACGTCCGGGCCCTGCTGGTGGCCGGCAATGGTGCGGTTCACAACCAGCTGCGGGTCAATCACAAGGGCATTGCCTGGTTGTCCCAGGTCACCGGTGGCCGTGAACTGCAGGGCCTGTCCTTTCGTCTGGAAACCTGGGCGGCGGGCTCGGGGTGTGTCGGTCCGCAGGTGGCCGATGACGAGCGCTGGATACGCCAGGTGTACAAGGCCCTGAAAAATAACTGGCCCAAACCTGCCAGCGATTACATCGACCTGTATTGAGCTTGTGCAAAATCCGGTCACGATTGCCCTTGGCCTGGAGCGCTCTGGCTCGGGCACAATGGACCGGTTTTGCAACGAAAAACCAGGAGTGCTGTCACATAGGCAGCATTCAAGTATTTAAGGAGGATTCATGTTCCGCACGCGTGCATCATTGGTAAGCCTGTTGGCTGTCGCCGTATTGGCAGGTTGCAGCAGCACTGGCGGCTCTTCGTCGAAGGCCCCGCAAGCGACTGCTGCCAACACCGATGGCCGTTGCCAGGCCAGCGGCGCCGAGTTCGCCATCGGCAAGCCGGCCACCCCCGAGTTGCTCGAGCAGGCGCGTAAAGCCAGCGGCTCGCAACTGGCCCGTGTGCTCAAGCCTCACGACATCATGACCCTGGAATACCGCTCCGAGCGCCTGAACCTCAACGCCGACGAACAAGGCGTGGTTACCCGGGTAAACTGCGGCTAACGCGCCCACGCCCTGTAGGAGCGGGCTTGCCCCGCGATGAGGCAGCGCAACTGGCACATCAGGTGGCGCGATCGCGGGGCAAGGCCCGCTCCCACAGAGAAAAGCCCTGCAGCCCCAAATTGCAGGCACAAAAAAACCCGCCACAAGGACGGGTTTTTTTATTCGGTCAGATCTTACTCTGGACGAACTTGTGCAGCCTGCATGCCCTTCTGGCCTTTTTCGGCAACGAAGGAGACAGTCTGGCCTTCCTTCAGGCTTTTGAAACCGTCGGTTTCGATAGCCTTGAAGTGAACGAACAGGTCGTCGCCGCCACCTTGTGGAGTGATGAAGCCGAAGCCTTTCTCATCGTTGAACCATTTTACGGTGCCGGTTTGGCGATTAGACATGGGTGTATCTCCAGGAAACATGATTTTCAGTAGTGCGGTGTTGCCGAGGCCAACAGGGTGCACGCCGACCATCATAGTCTAATTATGGGCTTGTAGCCCCTTTTACCTTCGCAGATTGCTGATCTGGAGCAAATTAGCGATGGATAACTGGCCAAAGGCCCTATTATTTCGGGTTTTTCGGGCCGCAGACCGCTGCAATATTTTTTTGCGCGCGCTCCATTACCGCTGCATCAACGCCATCCTCCAGGGTATCGAGGTCTTTCATCTCTTTGTCGCTGAGGTTTTTCTGGAGCACGTCTCCAGCGCATTTGCAGTGCTGTTCGGCTTTATCCTGTGCCAGGCCTTGCTTCTGCGCCTGCGCTACGCAGGTCGACTGGTAGTTGCCGGGCAGTTTGCCGGCATGGGCGCCCAACGGCAGCAGCAGGGCAGAGGCAGCCGCCAGGGCCAGAAGAGACTGAAGTCGCATAACCAAACACTCCTTGGGGTCGAGTCTCACAAGAGTAGGACGCTTCACAAACTCTGAGCGGAAAAAATCCGCGCAAGTTCACCGCCAAGGCTCAATTTGCGAATATTTCTGCCCAGCCGGCCAATCTGCCCGCAATCGCCCGAAAGCTTTGTGCTAGCATGCTGGCCTTGAGCTCGCCGCCGGCTTTTTCTTGCAGCTTGCAGCTTGCAGCTCCCAACTGTGTTTTTACTATTCCAGTCACTCTGGTTCGTTCCCTGGCAGGCCTTCGGGCTTCTGCCACTGTGAGGCAGGCTTTGCTTGTGCAAAGACAGGGGCGGATCGCGTACTGGCTCATCCCAACCCACGTGACCTTTGGTAGGGGTCACCACTAGGAGAGGAGGCGCCATGCCCATTATTACTCTTCCCGATGGCAGTCAACGTTCATTCGACAAGGCAGTTTCGGTTGCCGAAGTCGCCGCATCCATTGGTGCGGGCCTCGCCAAAGCCACCGTCGCCGGCAAGGTCGACGGCAAGCTGGTCGACGCCTGCGACCTGATCGAGAACGATGCCAGCCTGCAAATCATCACGCCCAAGGACGAAGAGGGGCTGGAGATCATCCGTCACTCGTGCGCCCACCTGGTCGGCCACGCGGTCAAGCAGCTGTACCCGACTGCGCGCATGGTCATCGGTCCGGTCATCGATGAAGGCTTCTATTACGACATCGCCTACGAGCGTCCTTTCACGCCCGAAGACATGGCGGCGATCGAACAGCGCATGCAGCAGCTGATCGACACCGAGTACGACGTCATCAAAAAAGTCACTCCGCGCGCCGAAGTGATCGAAGTGTTCAAGGCCCGCGGCGAAGACTACAAGCTGCGCCTGGTCGAGGACATGCCGGATGAACAGGCCATGGGCCTGTACTACCACGAAGAATACGTCGACATGTGCCGCGGCCCGCACGTGCCGAACACCCGTTTCCTGAAATCCTTCAAGCTGACCAAGCTGTCCGGCGCCTACTGGCGCGGCGACGCTAAAAACGAGCAGCTGCAGCGCGTCTACGGCACCGCCTGGGCCGACAAGAAGCAGCTGGCTGCTTATATTCAGCGCATCGAAGAAGCGGAAAAACGCGACCACCGTAAAATCGGCAAGCGCCTGGGCCTGTTCCACCTCCAGGAAGAAGCGCCGGGCATGGTGTTCTGGCACCCGAACGGCTGGACCCTGTACCAGGTACTCGAGCAGTACATGCGCAAGGTTCAGCGCGACAACGGTTACCTGGAGATCAAGACTCCGCAGGTTGTTGACCGTTCGCTGTGGGAAAAGTCTGGCCACTGGGCCAACTACGCCGACAACATGTTCACCACCCAGTCGGAAAACCGCGACTACGCCATCAAGCCGATGAACTGCCCATGCCACGTGCAGGTGTTCAATCAGGGCCTGAAGAGCTACCGCGAGCTGCCGCTGCGTCTGGCCGAGTTTGGTGCCTGCCACCGTAACGAGCCGTCGGGCGCGCTGCACGGCATCATGCGCGTGCGTGGCTTCACCCAGGACGACGCGCACATCTTCTGCACCGAAGAGCAGATGCAGTCCGAGTCCGCCGCCTTCATCAAGCTGACCATGGATGTCTACGCCGACTTCGGCTTCAAAGACATCGAAATGAAGCTCTCGACCCGCCCTGAAAAGCGCGTCGGTTCCGATGAGCTGTGGGATCGCGCCGAAGCTGCACTGGCCGCCGCCCTCGACAGCGCCGGCCTGCCGTACGACCTGCAGCCGGGCGAAGGTGCCTTCTACGGGCCGAAGATCGAGTTCTCGCTGAAGGATTGCCTTGGCCGCGTCTGGCAGTGTGGTACCCTGCAGCTCGACTTCAACCTGCCGATCCGTCTGGGCGCCGAATTCGTCTCCGAAGACAACGGCCGCAAGCATCCAGTGATGCTGCACCGCGCAATCCTCGGTTCGTTCGAGCGTTTCGTCGGAATTCTCATCGAGCATTACGAAGGTGCATTCCCGGCCTGGCTCGCGCCAACCCAGGCGGTGATCATGAATATCACCGACAAGCAGGCCGAATTCGCCCAGAATGTTGAAAAAACTCTCAATGAAAGCGGGTTCCGTGCCAAGTCCGACTTGAGAAATGAGAAAATCGGCTTTAAAATCCGCGAGCATACTTTGCTCAAGGTCCCTTACCTTTTGGTTATAGGGGATCGCGAAGTCGAAACGCAAACCGTCGCTGTGCGTACTCGTGAAGGCGCTGACCTGGGCTCGATGCCCGTCGCTCAATTCGCTGAATTCCTCGCTCAAGCGGTTTCCCGGCGTGGTCGCCAAGAATCGGAGTAATTACTATTAAGCGTGAAATGAGAAACGATAAACGAGCTGCACCGAAGGCCCCGATCAACGAGAATATCTCGGCACGCGAGGTTCGGTTAATTGGCGCTGACGGCGAGCAGATTGGCATCGTCTCGATTGATGAAGCGCTTCGTATCGCTGAAGAAGCGAAGCTGGACCTGGTAGAGATTTCTGCCGACGCAGTACCGCCTGTCTGCAAGGTCATGGACTACGGCAAGCACCTCTTCGAAAAGAAGAAGCAAGCTAACGAGGCCAAGAAGAATCAGAAGCAGGTCCAGATTAAAGAAATCAAGTTTCGTCCAGGGACGGAGGAGGGGGATTACCAGGTAAAACTACGCAACCTGGTACGTTTCCTGAGTGATGGGGACAGGGCCAAGATTTCCTTGAGATTTCGCGGTCGTGAGATGGCCCACCAGGAGCTGGGTATGGAACTGTTGAAGCGGGTCGAAACTGACCTTTTGGAATACGGTTCCGTCGAACAGCATCCTAAGATGGAAGGACGCCAGCTGATCATGGTCATCGCACCCAAGAAAAAGAAATAACCACCAGGGCACGGCAGGCCTTGCGGTTATGTTTATCAACTGAATGCGGAGTATCCGAACATGCCAAAAATGAAAACCAAAAGCGGTGCGGCCAAGCGTTTCTTGAAAACGGCTAACGGCATCAAGCACAAACACGCTTTCAAGAGCCACATCCTGACCAAAATGTCGACCAAGCGTAAGCGTCAACTTCGTGGTAGCAGCTTGCTGAACCCGTCGGACGTGGCAAAAGTCGAGCGCATGCTGCGCCTTCGTTAATTTTTGGTTCTAGATAGAGGAAGTTACTCATGGCTCGTGTAAAGCGTGGCGTCATCGCTCGTAAGCGTCACAAGAAAATTCTGAAACTGGCTAAAGGCTACTACGGCGCTCGCTCGCGCGTATTCCGTGTTGCCAAGCAAGCGGTCATCAAGGCAGGCCAATACGCCTACCGCGACCGTCGTCAGAAAAAACGTCAGTTCCGCGCTCTGTGGATCGCTCGTATCAACGCTGGTGCGCGTATCAACGGTCTGTCCTACAGCCGCCTGATCGCTGGCCTGAAAAAAGCGTCGATCGAAATCGACCGCAAGGTTCTGGCCGATCTGGCAGTGAACGAAAAAGCGGCGTTTGCTGCGATTGTCGAGAAAGCTAAAGCCTCGCTGGCTTAAGTACCCCCGACAATCACCAGGTGTCATTTCCGGCGCCTGGTGTTAAACGTCTTAATAGGGGAAGAGCCTGCGCTCTTCCCCTATTTCGTATCTGGAGTCTGTACATGGAAAACCTGGACGCGCTGGTCTCCCAAGCCCTGGAGGCCGTGGAACGCGCTGAAGACATCAATGCCCTGGAACAGATCCGGGTGCAATTCCTTGGCAAGAAAGGCGAACTGACCCAGGTGATGAAGACCCTGGGCAACCTGCCAGCCGAAGAGCGGCCGAAAGTCGGTGCGCTGATCAACGACGCCAAGGAACGCGTCACCGAGGTCCTCAACGCGCGCAAAGCGGCGTTTGAAGAGGCCGAGCTCAGCGCCCGACTGGCCGCCGAGTGCATTGATGTAACCTTGCCGGGCCGTGGCCAGACCTCCGGTGGTCTGCATCCGATCACCCGTACCCTGGAACGCATCGAGCAGTTCTTCACCCACATCGGCTACGGCATCGCCGAAGGCCCTGAGGTCGAAGACGACTACCACAACTTCGAAGCGCTCAACATTCCCGGCCACCACCCGGCCCGGGCAATGCACGACACCTTCTATTTCAATGCCAACATGCTGCTGCGTACCCACACCTCGCCGGTGCAGGTGCGGACCATGGAGTCCACTCAGCCGCCAATCCGCATTGTCTGCCCGGGCCGCGTTTATCGCTGCGACTCGGACCTGACCCACTCGCCGATGTTCCACCAGGTCGAAGGCCTGTTGATCGATCGCGACATCAATTTCGCCGACCTCAAAGGCACCATCGAAGAATTCCTGCGGGTGTTCTTCGAAAAAGAGCTGGCGGTACGTTTCCGTCCGTCGTTCTTCCCCTTCACCGAGCCTTCGGCTGAAGTCGACATCCAGTGCGTGATCTGCAGCGGCAAAGGTTGCCGTGTGTGCAAGCAGACCGGCTGGCTGGAAGTCATGGGCTGCGGCATGGTTCACCCCAACGTGCTGCGCATGTCCGGCATCGACCCGGAAGAGTTCCAGGGATTTGCCTTCGGCATGGGCGCCGAGCGCCTGGCCATGCTGCGTTACGGCGTCAACGATTTGCGCCTGTTCTTCGACAACGACTTGCGGTTCCTTGCGCAATTTCGCTAGGTCGCGCACCCGTAACGAATCTTTCAGGAGAGCAGGATGAAATTCAGTGAAAAGTGGCTGCGCGGTTGGGTCAACCCGCAGGTATCCCGTGACGATCTGGTCGCCCGTCTGTCGATGGCCGGCCTTGAGGTCGACAGCGTCACCCCGGCCGCCGGCCAGTTCAGCGGCATCATCGTCGGTGAGGTGCTGAGCACCGAACAGCACCCCGATGCCGACAAGCTGCGCGTGTGCCAGGTCAGCAATGGCAGCGAGACCTTCCAGGTAGTGTGCGGCGCGCCCAACGTGCGCCCTGGCCTGAAGATCCCGTTCGCGATGATCGGCGCCGAACTGCCGGGCGACTTCAAAATCAAGAAAGCCAAGCTGCGTGGCGTTGAATCCTACGGCATGCTCTGCTCGGCGGCCGAGCTGCAGATCAGCGAAGAAAACGACGGCCTGCTGGAACTGGCGGCCGACGCCCCGGTTGGCACCGACATTCGCCTGTACCTGGACCTAGACGACGCCAGCATCGAGATCGGCCTGACCCCGAACCGTGGCGACTGCCTGTCGCTGGCCGGCCTGGCGCGCGACGTCGGCGCCCTGTACGACGTGCCGGTGACCCGTCCGCAAGTGCCGGCTGTTGCCGCCACTCACGACGAAGTGCGCCCGGTTGAAGTGCTGGCCCCAGCGGCCTGCCCACGCTACCTGGGCCGCGTTATCCGTAACGTCGACCTGACCCGGCCGACCCCGCTGTGGATGGTCGAGCGCCTGCGTCGCTCCGACCTGCGCAGCATCGACGCCGCCGTCGACATCACCAACTACGTGATGCTCGAACTCGGCCAGCCGATGCACGCCTTCGATCTCGCCGAAATCAACGGCGGCATCCGCGTGCGCATGGCCGAAGAGGGCGAGAAGCTGGTACTGCTCGACGGCCAGGAAGTCACCCTGCGCCCCGACACCCTGGTCATCGCCGACCACAGCCGCGCCCTGGCCATTGCCGGTGTGATGGGGGGGGAGCACAGCGGCGTTGCTGCTGGCACCCGCGACATCTTCCTTGAGAGCGCCTTCTTCGAGCCGATTTCCGTTGCTGGCAAGGCCCGTTCCTACGGCCTGCACACCGATGCCTCGCACCGCTACGAGCGCGGCGTCGACTCGCAACTGGCCCGCGAAGCCATCGAGCGCGCCACCGGCCTGCTGCTGGAGATCGTCGGCGGCGAAGCGGGCCCGGTGATCGACGTCACCAGCGAAGCGCACCTGCCCAAGGTGGCCCCGGTCACCCTGCGTGCCGAGCGCCTGACCCAGATGCTGGGTATGGAAATGGCCAGCGCCGAAGTCGAGCAACTGCTCAACGGCCTGGGCCTGAAAACCACCGCCGGCGAAGGCCAGTGGCAGGTTGAAGTACCAAGCCATCGCTTCGACATCAGCCTGGAAGTCGACCTGATCGAAGAGCTGGCGCGCCTGTACGGCTACAACCGCCTGCCAGTGCGTTACCCGCAAGCGCGCCTGGCCCCGCAGGCCAAGGCCGAAGCCCGTGGCGAACTGCCGGCGCTGCGCCGCCTGCTGGTGGCCCGTGGTTACCAAGAAGCCATCACCTACAGCTTCATCGACCCGAAACTGTTCGAACTGTTCAGCCCGGGCGTCGAGCCGCTGCTGCTGGCCAACCCGATCTCCAACGACATGGCGGCCATGCGTGCCTCGCTGTGGCCGGGCCTGGTCAAGTCGCTGCAGCACAACCTCAACCGCCAGCAAGACCGCGTGCGCATGTTCGAAAGCGGCCTGCGCTTCGTCGGCCAGCTGGGCGACCTCAAGCAGCAGCCGATGCTCGCCGGTGTGGTCTGCGGCAGCCGCCTGCCGGAAGGCTGGGCCAACGGCCGTGACAGCATCGACTTCTTCGACGTGAAAGCAGACGTAGAAGCGGTACTGGGCTTCTCTGGCTCGCTCGCCGAGTTCACTTTCGTTGCCGGCAAACACCCGGCGCTGCACCCGGGCCAAACCGCACGCATCGAGCGTGACGGTCGCGAAGTCGGCTACCTGGGTGCCATCCACCCGGAGCTTGCCAAGACTTTGGGCCTGGATCGTCCGGTGTACGTCTTCGAGCTGGTGCTGGGTGAAGTGGCCGAAGGCCGCCTGCCGAAGTTCAGCGAACTGTCGAAATTCCCGGAAGTGCGTCGTGACCTGGCCTTGGTGGCAGGGCGTGATGTTGCTTCGAGCTCGGTGCTTGAAGTAATTCGTGACAATGCAGGCGAATGGCTCACAGACCTCAGGCTGTTTGATGTTTATCAAGGTAAAGGTATTGATCCTGATAGAAAAAGCCTGGCCGTCGGCTTGACCTGGCAGCATCCATCGCGCACTCTTAATGATGAAGAGGTGAATACTGCAACCCAGAACATCCTCACCTCGCTCGAACAAAGGTTGAACACCACGTTAAGGAAATAGCGTATGGGTGCTCTGACGAAAGCTGAGATGGCCGAACGGCTGTACGAGGAGCTGGGCCTGAACAAGCGCGAGGCCAAGGAATTGGTCGAGCTGTTCTTTGAGGAAATCAGGCACGCTCTTGAAGACAACGAGCAGGTCAAATTGTCCGGATTCGGCAATTTCGACCTGCGCGACAAGCGCCAGCGGCCGGGCCGCAACCCCAAGACCGGGGAAGAAATCCCGATCACGGCGCGTCGGGTCGTCACCTTTCGTCCAGGGCAGAAGTTGAAAGCCCGAGTTGAGGCCTATGCTGGAACCAAGTCATAACGACGAGCTTCCGCCGATTCCAGGCAAACGCTACTTCACCATTGGTGAAGTGAGTGAGCTTTGCGCGGTAAAACCGCACGTGCTCCGCTACTGGGAGCAGGAATTCCCGCAACTCAACCCGGTAAAGCGCCGCGGCAACCGGCGGTACTATCAGCGCCAGGACGTGCTGATGATCCGCCAGATCCGCGCGCTGCTGTACGACCAAGGCTTCACCATCGGCGGGGCGCGTTTGCGCCTCTCTGGCGACGAAGCCAAGGACGACACCACCCAGTACAAACAACTGATCCGGCAGATGATTGCCGAGCTGGAAGACGTCTTGGTGGTGCTGAAGAAGTAACCCTTATCGGGCCCGGAATTTTGGAAAAAATGCTTCCATAATTCAAAAGGTTAGGGTACATTCTTCAACGTTCTCAGCAACCAGGGGAACATGCTTCAAGCCCAGTCGGGGCGTAGCGCAGCCCGGTAGCGCACTTGCATGGGGTGCAAGGGGTCGAGTGTTCGAATCACTCCGTCCCGACCATTATTTAGAACGACTAAGCCACCTTCGGGTGGCTTTGTTGTTTCTGGGGTAGGGGGCTTTTGGTTGAATTGGCCTTGTTCAATATTCCGATCTTCTGCTCAGAATGGTTAGTGCTGGTCCTCGTGAAGCGGGGGCTCACATCGTATTTGTCGCCTCTATCAACTGGTAAGCCCGGCGTCTGAGTTGTGGCTGCTGGTGCTCCCGTTCTTGAGATTAACCTTAATGAAAGGCCTGGGGTGCTTGGGCATCAATGTGCCGGGGTGAGCTGAATTGTTTACCCAGTAAATTGATTTAAAAGGGTATTTTTTTGTTTGAAGATGTACTTGGAATACCGTTTGGAATAACGCAAGGATCGCGTTGATGACACGGAGAGGACGGTAGGTGCCGAGTTGCCCTCCATTAACTCTCAATAGTAGCCACCCGGTGAGTCGGGTGAGCTTTTCAGATTTGGAGTACGTCTGTAAGCGTAAGCAAACGTGCCGTGAGCGTTTCCTGGCCGAGATGAATGAAATCAGCACCTTAGCCGTATGTCGATACTGGCTCGAAGCTATCCAACCGGTTAAGGTGTGGCATTGATCACATATACCTCACAGGGATGCGGCGAGCACGCCCTCCCTGCTTCTGTGTAAGGAACGTGCGCGTGAACCAGCAGACCCTGGCCCCCTTCATCTGGAATATCGCAGATCTGCTTCTGGGAGCCTTCAAGCCCTCCGAGTACGGCCGCATCATCCTTCCGTTCACCGTGCTGCGTCGTCTGGAATGTGTGTTGGAACCCACCCGCGGCAAGGTACGCAGCCAGTATGAGGCGATGAAGGCCAGTGGCGTGGACATGGACCTGATCTTGCCGACGACGGCCGGCGCAACCTTCTACAACGTCTCGCAGTTTTCCCTGGACAGCGTGGGCTCCACCAGCACCCGCGCCAACCTGGAAGACTACATCGCCAAGTTCTCCGCCAACGCCCGCCAGGTGTTCGAGCATTTCGCCTTTGACCGGTGGTTGGAGAAGCTGGAGAAAGCCAACCTGCTGTACCTGGTTACGCAGAAGTTTGCAGCAGTCGATTTGCACCCGGACAAGATCAGCAACCACGAAATGGGGCTTATCTTCGAGCACCTGATCCGCAAGTTTGCCGAGTCATCCAACGATGATGCTGGGCAGTACTTTACCCCGCGCGATGTGGTGCGCCTGGCCACCACCCTGGTATTTGCGCCGGATCATCAGGCACTCAACGGCGATGGTGTGGTGCGCACCGTGTACGACTGCGCCGCCGGCACGGGCGGCTTTCTGTCTTCGGCCATCGAGCAGGTCTACGAGTGGAACCCCAATGCCCGCCTGGTGCCCTACGCCCAGGAGCTGAACCCGGAAACCTACGCCATCTCTGTGGCGGACAAGCTGATCCAGGGCTACGACACCCGTAACATCAAGCTCGGCAACACCCTGTCCGACGATCACCTGCGCCATGAGCAGTTCGACTACTGCCTGGCCAACCCGCCGTTCGGCGTGAAGTGGGAGAACGTCCAGAAGCAGGTGCAGGCCGAGCACAGCCAGCAAGGCTTCGCCGGCCGCTTCGGCGCCGGCCTGCCGCGCGTGGGTGATGGTTCGCTGCTGTTCCTCATGCACCTGCTGTCCAAGCGCAAACCGCTTGAGTTGGGCGGCAGCCGCATCGGCATCGTGCTGTCCGGCTCGCCGCTGTTCAACGGTGGCGCTGGTTCGGGCGAGTCGGAGATTCGCCGCTGGATTCTGGAAAACGACTGGTTGGAGGTAATCATTGCCCTGCCAAACGACCTGTTCTACAACACAGGCATTGGCACCTATATTTGGGTGCTGTCTAACCACAAAGAAGCGCTGCGCAAGGGCAGGGTGCAACTGATCGACGCCAGCGCCATGCATGCGCCGATGCGCAAGAGCTTGGGCAGCAAGCGCAAATACCTCTCGGATGAGCAGATTGCCGAGATCGCCAAACTGCACGAGGCCGTAGAGGAAGGGCCGAACTCAAAGATCTTCGGCAACACAGATTTTGGCTACCGCCGTATCACCGTCGAGCGCCCGCTGCGCCTGCGCTTCTCGGCCACTCCGGACAAGCTCGCCGCCTATCAGAACACCAAGGGCGCCGATCAGATTGAGGCCTTTGCCGGCGTGCAGGGCGAGTTCGACAGTTTGGCGACCTTTCTCCAGGCCGCCGGTATCAAGAAGCTCGGCAGGGGCGCGTTGAAAGCTGCACTGGCCTGCTTCGGTGAGCGCGACGCCAATGCTCAGCCGGTGTTGGACGACAAGGGCAACCTGCAGGCCGACTCCGACCTGCGCGAGTTCGAAAATGTACCGCTTAGCCAGAGCATCGCCGACTACTTCGCCCGCGAAGTGCTGCCCCATGCGCCGGATGCCTGGATCGATACCGGCAAGACGGATGCGAAGGACGGCCAGGTCGGCATCGTCGGCTATGAGATCAACTTCAACCGTTACTTCTACGTCTACCAGCCGCCACGCTCTCTTGCTGAGATCGATGCCAACCTCAAGGCCGTGGAAGCTGAGATTGCTGCGCTGCTGGGGGAGGTAACGGCATGAGCCATTACAAACCCTATCCGGCCTATAAGGACTCCGGGGTGGAGTGGTTAGGGCGGGTGCCGGAGCATTGGGTCACGAAGAAGCTTCTTTATTGGATTTCAGGCTATGGCAGTGGTACTACGCCCTCAAGTGAGGATGAGTACTCCACAGACGGAATCCCTTGGGTTACAACGGGAGAGCTCAGGGAAAACACCGTGTTTTCTACCGATAAGTGCGTCACTCATGATGCGCTCAAAAATAACTCGGCGCTGAAGCTCCATCCGGCAGGCTCTCTGGTGATCGCCATGTATGGCGCGACGGTTGGACGGCTTGGGGTACTCGGGATTGAGGCCACTTTGAATCAGGCGTGCTTCGCCATTCACCCTAGTGAGAGGGTAATGATTCCCTTCCTGCGTCATTGGTTCGAGGGATTTCGGACTGAGCTAGTAGGTCTGGCTACTGGTGCAGGCCAGCCAAACATAAGCGGCGATAAAATCCGCAACCTGTTACTTCCCTGCCCTCAGGAGCTATCGGAGCAAGCGGCAATAATTACTCACCTCGACCGTGAAACTGCCCGCATTGATGCGTTGATTGGAAAGAACACCCGCTTCATCGAACTCCTGCGCGAAAAGCGCCAGGCACTGATCACCCATGCCATCACCAAAGGCCTAGACCCCAAAGCGAAGTTGAAAGACTCCGGCGTGGAATGGCTAGGGGAGGTGCCGGAGCATTGGGTGATTAAACGCTTCCGTGACATCAGCATCAGCATTTCCACAGGGCCGTTTGGTACGGCACTGGGTAATGAGGACTACGTCACGGGGGGAATTCCCGTGATCAATCCTTCGCACATTGTTGATGAGCAATGCAGTCCCGATCCGGATATCACAGTGTCGGCAGACACTGCAGAACGGCTGAGTTTCTGGGCAATGCGCGCAGGTGATTTGGTTACTGCGCGTCGTGGTGAGCTTGGTCGTGCTGCGATTATCTTTAATGAGCAGGATGGCTGGATCTGTGGTACGGGATCACTACGAGTGCGTCCTAATTCTAGTCAGGTCCTAACCGGATATCTCCACACTGTCCTACAGTCGCGATATGCCCGTGAGTGGCTGAATCTGGCGTCTGTGGGGGCAACGATGGCGAACCTCAATGAAGGCATTCTTGGCAGTCTCCCTTTGGCGCTTCCTCCCTCAACTACTGAGCAAGAACAGCTCTTGTCATCTCTGGCGACTCAGAGTGAACGTCTAATCAAGATTGAACAGAAGGCGACGCTCAGTGTGGCTCTTTTGAAAGAGCGGCGCTCGGCTCTAATCACCGCAGCCGTCACCGGCCAGATCGACCTTCGAGAGGTTGTATGAACCCAGGTCGCAGCCTGCGCTTATTTCTGGTGGATGGCACACCCAATGGCCTGCTCACCGCTGAGATCATGAACTGGACCGGCCATGTGCTGACCGGCCCACGCTCCAAATTGGCCGAGCTGGTGCAACGCCCCGAATGCACGCGTACCGGCGTGTACTTTCTTGTCGGCCCCGACCCGGACGACAGCCTGCGTACCCGGGTGTATATCGGCGAGTCTGATGATGTGGCCCAGCGTCTGAAGCAACATAACCGTCCGCAAGAGCAGGGTGGCAAGGACTTCTGGGAACGTGTGTGTCTGATCACCAGCAAGGACCAGAACCTGACCAAGGCCCATGCCAAGTATTTGGAGAGCCAACTAATCCAGATCGCCAGTCAAACCGGTCGCTGTGTAGTAGGCAATGGCACAGCGCATAGCTACACCAACTTGCCTGAGTCGGACCGTGCGGACATGGCGTTTTTCCTCGAGCAGATCCGCATTGTGCTACCAGTGCTGGGCTTCGACTTCCTGCGCGAGCTGATCAAACCCTCCAAGCTCGTTACGGCACCAGTCGAGCAACCGGTTAGCCAGTCGCCGCGTTTTGCATTACAGCTTCCAAAGAGCAAGGAGCGCGCGCAAGCGCAAGAGGTTGATGGTGAGTTTTTTGTACTGAAAGGGTCCCGAGCTCGAGCTCAGTGGGTAGGAACTGCGGATCACAACTACCGGAACCTGTACCAGCAGTTGGTGAGTGACGGTGTCATGATCAGTGACGGAAGTGAGTACCTAATGTTCAAGGACGACTATGCCTTCAGTAGCCCGAGTGCCGCAGCAGCGGTTGTGTATGGTCGTGCAGCCAGTGGTCGAATCTCTTGGTTGGTCGAGGGTAGTGGCGAAACTTATGCCGCCTGGCAGGACAGTCAACTGAGTGGTATCGGTGTGAAGCCAGAAAATGAGTTGCTAAGTGAATAAGATCGAGCAGCCGCAGCGGTTGATCCTGGTGCGCTACGAGAACATCAGCGGATACGCCAGGTAATTTACATTTCGGTCTTTGGATTTGTCGCGGTAAGGGATTAGGCGTCGATGAAACTCACCACCAGCTGGTTGAAACCACCCTATGCGAGTGGCGGTATTGATCACCTCGGCACTCAGGCGCCCTGCGTAATGATCTATGGCCAGTTACTGCCTGGCATTACCAATGTCACCGATCGGGCGCGCTACTACTCGTTCTATCCTTGGTTGGTATGGTCCTATGACCAGCGTTATGCGAAGAATGACTACAACCACTTTGTCGAGCGGTTTCGGCGTGCAGACTGCCTATTCACCCTGATTGCCGAGCAGCACGCACAGGTGACCGACCACAATAACGAGCGACACGGCGTCGCTATGGTCGGTCGCACCAAGCTGGTTCCCTCACTTGCCAGTCTGAAAGCCGGTGAACCACTGCGACTATCGCTCTACGCGACGACCGAGGAAACGCCACAGCGCTACTTCTTGAATCGGCTAGGTGGTCTTTCGCAGTACTACGCGGGCACACTGGCCGATCTGCAGCTTATGGAGTCGTCCGGTCGTTCCTGGAGTTTTTATAGCGGCCAGTATGGTGCGCCACTGGCGCAGAGTGTCGATGCGTCGGTACCTGGTGAGCGGTTCTGGCAGGTTGTAGAAAACGACTTGGTGACGCTCGAAGAGCTCGACGAGCTGAGCGGTTTCTGTGCCTGCAACGTTGCTGGCAGCCTACGCGAGCATCAGCAGCTCACTGATATTTTCTTCGATACAGGCAACCGCTATTCAGAGGAAGGCACTCAGCGACGCCGAAGCTTGGGTCTGATTCAGCAACTGGCGGAAGCCCTGCCGAACGGATGGGATCTGACCGAGGATGTGTTCCGAGCCTGTGTCTATAGCGCCACTCTACCCTATGGCGCTGCGTGGGAAATTCCCGATGCCTTGCAATCCACTCAGGCGCACTGGGCTGTCTATGTGCGTAATGACCTCATGTCGGTGGCGTTCCAGACGATCCTCGCCATCTGCCTGCAGGAACTGCAACCGCAATCGGCGGCGCAGCGGCGGGTATTTCATAGCGTCGAGATGTTCGCTGACTGGTTTGCCGGCTCGGCAACGGTTGCCGGAGTACTGAGTAATCTGGGGGCGGGCAGTTTTGCAGATCTGGTTGCCAGCAGCAGGGCGAACGCTCCGGCGCTTACTGACTGGACAAACGACGCGCATGAGATTCAGTTGGGTTGGCAGTTAATTGGTGGCTGGCAGCCGGGCGTGGATATTGCGCCGCTGCTTTCAAATAGCCTGAGCCTGCTGGCAATGTTAGTTGCTCGCGATGATCCAGGGGCGCAGCCGTATTCAGGGTTGGCAATTACTTATGAGGCACTCAGGGACTATCCGATCAACCTCATCAGCTTCCGCAGCCGTGGTGCCGACTGGATGACGATGTCTCTCGAGCATGTGGTTACCGATCTGGTCGTTTGGTGTCTGGATACCCATCTTCGAGTGGCACTGCGCAAGCTCCGACAGTCCAACCGCTCGACCTTCCATTTGCGACCGTCCGAGCGAGGCCTGGAAGTGGTGGGTGACCAGGTCCCGCCGCCATCCCAGACCACTCCTCGTTTCCGGCAGGCGGTGCAGATTCTTCGCGACCTTGGAATGCTGGCGCGTGATGACAGCCACATGACCAGGCTGACTGCATCTGGTCGGACGCAGATGGAGGTTGCCAGTGTCTGACGACGTCTCCCTTCTAGACGTGATCAAACGTGGAGGTTACGAGGCCTCGCTGATAACCACCTTCAACGCGACTCTGCCTTTCTACGAGGAGGTGTTGCTGCGCAAGCTGGTAACAGCCGGATGCCGGCATAACGTGGTGCTGATGGATCGGGGCCAATGTGCAGCCTCATGGGAAAGCCAGGCGACCCGGCCTCGGCTGGCTGGTCATGCCTACACGCTGCTACCGATTGGCGTGAGCGGCGCGTTTCACCCGAAGGTCTGTCTTTTGTTGGGGGCGAAGAAGGCATCGATTCTGGTCGGCAGCCACAATCTCACGCTGTCGGGGCTTGGCTTCAACCGCGAAATCACCAACTGGATCGAAGTTGGCGGTGCCAAGGATGGTGAGGGGATCGCCGTTCTCAAGGCTGTCTGGCTGATGCTCCGTGAGTGGATCGAGTTGGAGCGCGGCAAGGCTCCAGAGCCTCTGTTGGAATCGGCGCTGGCAATTGGCCGTTTCATCAGCCCTTTGATTGCCACGGCCGGAGACCTGGGCTCGCCTGCGGTGTTGGCGCAAGGTCCGAGAGGGCTGGCGCTGATCGATCAAGTTGCTGAGCGGATTACAGCTCCGATCAGGAGGATTGCGGTGCTGGGGGCGTTCTTCGATCGGGAGCTGGCTCTGCTCAAGGAGTTGAAGGCCCGTTGGCCCGCTACAGATATCGTGGTGGGTATCGATCCCGACTCGGTCCATCATCCAGGCAACTTTGATGGCGAAATCGTTCGGTATGTGGATGCGCGAAAGGTTGCTAATCGGGCCGGCTATCTGCATGCCAAGGTGCTCTATCTTGAAACGCATGGCGTTGCGACCGATGTGTTTGTCAGTGGTAGCGCGAACCCCAGCCGTCCCGCCTGGATGGGTGGTGTGAATGTCAATGTCGAGGCCATAGTGCTTCAGGCAGGCACTGCCGCCCGAAGTGCTGCTGAGGCCACTTCAATGCTCAGCCTGTTCGAGTTGCCCGAGCTGGCACCAGAGGAGTTCGCTGCGATCCAAGAGCGCAACAAGACCATCGAGATCGAGCAGCAGGCGTCGTTGCCACTGCTTTCGGGATTTTCGGATGGGGGGAGTGGCCTGATACGAATCAGTTATCGGGGCGAACTGATGTCGGTGACTGCAGCTGTAATGCTTGGCCCGAACCAGGAGAAGCTGGAGACGCTTGCCCCACTGGACATACGTGACAACGAGGTCGTGTTCAGAACCAATATTGAGGCGACAAACATTCGCTCCTGTCTATTTGAGCAGAACGGCAGGTCGATCGCCCGGGCGATGATTCTGCACCCCTCGATCCTTGAGGCGAGCTCCCGGTCCTCTAAGCAGTACCAGATTCGCTCGGCACTCAGTGAGCTGGGCTCGAGTGAGGCCGATATATCGAAGGTCATCGCCACCGTTGAGAGGGTGATCTTCGCGGAGCAGTCCGATCACGAGATCCAGATGGCAATCCGCGAGTGTCGGGATAAGAAAGATGCGCTTCCAGTTGAGGACGGACCACCATCGTTGGTGATCAGTGTGAGCGACATGGCTCGGATGAGGCGCAAACAACGTGTGTTGAAGTCCGGTGACTTGGCCTACCTGATCGATGTGCTCATGCGACGCCTGAGCGACGGTCTCGAGGTGCAGAGTGTCGAGGTCGATCAGGCTGGGCGGAGCGAAGAGGAACAGGTTGGCCAGGAGGACGATGGCGGCGATGAAACGAGCGATCCAGTCGACAAGCCCCAGTTCTGGGACGCTGAAATCGCTTTGGCCGTTGCCAGGAAGGCAAGGGCATTGAGCAGAAAAATGGTCGAGCAACTGAAGCTGGCCAGCCAGGACGAGTCAAGGAAAGTCAGTGCGTTGATCCAGCTGATTGCGGTATTGGCTCTGATTCGTGAGCTACGCCATCTCGACAAGCAGAAACGCTGGCGAGCAACTGGGCAGGATCTCGTGGAAGAGCGAGATCGTCGTTATCTCCTCGATGAAAGCATCAGGTATTTACTCGGTTCGGGGTCGCGGCTCCTCGAAGTGATCGACAAGTCGATCGACGACGATGCCGATGAGACGATGCAGCTTACTACCTTGCTGGTTTGGCTGGCTTGGGATCTGGGTGATGAATTGACGGCCAAGGTCAGCCTAATGTGGGGTACGGATGAAAAACTCCGTAGGTTGCAGGCGAATGCGGTGTTCCTGAGACTGATGCCGTCAATCGCTGCAGACCAGGATGCCAGTGCAGAGCTGCGCGAAAGCATTCAGCGGACACTCAAGCCAACTCCGAGCGCCTCCATTCAGGCAGAGCATTGGCTAATCCTGCATCTGGCTTATGGTTCCTCTTGGTCGCAGGGACAGAAGGAGACCGACGAGTTTGAGCTCGGCGGATACTGCAGGATTTTTGGTTTGGATGATCAGCCGAGGGTCATCGTTGAGCTTGATCAGAATAACGTCGGCTTTTGGGATTTCGATGATGTACGGAAGTTTAAGCGTGACCGAGTAGTTGCGCTGAGGCCGACACAACCAGCAAGTTACGCCCCGAATTGAGCTGTAGTTGGACAAACAGTAGAGAAGCGAGACTGAATATATGAGCCACATCCACCACGAATGCGAACTGGAACGCCATATTGTCGAGCAGCTTGAAGCTGCCGGCTGGCTGGTGGGCAAGTCTGCTGACTATGACCAAGGACGGGCGCTAGTCCCCGAGGATGTGCTGGGTTGGCTGGAGGACAGTCAGCCGCAGGCTATGGCTAAGATCCTCGCCATGAATGGTGTTGGCTCGCGTGATGTGGTGCTGGACCGACTGGGCAAGCAGTTGGAGAACAAGGTCGAGGGCGGCACGGTAAATGTGCTGCGCTACGGCTTTGCCGTGGCCGGTGGCGGCACCCTGGCTATGAGCCAGGCTCTGCCCGAGGACGCGCGCAACGACACGGTGATCGCACGTTATGCGGCCAATCGGCTGCGCGTCGTGCCACAGTTGCGCTACTCGTTGGATAAGGCCGACGAGATCGATCTGGCCTTCTTCATCAACGGTATTCCGGTTGCCACGGTGGAGTTGAAGACCGACTTCACCCAGTCAGTCCAGGCCGCCATGCAGCAGTACTGCATGGACCGCCGCCCTGGGCGCAAGAGCGGTGGCCTGGAGCCGCTGCTCACCTTCAAGCGTGGCGCGGTGGTGCATTTCGCCATGAGCGATAGCGACATACGCATGACCACCAAGCTGGCCGGGGATTCGACCTTCTTCCTGCCGTTCAACCGGGGCAACGATGGCGCCGCCGGCAACCCGCCGGGTGAAAACGGTAGTTACCCGGTGAGCTACTTCTGGGAGCGGGTGCTGCAGAAGGACAACTGGCTGCACATCTTCCACCGCTTCGTGCTGCAGGAGCGTAAGGAAGTCCAGGACGTCAACGGCAAGACCTACTTCAAGGAAGGCCTGATCTTCCCGCGCTTCCATCAGTGGGAGGGCGTGACCAGGATGATCGATGCGGTGCGGGTAGAAGGGGCAGGGCAACCGTATCTGATACAGCACAGCGCCGGCTCCGGCAAGACCAACACTATCGCCTGGACCGCGCATTCGTTGATTCGTGTGCGCCGCCCGGACGGTGAGCCGTACTTCCACAGTGTGATCGTGGTGACCGACCGCCAGGTACTCGACCAGCAGTTGCAGGATGCCATCCAGCAGATCGAGCACCAGGCCGGCGTGGTATGCGCTATCGACCGCCAACAGTCGAGTCTGCCCAAGAGCCACCAGTTGGCCAAGGCCATGCTCGATGGGGTGCCGATTATCGTCTGTACCCTTCAGACGTTCCCCTATGCGCAGAAGGCCATCCTCGGCGAGCAGAGCCTGCGCAGTCGCCGTTTCGCCATCATCATCGACGAGGCGCACAGTTCCACTGGGGGCAGCACCGCAGATGATCTACGTTATGTACTGACCGGGCAGAGCGAGGCGGAGTGGGAGAAACTCTCCAAGGCGGAGCGGTTGTCCGTGTGGCAGAGCTCGCGCTCGCGCCCAGGCAATGCAAGCTACTTCGCCTTCACCGCCACGCCCAAACATTCGACGCTGAGCCTGTTCGGCCGCCCGCGCAACCCGGCGCAGCCCGTCAGTACCGATAACCCGCCGGCGCCGTTCCATCTCTACACCATGCAGCAGGCCATCGACGAAGGGTTCATCCTCGATGTGCTGAAGAACTACGCCAGCTACGAGGTGGCGTTCAAGATCGGAAGGGAGATGGTCGATGACAAGCGAGTCGATGAGAAGAGCGCCGGGCGCAAGCTGGCCAAGTGGCTGTCGCTCAACCCGGTGAATGTGGGGCAGAAGGTCGAGCTGATCGTCGAGCACTTCCGCAAAAACGTAGCACACCTGCTCGGCGGTCAGGCAAAGGCCATGGTGGTGACCAGCTCGCGTGCGGCAGCGGTGAAGTACCACTTGGCGCTGGAGGACTACTGCAAGCGCAAGGGCTACCACAACGTGCTGGCGATGGTGGCCTTCTCAGGTGAGGTGCCTAATACTGATGTGGAAGAGTCCAGCCTGCCCCTGGATCACCAGTTCAGTGAAACCAACCTGAACCCCGGCCTCCATGGGCGCGATATGCGCAAGGTTTTCGACACGCCGGACTATCGGGTGATGATAGTCGCAAACAAGTATCAGACTGGCTTCGACCAACCCAAGCTGGTGGCCATGTACCTGGACAAGAAAATATCCGGTGTGGAGGCCGTGCAAACCCTCTCGCGCCTGAACCGCACCTTCCCTGGCAAGGACAAAACCTTCGTCATCGACTTCGCTAACAAGGCAGACGAGATACTGGCGTCGTTCAAGACCTTCTATCGTGATGCCCAGGTGGCGGACATCCAGGATCCGAACATCGTCTACGACATCAAGCAGCGCCTGGATGGCATGTTCATCTATGAACAGACTGAGGTGGAGGCTTTTGGTGATGCCATCGTCGATCCTAGGGTGACGCACCAGAAGCTGTTCTCGCTCACACAGTCAGCCACCGACCGCTTCAACGGAAAGTTGAAGACGCTTAACGATGCTATCGACCAGTGGGAAAAAGCGTGGGAGAAGGCCCATGACGAGGGCGGCGACAAGGACATGGAATACGCCGATGTGCAGCGTTCGGAGTATTGCAAGGCGCGCGACGAGCTGATGATCTTCAGCGAGAGCCTGACCAAGTTCGTGCGCAGCTATGAGTACATCGCCCAGTTGATTGACTTCGGTGACCCCAGCCTGGAGGCCTTTGCCAGCTATGCACGCCTGCTGCGTAAACGGCTCAAGGGCATCTCCGCTGAACAGGTTGATCTGGGTGACCTTAAACTCAGCCACTACAAGATCAAGAAGGGCAGCAACCTCAGTGGCGTCACCGTGCAGGCTGAAACACCTGGCCTCTACGGTATGACCGATAACGGCCTGCGCGACGCGCGTGACCGTGAGAAGAAATACCTCGCCGAACTGATCGAGAAACTCAACAATGCCTTCGGCAAGGACATCACCGACACCGATCAGGTGGCCTTCGCGGTGCACGTTTCCGAGAAGCTGCGCGCTGACAACGTGGTGATGGCCCAGGTGCAGAACAACACCATGGAACAGGCCATGAAAGCCGACCTGCCTTCAAAAGCCATCTCTGCTATTGCCGCCGCCATGAGCAGTCACACTAGCATGGCGACCAAGCTCCTTAGCGATGAATCGACGCGAGATGTGTTCCTGACGGTGGTGTACGAGCTGCTGAAAAAGGATGCGGGGGTTGAACTTGTGGACTTTGCCAGGCCAAGTGTTTAGGTATTAATCCAACGCCAAAGGGCAGCAGTTTCAGAGAACCGCTTTTGCCATATCGTCCGACCCTTGCCTAAGTCAAGCCATGTGATGTGCGTAACGTCGATACGGCCTATCCCTACCATGGCTGACGCTTGTGGCGGCTAAGGGTTGGAGGAGCAGGTGGTCAGGTACAGCTCTCCAAGCACAACCTTCCCTTTTAGGTTTATGTGTGCAGAATGCGTCAATACTGCATTGACGACTTACTGGTTCTGCTCTAGTATTTCGCTCAAGCCGACTGCAGTATGCATTCATTCTGCAGTCGGCTTGGCGAAATCCACCATTGGCAGGCACGCAAGGAGCTCAAATGAAACGAAAACGGTTGAAGTTCGCACCCCCAACGTATCTCTCTCTTGCTGTCTACCTTGCGCTTAGCCCTAATATCGAAGTCGGCTTCAACCGCTCCTGGCAGATAAATTCCGATGGGAGTGAAATTAGAAACGTACAGGTGGACGTAAAAAATCTTAAAAATGGGAGTTAAATCAATGGTGGCGACAGAAGTGCTCTCTCACATTGCTTATGTCTCACTTGGCCAAACCTTTCGGGAGCGGGCAGAGACAGACAGTCCTGAAAGTGGCGTAAAATTGATTCAGATAAAAGATATCCGAGAGGGCGGAGTAAATGATTTAACTAGCCTGCCGTATGCTGATATCGAGCCGTCAAAGTTGAAAGTAAAACTTGTGAAGGGCGATTTGTTATTGCCGCTAAGAGGTGCGCGAACTGAAGCCATGATTTTTAAGGGGGAGTGTGGTGATGTAACTACAACAAATCAAGTTGCCATAATTCGTCCAAGGCAGGAGGAAAGGATAAAGTTGGAGTATCTTCACTGGTTTTTCAATTCAGCTATGGGTGGTGCTACGCTTGACTCTATACGCACAACGGCAAGTATACCAAATATAAGCATTAAAAATTTGCTAGCAATATCACTGCCCGTACCAAGTTTGGAAGAACAAGAAAAAGTTGTTGCAATTTATAGAAATTGGTGCGCGCAAAAGAAGGTTCTTAATGGCCTGATGGCTAATGGAGAGAGGTTGATGGCAAGTGTTGCTCAAAAAATGTTAGGTGGAGGCTAGGGATGAAAGTACTGTCGTTTGCAGGATTGAAAGATTTTGTACTGGAAAGCTTCTCCCTAATGCAGTCCAAGGATGCTGAAATTGATGCGGAAGAAAGTTTATTATTTCTCATGGTTTGCAAGAAAGAATATGATCTTCTAAAGGGCGAGTATGATCTTATAAAGCATGAAAACGGCTTAGTAAGGGAAGAGTGGGAGTCCCTAAAAGAAGACAGGAGGCTGCTAAGAATCGGCGATCTTGAAGAGCTGAACGGAGTGGAACTTTTGTCGGCGATTACTGATCAGGTTGGTTTGCGTGGCCCTGAAACATTTTTTAAGGGTTTTTTGCTGTCGATTTGGCATAAAGTTAAGACGGCCATGCTCTCAAATTCACCGGAGGGTCGTGAATTAGCGCGAATGTGGGAAGTATTTGTATCTTTCCAGTTTGGCGAATGCAAGGAAGAAGGAGGGTTAGGAGGGCTGTTTGAATGGTTCTTGTTGGTCCTTGCGGAAAGGAGTTCGAATGGTTCAGGCTATTTTTTTACTCCGGATGGAATAGTAAAGCTGATGATTCGGCTTCTTGATCCCAAGTCAGGGGAAAGGCTATATGATCCAGTATGTGGCTCTGGTGAGTTCTTAGTAGGGGCGATAAATCATGTGCAGCAATCATCAGATGTAGGATGGCTGAGGGTGTTGGGGCTAGAAAAATCACCTAGGACAGCGTTTGTAGCATTTGCAAATGCATTGGTTCACGACCTTGGTGCGGATTGTATTGAAGTAAAAGATGCATTAATGAGTGGGGACTATCGGGAAAAAGTTGCTCGCCAGTTTGATTTGGCCATTGCAAATCCGCCTTTTTCACTTCGAAATTGGGAAACCGGGAATTCGGCTAACTTTTTATATTATGGATCACCTCCTCAGTCGAATGCGGATTTCGCGTTTATACAAAATCTTCTTTTCAGTTTGAATGAAAATGGTCGTGCGGCAATAATCGTACCTATGGGTGTTTTGTTTAGGGGGGGGAGTGAGAAGGAAATTAGAAGGAGAATGCTTGTAGAGAGCAATGTGGATGCCGTTATTTCAATTCCGCCAATGTCTTTTTATGGTACTGCTATACCAGCCAATATCTTGCTGATGAAGCTGGTGTCGAAGACTAAAGATGTGCTTTTCATTGATGGGGCGAGCTTTTTTTCAAGAAGTCAGCGCTTAAATCGGCTAGAAAGTAGTTCCATTAACAGTATTTTGAGCTTGTATTCTGAGCGAAAGTCTGTTGAGGGGCTCGCATGTTGCGTGTCTCTAGAAGCTTTGGCCGAAAATGATTGGGATTTGACCGTTTCAAAGTACGTTGCCCTTGCTGCCAAGGTGGAAACGGAATCAGTGGCCTCGCTAATGAAGGTTCAATGTAAGCTGCAGCTTGAGTTAAGTATGTTGCAGGAGGAGATGAAAAAATTTCTGGGTAATGTTGAAGTCTAGAATGTTTAGCAACAGTGCAATGAAGTCTTCGGGGTGAATTGTGAGCGGTGATTAGATTGGGTCGGCTGTCGTCTTTGGTTGTCTTTAGTTTGGTATTTTAGCGTGTCAAGTGTATGAATAATAGTCGATAAAAGTTTTCATGGAAGGATACCCGTCGTCGCTGAGCGAGCAGAAGTTATTGCCTCGCACTGGTCAATATGTACCTGGATGTTCGGCTTATGTCGTCGGTGCCCATTCGCGTCCAGATCAATGATGCCGTGAGACGATAATAGTACCGGCTTGCATCAGAATGGTCGTTTAGATATTGCGTAAGAAACCAGCGTAGATGCTTCAGCTGCCAGTTCCAAGGGTTGCCACGTTGCCAGCGCTTTTGAATAGCTGTCTGCATAATTTTGGCCTGCCTTAGATGTCGTTGTCGCGTGGACTGTGAGCCTGTGAGTGCGCCGCTCAAAAAAAGTGTCATATCAAACGGCTTGTTCATGCGCTGCCACCAATGTATGCCGAAGCCGCATTGATTCGGCTGTGCCCTAGTTCTAGGCTAATTTGTCGGCGCGCTTGCTGATCAAGTGCTGGGTCGATCAGCCGTGGCAGGTCAGCCAAGATGTCCTCACGCAAGCGCATGCAAGTGGCTCGCGCCAACAGAACAATCGCGGCGGCCCATAGCTGATGTTGGCTGCAAAGCGCATCGACGATCTGCGGCACCGGGAGTCGAAACGCACTCTAACCATATGTTTCGTAGATATATTTTAAAATTATTCTTCGATCTATCTCTAAAAATATCCTTCTAAAGGCCGCCCAACCTTTCACTCATGCCAGGAGATTTAGTCAAGAGTTGCCTCCTTGAGGCATGGCAGCCACTCGTTCGAATAATGGTTACTGTGGATGACTCAAGGGTGCAGTTGGTAGAGGGACACTCTTAGCCAAGAGCGGACGAAGGATGGGCTTGCGTCGTCCGGTGAAAGAAGGCTCGATCGTTTCCAATGTGGGCTGATCAAGTAGCTACCATTGGCGTCAAGGTATATGGGATAATGGCGTTTTGATGTTATGTCTGCGCGTCGTGGCCTGAAGAGCCGAAAAGACCATCTTTAATTACATGGAAGACTGCTGTGACTATCTTGGAATATTTGGGTTCTACTGAAGAAAAGCTAAGGAAGTGTCAGTTAGAAGCAGTGCGTAGCTTCGTTAGGTATGCCGAAGAAAACGATACTGAGAGAGGGTTTTTGATCAACCTGCCAACAGGTGCGGGTAAAACAGGAGTTATCTCGCTTATATCACATCTATCAGATGCCTTGAAGGTTCTTGTGATATGTCACAGAAAGGCCGTGAAAGATCAATTATTTAGAGAGATTTCGAAAAAATTCTTCCGTAATACAATTGGCGATCAAGAGTTTGAGTTAAAGAAAACCTATAGGGACTCTAATTTCGATCAGGGCGACGGAGTTTATATCACAAGCTTTCAGAAGCTGACGATTCTGAGTGACGAAGAATTAAAGAATGTCCAAAGCGATTTTGATCTAATTATTGTAGATGAAGGGCACTCTGAGCCCTCTCCAGTTTGGCGTGAGATAATACGTCAATCTGAAGCGATGAAAGTAGTGGTTACGGCAACTCCTTATCGTAATGACTTGTTTGAGCTGAATGTAAGTACCGATCATTTTTATGTTTTTACATTTAAAGAGGCCATTGATGATGGGGTTATTATGGAGCCACAGTACGAGCAAGTCGATAGGGAGGACGATTTGCTTGCAGGCATCCTAGGCTATCTAGGTGAAAATGAAGATGTGAAGTGTATTGTGAAATGCAAGAGTCTCGAAGAGATATTAAAGTACCATGAGCTCCTTTCTCAATCATTCATCACGGCAAGCGTGCACGAGCGACTAGAAATCGACGAGGCGCAAAATAAATTTAAACGAGTTGGTCCAGCTCTTAAAGTTGAGGGGGTGCGGGTGATAATTCACCAGCACAAGCTTGATGAAGGAGTTGACATCCCTGAGGCTAAGTTACTGATACTTACCTATGAGCTGGGTAGTGGTCGTGAGCTAGTTCAGGCAGTAGGTCGGATTGTACGCCGGTATGGAGCAACCCAACCGCTGGTGATCGACCTGAGCCGCGGGGCGAATGAGGGCATGTGGGATGGATATCAAAAATTTGATAGCTATCTCGCCAATGGTGGTGCAGGCGAATTTGTCAGCTCATTAAGCACAAGTTATTTGATTGAATCTTTCCTGGAGAGCTTTCCAAGATATAGTTATTTTGATAGTAAGTTCAAAGAAAGAGTTGACCTCAATAGTGTTGATCCAGAAGACGATCTCAAGATCCCTCATGCGTCAGTCTGCTTTGTACAAAAAGAGGCTGATTTTTCTCTGCCGCTACTGATGGATCGATTGTATTGGGAGTTGCATGGTTCTGGATCGCTAGTCAAAACTTATGAAGAAGTTCTTGATTTGCAGGTCATGATTTATGTCGAGTTCAAAAGTTCAAAGTTTTTTACAAATAAGCTTTTCTTTGAGCCTAGGCTGCATGTAGTTGTGGTAAAAGAAATTGATTCGGGTGTCGCTATCTTCGATAGCGGCGGTGGCCGTTATTACAATCAGGAGCAGTATAGGCTTGGTAATGCAATTCATATTGACAAGCTGACTGCTTTGGCTGCTAAAACAGCAATTAATCAGATTAAGGAAACTCACGCTCGTGCTATTGGCCGGGCTTTGCGCCGTCCAGAGTCCGTAGCATTGAAAGGGCAGAATCTTGATGGCGGGCGCGGCAGTCAAAGTAACTCCCGGTACGCATTAACTATGGTAAAGGTCGATAATATTGGCCTGGACGGCAAAAGAGACAGTAGTTTTTACATTGGCGCTAGGTCGGGGCGGGTCGTCGATCAAAAAGAATCCAATTTCACTCTTCAAGACATTTCTGAATGGGTCGATGCGATAAGCCAATGTATCAATGCTGGAGGGAATGCTGGGCGACTGATCAAGTCCTATGCTCAGCCTGTCAGCGAAAAACCCACGTCAGAAATTTTGTCAGTTCTGCTAGATTTTACAGATCTTGAAGGCCCTAAAGCGACGAATCACGGTGTGATTTATCCTGATTTTATTTATGTTGACTATCAGCAGGGGATTACTTTCGACGCTCAAGGTGATCCTATAGAACTTTCGTTAAGTTACTCGGATGATGATGGGTTTTTTGAGGTTGCTCTAAGTGGAGCATCAGAAGGAAGAGCCGATATCGAATGGGTAGTGGAGTACTTGAATTCCGGGCATAGATTGAAAGTGCTGTACGAAGACGGCGTAACTTATCTGGCAGGAGCTTTTTACAAGCTAGCCTTACCCTACGAACGCGGAATTCCTGCTGAAGAAAGCTTTGCAGGCAATGCCCTTTTTCCGCTTGACGCACTTAGAGCTCCAGCTCTCAAAGAGAAGGGGCACACTCTCAACCATAAATATCATCGGACTACTAGAACTGATTTTGATACGGATTCGATATTTTATTTAATCGACTTGCTGAAGGGGTATGGGGACCAAACAACTCCAATTGGAACTCTTGGTCCGTTCGCAACATATATCCCTGGCTGTGATGTAGTTCTTTGTTGTGATATGGGCGTTGAGCCTGCTGATTTCATTTTGTCTTCGCCGGAAAAATTGTGCTTCGTTCATGTTAAATGTGGTGATTCATTAAATCCTCAATCTCCAGCTGGTGCTATTGCGGAAGTTGGTAGCCAGGCAATAAAAAACATCCACATGTTGGTTTCAGGGCTTAAAAGGGTGAAGCCTGGAAATTTCTCAACATGGAAGCAATCCTGGCCCGCTGCTGGTGCTGAGTTTCCGCTAGATACTCGTTATAGGTTGGTGGAAGGCTCTATTAATCATCCTGCACCACTTGATGACTCACTTTCTGAGAGGGTCTGGGATGTTATCTGTGAGCGGAGAGTATCGATGAAATGTAAGAAGGAGATTTGGATTGTTGCCGGTAACTCTTTCTCAGCTAGTCATTTCACGAGAAGTATGCAGAGCCCGCTTGCATGTTCGCCCACAAGTATTCAGGCGTATCAACTAATTGAGGACTGGCTGAGCACTGCAGACGAGCTTGATGTGGATATCAAAATTTTCACATCCCCGTAAGCTCGTTTCCATTGATAAGAGCTAAAGCGCATAGGCCTCTAAATTCTGAGGCCTTTTTACCTTGGTTGAATTGAACCGTGTATGCGTGGTGGCTTATCTTTAATACTCCTTCTCAGGCAATGCATCGTCGGTTGATGTGTCAGTTATCAGCATGAGAATCGAGCTGTTCATGCGGGCGTTGGGCAGGTGCTTAATACCCTTCAGCCGTACTAGGCTCCTGACGCATTATAGCGATACAGGAACTCTAGAGATCTCGCTCCGCTTCTTGCCAATTGCTGATGGCGGTAACCAATAGCATCAGCTCTCAATTAAAGATAGAAAAGCCAAGACGTACCTAGACGTCGAGCGAGCAGCCGGGCCGTTAGCAGGTAGTAGTACCTTGTCGCCTCACTGCGGTGGCTCAGGCTGTGCTTGAGAAACCAGGCCACATGCTTTTTCTGCCAAGCCCAAGGCGTTTCTCGTTGCCAGCGCTTCGCAATTTCAACCTGGATGATTTTCGCCTGTCGTATATGGCGTCGCCGGGTTGCGTGTGAGCCGGTTAACACTCCAGCCAGGAACAGATCCATGTCGAATGGCTTAATCATGCCTGCCACCAATGTAAGCAGCGCTCACAGCAATCCGACCGTGCCCCAGCTCATAGCTGATTTGCCTCCGGGCCTCGCGATCAAGGTTCTTATCTACCTGGCAAGATTTGCCACCATTGATTGGCGCGGGGTGTTGGGTGATCTGCTCGTAGCGCTCACATGCATACGCCGCTCGTAGCTCATGGAAGCCCTTGAGGTTGTGTGCTTGCAGGATGTCCCGCGCAGGGCGGATGCTTTCTTGCAGAAGATTCAGGTAGCTTTCGTTTGGCGCAATCAGATTGCGGCTACCCGCAGGCGACACATGCCGTGCAAACCCAAGGGCATCTCGAACATGGTCGTCCACCGCAATCCACCGTGGCGCTGAGGCACCGGCGCGGCCACCTTTGGTGCCGTCCTGAATGTTTATCCTGTCTAGGTCGTTAGCCTCACAGCTCAACCGTGGCAGGTCAGCTAGGATGGCCTCACGCAAGCGCATGCCGGTGGCTCGCGCCAACAGAATGATCGCGGCAGCGCGTAGGTGATGATGGCTGCACAGCGCATCGACGATCTGCTTAACCTGTTCGCGGTCTTGGCCTTGTGGCACCAACTGTCGAACTCCTGTGCGCTGCATTCCCAGCGCCTTGCTCGGGCTGGGCAATTTCACGTACTGATCACCGCGAAGCGCCGCCATGGTCCTGTTAACGCTGGATAGCCGATTTTCCGCGGTGCTGATGGCGAGGTCACCGCGCCTAACTACCTCGCGTAGATAAGCCGCGTAGTCGGCCAACACTTTCCGATCAACCTGCCGTGCATCATTGATACCGGGACCCTGTTCGGAGCGGCACCACTTCACGAATGCCTGCCACCGATCACAGTGCGCTTTGACCGTGCCGTAGTGGCCACCGCCGAACATGTCTTTCAGCGCCTGCGGTCCTGCGTAGCTCAATTGCCTGCCGTAGCCGAAATTGCGGCCATCTCGTCTACCCACCAATGCCATGTCAATCACCTCATCTTCCGATCTCCGATCCTCGCCCCACGTCATCCCGCCAAGAATGCTGAGTGTTATCAGGGATCAAGGCCCCTGCGACCTGTGGGGAATGTCCTCTACGCGGGACTGGCGGCTCCTTACGACCGGGAGCAAGGGCATCTCATGATCTGGCCTCCTGAGCACCGTTACCGGTGGGCGGGTGGAGGCAGCACTGACTGACGAGACCAGCGCCTGAAGATCCTGAGCCGGGTGAACGCAGCGATGTGATGACCGGGGCATGCCTGACTGTCAGTCAGGTGCAGTCCATTCCCTGGTCTGCGGCACCATCATCTGCAGCGCTGTTACTGGTGACATCGGCGTTTGTCACGCCAAATGTCACGAGGGGAATTGCCGCAAAGCCATGTGCGATCAGGGCTGCAGCAGTGTCAGAAGCGCCCGTCTCTTTCCAGGAGAAAGAGACGGGCGCAGGTTGGCGCAAGATTCGGCCAAGCGGATAGATTGCTGCAGGGCAGCGAAGTAGGAAGTGTCGTCTGGCGCACGAGGGCTATGATCTGAAGTAGGCATCCATCACCGGGGAGGTGACCGGGCGAGCTGCCGGACGCGAATCGCCTTTTGGGGGGAACCACCGCGGGAGCGGCGTGACCTTCAAGGTTCGGGTCACCTGAGTTGCTGTCATCGACAGCGCTTGCACGGCCAGTTCTACGCCTGTGGATAAACCTGGTCAAGGTTCGAAATTCAGCGCCAATTTGGACTTGAACAGCGGTTATCCACCGGTGGAATTCCGTGGTAAGTCCTGGACAACGTGGTCGCTTTTAGCTCTTCAAAGTAAGGTCCATCCAAACAGGGCGGCTTTGCAGCCCTGTTTGGATGGACCCGCGCTTAGAAGCGGATAAGCGAGGCTGCTTGCCCCGAATCTTGAACGTTCAGTTGTTGCTGCCGTTCTTGCGCCTGTACAGCGCTAGCGGATCGGCACCACGTTCTTGTCTCTGACTTGACCGTATGCTGAGGCGAGCAGGCTACCGGTGGCGGCTTTCTGGATGTGCTCACTCCACCAGGCCATCATCGGACGCCGGCGCTCGATGTAGTCGGCTCGGTTGTAGGCGCTGCGCACCTCATCCTTGTCGACGTGCGCCAGTGCGACCTCAATGAGTTCCGGGTCCCACCCATGTTCATTCAGAATGGTGCTGGCCATCGAGCGCATGCCGTGGCTGACCAACCGATCCTGGAACCCCATGCGTTTCAACGCCATGTTGGGGGTTTGGCTATTGGCATGAGTGCGTGGATTTCTGTCTGCCGGGAAGACGTATTCGCGATGGCCGCTGTGAGTCTTCAGTGACTCCAACAGTGCGACAGCGTGATCACTCAACGGGATGCTGTGTGGGCGGCGCTTTTTCATCCGCTCTGCTGGGATTGTCCAGACACGCCTTTCAAAGTTGATGTCTGCCCAGCGAGTCGTCGCCGCCTCGGCGGGGCGAGTCATCGTGTGCAACTGCCATTCGATCAGGCAGCGGGTGGTGCGTTTGATGCTGGCGTTCGCGATCTCCAGCATGAGCTCGGGGAGCTCTTCGGGCGGAAGCGCAGCCATGTTTTCTTTCTTGGGCTTCTTGAATACAGCCCTGATGCCGCTAAGAGGGTTGGCGAAGATCAGGCCTGAGTTCACGCCGTAGGTCATGATCTCGTTTAGCCGCTGGCTAAGACGTTTGACCGTCTCCAGGCTGCCTTTCGCTTCGATTGGACGAAGCAATGCGATCACCATCGGCGCGGTGATTTTTGCGAGTGGTGTCGTCTTCAAGTCAGGGAATACATGCAGCGTGAGCGACCGCCAAATGTCCTCGGCGTAGGCCGGGGTCACCGAGTCTTTTTTGAGCTCGAACCAGGCGGTGGCCACATTCTCGAAGGTATGTTCCGTTTCTGCCCGTTTGGCTTCATTCAACGTATTGCGCTGCACCTTCGGATCGATGCCTTGGGCGAGCAACTCGCGCGCTTCGACTGCCTTCTTTCGTGCGTTCGCCAGTGACAGTTCGGGGTAGGTCCCGAATCCGATGTTGATGCGCTTCTTGGTCACCGGTTCACGGTAATTGAAATTCCACAGCAACGAGCCGTTGCTGCGTACGCGGAGCTGCAAACCGTCACCGTCCGTGAGGACGTAATCCTTGGACGCGGGTTTGACTCCCTTGAGCTGTCGATCGGAGAGGCGGAGGTTTTGAGCAGGCATGAGATTGTCCTCAGGCACTGATTCGGTATTCCAAAGATTAGCACCGGACGGACTGGAATACCGTCTGGAATACCCGAATGGCTGGAACTCAAAAACTCTCAAAAGACCGTAAAAGCGCTGGAGGCCTTGTATTTACTGGGCTTCAGGCACAAAAAAAGACGTCCATGGACGTCTTTTTTTGATCATTTGGTGGAGCCGGGGGGATTTGAACCCCCGTCTCACCCTTGTTCAATATTGGTTTCCTCAGGGGCTGGTCGAGCACATTGAGTCCGAGATACTAAGCAAACCAACCATTGTCCCCTTGAAGCCTGAGGTTCTATGGTTGCAGATCTTTTGCCTTGTCAATTGATTTTGATTTCGGGCAAAAAGGACTGTGTAGATCAGAAAGTCTATAGCGCGGAGTTTACTCGATCTGGAAAACGCCCCCTACGCAAAACTAAATCGCTTGCGGTGCTTCTCAAGGTAGCGGCGATTGCCCTCACTCAAGGTGGGAATCGATGTGTACTGGTCCAGCCCTAGAATTTTGTGTTCCTCCGCTGCCAACTCGTCGCTGATCAGCAGTTGCCCATCCTCACCAAAAGAAATCAACCCACAGTCGAAGAGTCGATCAATGTGGGTGGCCAGCAGCAATCCGTTGTCTGTATCCAGTCGGGCTTTGTTGTCGGCTAAGGCCCAAGCTTGAATGTGCGAGGCGACTAGCAGGTTGGGATTTTTTAGCCCGGTCAACGCACACTTTTTGTCCCAGCGTTTGAGCAGCCCTGTTCGAAACGCGCCTTGGCCAACACGAGCCTTTACGAGCGCTTCTCGAGTCGTAACGGAAGGGCTTTTTCCTGGCGATCCGGCATCTACGAGCTGGTCTTCGTAGTCAGCAACAACCTCGGCTTGTTCCAACAAATACAGCGCAGCATCGGCAGGCAACTGCGCCATGTAGATCTGATTCACACTGCCTTTGTTGTTGAACAACGATGGCTCTGTGCGGGCGTCGAATTGCGCCTGGTAGGTGGGTGCAATGTCGTCGCTGCGTAAAAGGTGCTTGAGGTCGGTGAGGGTGATATCGACTCGGTGCCCTTGGTTGCTCCACTCGTTGAACGAGCGAGTTGGAGGGCGTTCGGCTTGGTAGGCATCGCGCTCGGCTTTGGCAATCGCGCGTAGGTAGTTGTCGTGGTAACAGAAGATCAAGTCTCCGGCTTTAACTTTACCGACGTTGTCCCAGTGGCGACGGGTTTGCACCTTGCCGGCTTGTGTACGCGAACTCAGCGGGGCCCAGAGAAAATTGCCGGCCCTGGCCTCTTTGTGCGTTGTACCTAGGTTCACCCAGAAAAATTGCATCTCGCGTCCTTACAGGTCTGGCATATCGCCAGCAACCATACCGCGAGATCCTACGAAAATGAAGGAATAGTCCTACTTGTTGTTACCAAATCGAGCGCAGGAAGGAGGTCCTCTGGCCAAGTCCTGACCTTGTCCACCCTGTCTGCATCAGGCACGGAAATCGTTGGGGATCTTCGTGCCTGATGGAGCACTTAGCTAAAGGCGCAATTACAAGTGGAAATCGCCCGCAGCCTCCGGCTGGTACAGCACTTTTCTGATCCCGATGCGGCGGGTCCGGTCAGAAACTCGCCAGTCGATGGCGTCCCCCTCCTGATAGCCGAGGATGGCGGCGCCGATGTCGGAACACACGGAGTACTTTCCGGCGCTGCTGTCCGCGTCTTCAGGGTAGACCAGGGCTACTTCGATCTCTTCGTCGTCCAGCTGTAGCAAGGCCCTGGAGTTCATCGTGACGACATTGCGCGCCACCTGCTGCGGCGTGACGACAATGGCGCGCTCAAGCTCATGTTCGAGTTCAACAACCGCCGGGCCTTGCTCAAGCGCGATCAGGCTCTCGAGCCTGGCCTTGTCGATTTCGGTGATGTAGATCTCAGTGGAGTCGGCCACGGCACCTTCGCGCAGGTACTGAAGATAGCGCGCCGCCGTCATGGAAAATGACTTCAATGTCGGTGTTTCGCTTTCAAGCAGAAAACCGCTGCGCACAAAGGCTTTCAGCGAGCGGGTGTTGTCGGGGTGGATCTTGGCGATGAGCTTCTCGGCGCGCATGTCGAGGAAGGCCAGTTTCATGCCTTCGCGGATCGTGCGGGCGCCAAGGTTTCGGCCCCATTTGTCGCTGTCTCCGATGACCAGGACGATCTCGCAATTCGGGCCGGTCTTGATGAGACGGACAAAGCCCACCGGGGCATCATGCCGGTCGTAGGCCATGAAGAATCGGCCGCCCCGGTTGAATAGATGGGTCAGGATCGGCAATTGGGTTCGATCGATAACTTGCTCGATGGAGCGGGAGACATGACGCGAATCGCTCAAGTAGCAGGTAACGCGCTCATCTTCCAACCAATCCATGAGCGTCAGTGCATGTGCCCGAGTAATTTCCGGGCACAGCGAAATGAAAGGCTTGTTCATCTTCACCACAGTTATTTGGAAAGAATGAAAGCCCTTCATGGCTATGGCCATGACGGTTCTTTCGGCAACCGGCCATTTTATGGCAAAACGCTAGTGAATGGCGAACAGCCTGCGCACTCTGGCAGGCTTTTGCCGTTCTTTTCGATGACCTTGCTGATGAACATCCGCCCCATCAAATTCTTCAGAATTTCCTGATTCCATGTAGTCCATTTCCCAATCATACTCCCACCGCCTTCAAGCCATTGCAGTGGTTCCTTGAGCGCTCTAGTCTCCGCCAGTCGTTGCCAATTCAACGACCGGTTTTGACAGACCGCAACAAATGAAACCATCTGTGCACCTGCGTAATGGCGGCTGTGCGTGGGGCACCTTCGTGTGCGCCGGGTTTCTTCGTTTACCGGTCTGTCAACCCGCGTACAGCTGCCACCTCTTTGTTTGACAGCTTGGGTGTGGCGGCTCCATCTAAACGGAGCAATACCTGATGTTAAAAATCGTCCCCGACCCACCTCACCACCCCAACCAATCCCTCGAAGACCTCCTGGTCCAGACCTCCGAATACCTGGTCCGCGCCCAGACCATCGCCCGACAATCCGTCCTGCTCCATCCCAAAGCTCCCGACCAGGTCCTCACCTTGGCGACCCTGCATGAAATCGAACACGCCTGGGCTCTGGTCGAAGTGGCCTTGAGCAAGGTGCAGTCACGCCACTGAGTTGCCTATAAGCAGACGCCCGCGTTGCTGACGAAATCCCTTAGCAACGCGGGCTAGCGATTTCAGCAGGAGGACCTGTCAATGGATGAGGATTTGAAAGCAGCCAGCATCGTTAAGACCGCTGGCGTCGCGGCCTTCGGTGAAGGCGAAAGTGGGCATTCCACACAAAGGCTGTTCCGCGTCGAGCCCGGTCACAGTGCGGCGTTCGCTCTGGAGCAGTCGGCAGTGCTGATGGGCTGCGTAAACCGGCTGACCCTGCAAGCTGGCATCGAGCACGATCCCAAGCTGACCTGGGCGGCGCATTACCTTAGCGGCATGGCCAAAGCCCTGGTGGAGGATGTGGCTCACGCCATGCTGGACCGGCCGCAATGATGCGCTGATTGGTGGCAATCAAGGTGTGCTTGCATAGATGGCTAGCAATTCGCCATTATCGCGGGAACGCCTTGATTTCCAAGCCATTGTGAAAGGACCTCTCATGCCTAGTGCCAACCAGACCATCGCCGACGCGGTGGCCAACGCCCAGTCGATTCTTGCTCAATGGGTTCCGTCAGAGGGCATAAGCGCCGAGCAGGCGCTGGATGAGTTGTTGAGGGTGCTGGACAGCCGTACGTTGCTGGCCGCTCAGCGGGTACAGGCAGGGCCGTATCACAAGGGAGTCGATCCGCAGCTGTTGGACCAGCGCTCGAAGGTGACCTTCGATCTGCTTTACAAGTATGGCGTGCTGGTTGATCCAGAGTCGTTGAGCGATGAGGTGGTCGAGCGTTTGTATCCGCGCGTCAATTACCCGCGACTGGCCTACGGCGCCACCTTGCGCGACTGGAGCGATGCGGTGTTGGGGGAGGGCGAGCAGGTGCGCTTCTTTCTGCCGCAGTCACCCAAGCGCAACACCCATTTGGCCACGGTGCAGTACCTCAGCGGTGAGGCTAAAAGCTTTATCGGCGAGTTGGTGCGGGCGGTTGAGATTGAGGGGGAACCAGGTTCCGACGTGGCCTCTACAGAGGTAACGGCCAGGGTAGAGGATGAAGCCTTCGCGCCAGAGTTTTTGGCCGAAGCACAGCCAGCGTTTGCGCTCGCCGAAGAGGCCGAGGCGATTACTGCGGGTGGGCAGCGCGGGCTCAATACTTTGCATTCACTGATTGAAGTGGGTGAAGAAGACGAGCGTTGGTCGCCAGCCGTGGTGGAGTGCATCGGCAAGTTGCTGGAGAAGCATGACAGTGATGAGGAGATGGACACCCTGGAGGCGATGACCCAACTGGTGGACCGTTTCGATCTGATGGTGCGAAAGGCTCGCGAGGTACTGGATAAGGCTCGAGCTGAGCCGGCGTGAGTGTTGGGAGGACTGACGAGCGCGTATTCGTGATGTAGGGGCGGGTGTCCGAGCACTCAGTGCTCGGTCACCCCCGTATATCGTTAGCTCAGTCCTGCGCTTCGTCTTCAAGCAAACGCAGCACCAGCGGCTCGATATCCAAAGCGCCTTTATGGTTAGCGTCCAGCAACTCGAGGTTCAACACCCAGTGTTTTTTCCCTCGGCTCACTAGCTGAATCACCCCGAGGTCCTCAAGGATCGCAGCCAGGCGGCTCGACTCCGGCACCCGCTGTTGCCGGTTGATTGCATGGTAGTAAGCGGTGCCGATGCCTTCTTCGCTGGTGCCGGCCGGCACGCCGTCGGCGCTGTTGGCCAAGGGGAACTGTCCGCGACCGAACTGCCGCCACAGGTAGTTGAGAGTATCGTTGACCACCTGCAGCGGGTAGCGGGTGATGCTCTTGCCCTGGGTTTCGAAGCCCTGGTCGGTCAGGCGATAGAGAAAAGCCTTGCGCTGTGTGGGCGTCCAGCCTTCAGTCCAGCCCACCGTTGGCACAATTACCTCGCTCTGGCTGGTAGCCTTTGGCTGCGAATTCGTTACCGTACCGCCGCCCAGGTCGTAGCCGATCATGAACAAGGCCGCTTCCAGGCGTCGCAACGGGCTGCTGCCTGTACCGTCGTCCTGGTTGAAGCCGCTGTGCTTTGCATTGTCATGGGCGAGTACCGCCGCGAGTATCTGGCTGGCGCGGATGTTCCACTGCGCGTGCAGCGTACCGGCCTGCAGCGACGGGAACTGCAAGTTGCCCTGGGACGGATCGCGTTGTTTGGATATGCCCTTGTTCGGCCTTGCCGACGCCCAGGGGAAGGCCAGCTCGGGCGGTACCTGGGTAAGTTCAGGCTCGACCTGCTTGCAGAACTTCACCACCGCCCAGCCCAGCGCGGCAGCAACGCGGCTGTCGTAAATCCCCAACTGCTTGCAGATCAGCGAGTAGACCTTGGTCATGCCGGCGTTGAAGCGCAGCTCGGGGTCCAGCAGCAGTTGATGATTCAGAGCACCGCTGTCGATCGCATCGCGGGTGTCGATCAACAGTTGGGCCAAGCCCTCGGCATTGTTGGTCAGCCAACTGACGTTACCGTTTTGTACGCCACCCCAGATCATCACATCAATGGCCGCGCGGCTGGCGGCGATGTCTTCAGGCGCGGGCGCCAAGGCGCGTTGCAGTTGCTGCTCAAGCGCCGTCAGTGCGCGGGTGTTGCTGGTGATGTCGCTGCCCTTGTCGATGTCCAGGTGCGTAATCGCCGGGTGCGGCCAGTCGTACGTTGCATAGGCGTTGAACAGGCTGCTGCAGTGCCAGTGCTCGCCACTCATGCGGTTCTGGTACCGATGGGCGAAGGTGGCGTTGTCCAGGTTGGCGCTCATCCATGCAATGAAGGCATCGAGCAGGGGCTGGGCCATGGCGGTTTCCTTGTAGGGCGGCTTGGGCGTGCTGGGGGCGGGATTTTGGGCTAATCGTTCAGTAGTGGCAATGTAGTATTATCGGCAGAGGTTCGAACAAGGATGCCGACGATTGAAGTTCACTAGCAATATCGTGCCGCTGATAAAAGAACAGCTGCAAAACGACAAGGTTGATCTGAAGATTTTCTCGCCGTACCTGACCGGTTCGGTCGCGCTGGAAATTGCCCAACTGGGTAAAAGCGCCAAGGTTTATACGTTGGTCAATGTGCAGGTGCTTGCGTCGGGTGCCTCCAGTTACAGTGCCATCAAAGCCCTTCTGAAGAAAAGAATCCCGGTTTACTACCTGCCCAATCTTCACGCGAAGATGGTCGTTGCCAAGGACCGCTTTGTGACCTTGGGCAGCCAGAATTTTACCGAGCGGGGTGCGAGTGCGAATTTTGAGACCAACGTTCGCGTTCGCGGGGTCAGCAAGGGCGTTGAGGCATTAGTGGCGAAGATGGAGCGCAAGGCCACTTTGTTGACGCCGGGCTTTTTGGAGTCGGTTAACAATGCTGCGCAGGCGCTGGCTGGCAAATACGATGCGTTGCGCAAGCAGGCCGAAGAACTGGATTGCGACTTGATTGCTGCCGAGAAATCGCGCGCAAGTGCCCAACGCGGCGAGCGGGCAATCGATGCCGAGGTTCGCTCGGAACTGGCCAAGCGGCCGCAGTCCCATCCCAGAAAGTGCACCATCGTTTCTCGCTACGATGAAAAAAACGCCAAGCTTCAACATTCGTTGAAAGGCGAAGAGCTGTTGAGCTGGTCCATCGGCAAGGCCCCCCACGAGCTCAAGCCTCAGCACCGCTATTTGTGTATATCCGGTGCCGGCAAGCTCGGCTGGGTCAGGGTGAACAGAACGGTGTACTCGTTCATCGAAAACCAGATCGATATGGAAAAGGGCGAAATCAGAGGCCAGGTGCAGTGGGAGGTTGGCGTTGATGCAACCGAGCAGGCGTGCAAGGCGAGGAGGGGCGGGTACAACTTGCGTGTGGCGGTTGCTGACCACCAGGGTAATGAGCTGTGCCATGTGTTCATGCGCTACAACACCGAAGACCTTGATATCGATCCTGCCGTCTTGCTCAGGAGCACAGACACGCCCAAAGCGCCGATTGCCGAGCGACGCAAGGCAGCCGAATGGATCAACGCCAATACGCAGAGCTTCAAGGAAGATATCAAGCGAATTATCACGACACCGTTCAAGTTCCAGGAAAAACTGACCGGTGATCGGGCAGACAAGTTCTTCGGTGGCGATGGAACTTCGCACCTGCTCTGCCTGGTCGAACTGAGCTCAAACGTAGCGTTGCGGGTGATTGACCCGGTGGAAACTATGGCAGGGTAAAAGGTCTACGAGCGCCCTGATGGTTCTTCCTACAGGGCATTGTTTTTATTCTTGTTTTGAGTGCGTAGGACGACATAACTGGCATAAGATTCGCGAGTCGATCGGGAGTTGGGGGAAGCAGTGCTGTACAGTCAGTAGCGCTTAGCCTAGTCGAGGGAAGTGAATCGTGATCAGTCAGGCCCAGATGTGGGTATTTATTCGTCGATTCTACCCGTGTTTGATCGGTACATACCTATTGGCACTTTTCGCTACGGCAATGGCTACATTAAGCGTAATCAATACCTATTTTTTGAAGCACGCCTACGAGTCAGAGCTTGCGATGGGCATGCTGGCGGTCGGTACGCTGGCGATCACGTTAGGGACCTTAATCCTGATTCGTGGTCGCACTTGGGCGGTATGGATAATTGTTGTGCTGCTGTTTGTTTGCTTCCTTGCCACGCTCTCAACCTACGGACGGTCATCTCATATGCTTCTGTTTGTGGCCTCATTGGCTGCATCCTTGCTCGGCTTGCTAGCCATCAACAGCCGACGTTACCGCCAAATGTGCAAACGTGTGGTGGTCATACGCAGGATGCGGAATCGATGGCTAGCAAGCGGTGATAAAGCATGAGTGGCAAGGTAAGCAGTACAGGCTTCATCGCGGGGCAAGCCCGCTCCCACTCTGGCCGACAGAGGTTAGAGGGAGAGGGGATGGCCGTTCCTGGAGTTGTTACTCGGCGTCATTGCCCAGCACATGAGGTCAGTCCTTTGAAAGCGCCAAGCTTGCACGCCAAGAAAGCCCATTGCGCCAAGACACGTCAGTCCAATTATTCGGCCAGCCTGCGTCTCGCAGGCATCGATGTCACACCGGATGATGCTGAACGCAAGCTACCTGCCCGTGAAGCGATCCTCGAAGCCTATCGACAACAAGCCAAGGGCTAATTCTGGATCAGTATGGGGTAGGTCAGGATCCATACCGCTATACCGGTATGACGATTCAAGACGGCACTCTGCTGCGCGCTTAAGATTTGTATCGAGTGTCTGGCATGACTATTGGCACGACTTAAACCGTGTGCATAGCAGACGTTTGTCGTATCACTCGTGTACACCGGTCCAGGATATCGGCAACTAGCAATCTGATGGGACACGATCATTCAAGCATAAAAAGATGCGTCCTACGCCCCCTTCGTTTACTTCCTCTTTTGAACGTGTAGGACGACACACACAGCAAAAGTACACTTCTGAAACGTTGATCTTTAGCTGCTAAAACTAGGCCGCTCAAGCGCCTGCAACCTTCGGGTTTGCAGGCGCTTTCACGTTTCAGGAGACCCCATGAACGACTCAAGGATGAGCGGGCTTGGCGCGGGCCCGTCGCAGTACTTTGCGCGCCAGCGGATTGAGAGCATGGTTAATGTGCCGAGACTGTTTGCAGCGATTGATGCCGACCCCGGGATCGTCGGGGCAGGGGTGGTGTACATCGATGCGGACTACAACGTGGTGACGTTGCGGGAGTTTCGGCCGATTTGTAGTGTGTTGACTAAGCGGGTGGTGTTACGGGAGGTAAAAAGGTATTTGGCTCCTGCACAGTATCTGGAGCAGCTCAGCAGCGATCCACGAGAGCCTAGAGTTTTCGAGAGGCTATTGGGTACTGCTGCAACCTGCGTGAGTACCTACATCAGTTGGCGGGTGCTATACAGCGGTTCCATTGCAGTGGCTTTTGGCGGCCCGGTTGGCGTCGCGATTTCGGTTGTGAGCACAGCGGCCGTTGTGGCAGGAATTGGACTGTGTGTTATCGGGGGCATGAGAACCACTATTGAAGTTGCCAAGCCTGAACTGAATGATTTCCTAGATGACATGGTTGCTGTGCGTTTAATTGAGTCGTCGCTTGAAGCCATTTCGTCTGCGGGGTTGGCAGCTTCTTCTATGAGCATTTTTCGGCTTTTACAGGTTCGTAAGAACGCTACAGGTAGAGGTTGGTTCGATCTGTTGAGAGGGCTGAGTCGTCAACAGCGCAAGAGTTTGACGGCAGAATTGCTATCGATCAAACCCCCTTCGTTAACAGCTAAGCAGATCAGGTTGCAGCAGCGTTTAGGCAATCTACCTAAGCGATATACACCAACAGAGATCAAGCATTCCACCACCACTTTGATCAAGGACGCATTGGGTGTGGCATTGGGGATTGGTAGCAATACTAACGTCCAGACAATTGTCTTGGGGCTTTATGAGGAATTAGACGAATGATGCTCGTTCCTGCGGTCGTCGAACGAATGATGCGATATTTTTCGTACTTTGCAAACGGCTTTTTTCTTGTGCTGTTTTCCATGGTTTTTGCGTCGGTACATGTTCTAGGTGTTTATCTGCATGACGTTGAGCAGGTAATGCTGTCGGTACTTGGGGCTTCGTTTGTATTGTTCCTAGCTCACATCTTGTTACTGAGAGGCTTTGTCCACGCTGTCTGGATCACCGTTGCGCTTGTTTTGACTAGCCTTTTAGCAACTTTTGCTACATACGGGGCATCGACTAACCGTGTGTTTTTCGCAGTGTCGTTGATCACCGCATTATCTGCCCTGCTCACGATCAACAGCCGCCGCTACCGGATGATGTGCAAACGCCTGGTGGTGATACGTAAGCAGCGTAAAAAGTGGAGAGTCCGCTGAGATGAGCATGGCTTCGCGGTTTTCACAGCGCTACTTCCCCGTCTATGCCGCAGCATTGATGTTGAGCTGTTTTTCCTTCTCACTGGCGATAGCACTCGCGAGCCTGCTTCATTTCAAGACCCATCCCGACCTACCCGAGTACATCATTTCTTCACTCGTGGTCTGCTCTTTGCTGCTGAGCGTGGGCAACATGCTTCAGCTTCGAGGGCGGCGCTCCGGCATATGGCTTGTCGTCATGGTGCTTGGCGCGTTCATGCTACTAACCCTTTCCACCTATGGCCCCCGCACGCCCATGCCACTTTTTACCCTGGCGCTGTTGGCACCGTTGCTGGCTCTGCTTTTGTTCAACAGCGAGCGACACCGCGAGATGCGACGGCGGCTGATGAGGTTGCGGGAGAGGGAGAACCGAGGACGGGACGGGTTCACTTAGCGAGTTCGGCAAGGAGAACGAGCCAGTGCTAGATCCGTCGCAATTACCGGCTTACATACGTCAATGCTCACTCCTTGCTATAGAGCGGATTTTTCCTGACTTTCATTTCCTTCACCGATGCGATCATCCGCCTGGGAGAGGCGTGTTTTGCAGGTGGCGCTGTTGGCGTATAACAGCCGCCGTTATCGAGAGATGAGCAAAACCCTGTCGGATATCCGGCGCAATCACTTCAAGCCTGTGTCTGGCAAACGATAAAATCGAACCCTCACCCTCAAAGGTTCACGGATGAATCACCAAGAACAAATCAACGCCTGCCTGCGCCGCAATTTCCCGCTGCTGACTTTAAGCTGGTTGCTGTCCGTTGCTTCCCTCATGAGCCTGATGCTGATGATTAACGGCACACACTCACTGAGCGCCATGAGTTCAGCCGACATCCTGCGCGGCGTGAAGAACGGCGTGGTTATTCCGACCCTGCTGCACCTCTTGCTGGTGTGGGGGAGCACGCGGTTGATCTGGTGGTTGGTGGCACTGCTGGTGTGCTGCTTGCTGGTCGCTTTGGGGATGTATGCCCAGCGTCCACCTGGGCTGGTTTATTACCTGGCGCTTTTCTGTCCCCTGGCTGGCCTGCTGGTGTTCAACAGCCAGGGCTATCGGCGGCTATATGCAAGGTTCGTCGAGATCAGCAGGGCTCCGCGAGCCAAGCGCTTGCCTGGTGAGCCTGTGGATGTGCTGCGGTATCCGGGGATGGCGGCGTTCTTGGGGCGTTACATGGGCCGCTGTTGCGCCGCGTTTTTCTTGACCATGGCCTCTATTGCGCTGGCAACGGTGCAGCTGGAATACGCCAACTTTTCCGAGCACCTCGAGAACATGGGGTATGTGGTGATTGTGATTTTGCTCGGGGCGGCGGTGTGTGGCGTAGGCGCTGGTCTGATCGCTAACGGTTTTGCCTGGGGGGTATGGTGCCTCGTCGCGGTTGCGGTGACGAGCCTGCTAATGGCCATCGCCAGTTTGGGAGGCGGTATCCATCTGTTTTTTTCCGCGACTTCGATTGCACTGCCTTCGGTGGCGCTGGTTTTGTTGAACAGTCACCACCATCGGCAGTTTTGTAAGCGTTTTGCGGTGGTGCGGCGGTTGCGGTTGCGTAAGGCTGGTAAGTGATCTGGCGGCCTTATCGCGGGGCAAGCCCGCTCCCACTGTAATAGCATGTGTGCCAGTTCTGATTCTCCGTCACCACGAAAAGGACGCCACCGCCTCATGGACCCTCTTTACCTGATCGCCCTCGGCGCCATGGTCGCCGGCTTTGTCCAGGGTCTGTCGGGCTTTGCCTTCGGCATGGTCGCGATGTCGTTCTGGGCCTGGAGCCTGGAGCCGCAGGTGGCGGCGGTGTTGACGGTGTTCGGCGGGCTGACCGGGCAGTTGATTGCGGCGTTGAGCATGCGCCGGGGCTTTCGCTGGGGGCTGTTGTGGCCGTTTGTGTTGGGCGGGCTGGCGGGCATTCCCATGGGGGTGTGGGTGTTGCCTTACCTGGATATGCTCTGGTTCAAGGCGGTGTTCGGCACCTTGCTGGTGCTCTGGTGCCCGTTGATGTTGGCCGCACCGCGCTTGCCGCGGTTGCGCGGCGGGCGCCTGGCCGATGGGGTGGTGGGAATGGCGGGCGGGGCGTTGGGTGGCATCGGCGGTTTTACCGGTACGGTGCCGACGCTGTGGTGCACGCTGCGCGGCTTTGATCGCGACGCGCAGCGAGCGGTAATCCAGAACTTCAATCTGTCGATGCTGATGGTGACCATGCTCACGTACCTGGGCACCGGCCTGGTGACCCCGTCGATGCTGCCGATGTTCGCGGTGGTGGCGCCGGCGATGCTGCTGCCGACGCTGATCGGTACGCGGGTGTACATCGGCATCAGCGAGGTAACCTTCCGCCGGGTGGTGCTGGGCCTGTTGACCTTGTCCGGGGGGGCGATGCTGGTGGCGGCCGTGCCCGGGCTGCTGGCGCGCCACGTGCTCTGATCGTCAACGCATCTGGAACAGTTCCTGATGGAAGTCTTTCGGCTTCAGACCATGGGCCACCAGGTCGTCACGCAGGGCCTGGCCAAAGTCCGCAGGGCCGCAGTACCAGAAGCTCGCCTGCTGCCAGTCGGCAACTTCCTGGCGCAGGCGTTCGCCATTCAGCCGGCCATCCTGGCCAGACACACACAGGTGCAAACGCACGCCCGCAGCGGCCGCGTCGGCGCGCAGGTTGTCGATGGCGTCGGCTGCATACACCCCGCATGGATGAAACAGGTCGATACTGTGTTGCCGGTCCGGCTCCAGCGCCAGTTGCTTGAGCCGGGCCACGAAGGGGGTGATGCCAATGCCGGCCCCGATCCAGACCTGCCGGGGCTTTTGGTCTTCGAAGGTGAAGCAGCCGTACGGGCCTTCTACCGTCACCGGGTCGCCTTCTTTCAGGCGCGTTGGCAGCCGGCGGGTGTGGTCGCCCAGGCCTTTGGTGATAAAGCGCAGTTGCGCCGCTTGCGGGTCCCAGGCCGAGGCGATGGTGTACGGGTGCGGCCCCTCCGACTCGGATGAGGTCACAAAAGCAAACTGGCCGGCCTGGTGCCCGGGCCAGCCCGCTTGCAGGGCGATATGGGTTTCCAGCAGGTTCGCCTCGGGGTAGTGGATCAGGGTCTGGATCTGTCCCCGGACTTTGCGCTGCTTGCCGATGCGCTTGAACAGTGCCTGGAGCGCCGCCAGCGTGCCGCCGACCAGCAGCAGGGCGGTGACGATGCCGATGGGTTGCAGCCAGTAGTCGAACTTGAGCAGCACCACGGTGTGGAACACCAGCACCAGATAGAGCGCCGCCAGTACTGTGTGGGTCTTGGCAAACCAGTGGTACGGGAAGCGCTTGACCAGGGCCAGGATGATCAGCACGCCGATGGCGTAGAACGCCCATTCCCCCAGGGTTTCAGCCAGGCCGCGCTGGCTGCGCAGCGCCTGCTCGATTGCGCCGAGTTCCGGCGCCGCGCCACCGCCCTTGGCCGGCTTGACCAGCCAGCCCCAACCGACCGCCCACTTGGTGCCCTTGGCCCAGATCCAATGCACGCTGCCGAACACCAGGGCGCTGATGCCGAGCCATTTGTGCAGCCGATACATTTTGTCGAGCCCGCCCAAAAGCGGTTCCGGGCGGCGCGGGCGCACGGCCAGCATCATCGCCACGCTCATGGCGGCAATGGCGATGACGCCGGTGTATTGCACAAGCACTGAACGTAGCGAGAAATAAGTCAGTGGGGTGGGCACAAAGGTATCTGCCAGTGCCCATAGCAGGGTCAAGCCGATGAACAACGTCCACAACACTATCTTGATGCGCTTCAACTCTACTCTCCACCGTGAATGGTGCAGACATTCTCGGCATTAAGCGGGCAGTTGCGGGCATCTGTTTATTGGTTAACTAGTTAAATATTGATATGGATCAATCAGTTAGCGAATAAAGTGATATCTTTTGCTGGACTTTGCTGTGAACGTTACTCATTACGCCTTTAACGGATCGCCACCGGGTTGATATTTACCTGGGTCGAGCCTTTGTACAGTGGCTGGCCCAGCACAAACAGAAACTCGAAGGCCTTGTCGCGCACCAGCGCGCGGGTGTCGATCAGCTCGAGGTTGTAGATGCCGCGCTTGGCCAGCATGAACTGGTTGACCGGGAACTCTTCGCCCGACGGGTTCGGGTACACCTCCGAGGCCCAGGTATCTCCGCCAAAGGCGACGATGCCCTGGTCGGCCAGCCACTGCGCCGCCGGCATGTCGATGCCGGGTTCGGTAGCGAGAAATTGCGCGTGGTCCTTGCCGATCAGCTCCAACCAGCCGGTATTGAACAGCACCACATCGCCCTTGCGCAGAGTGATGCCCTGTTTTTTCAGCACCGCTTTGACGTCTTCGACGCTAAACACCGTACCGCCGGGGACGATGGCTTTGCCGAAGTGGGCGGTCATGTCCAGCACCACGCCGCGGGCGACCATGGGCGGGACTTTTTCGATGCCAAGTTTGGTTACGCCTTCGACGGTGACGAAGTCGGCGGCCTTGTTGCCGTTGTAGTAGACGTTGTCGATGCCGATATGGCCGATGCCGTTGAGCTGGGTGCCGACGCCGGTCCAGCCGTTGACCAGCTCGTCGTTGAAGGTGAATTTGTTTTTGCCCAGGGTTTGCCCGGCCTGTTCGCCCGGCTGGATGTTGTAGAGGTGGAAGCTTCGGTGGCGGAAGGCCGGAAGGTCTTTGCTCACCGGCACGCCGAGGGCGTAGGTCTTGCCGGTGGTGACCAGGCCGATGGCGTGCTTTACCACTTCAGGGGTGAGCAGGTTGGCGGCGCCGATTTCGTCGCTGGCGCCGTAGGGCGAGGGGGGCCAGTCGGCGGCCAGGGTGGTTTGGCTGGTGATGGCCAGGGCGGTGGCGAGGAGCAGGGGTTTGAAGTGTTTCATGAGTCGGTCCTGTGCAAATAAGGGGGCCGATTCTGTGCAACGCGGGGCGCGGGAAAAAGCCGGTCCGGGGACAATCAGTTTTGCCCTGGGAGCACGGATGGACGGGTTTTGCTGTGCTAAGGCAAGGCTGATAGCATTCGGCCATATTCTACGGAGGGAATGCTGTGGCGCGTTTTTTTTACGGGCGGCTAGGGTTGGCCCTGGTACTGGTGTTGGCCGCGTCTACGGCGTTGGCGGGCAACACGCCTTGCTCCGGGCGCAAGGGTGGGGTTGCCGGCTGTGATGGCGATCTGTTTTTGTGTAATGACGGGTCGATCAGTGCCTCGAAACGCAGTTGCACGGCGTATAGGGGCGGCAGTGCTGCGCGGCCTGCTGTGCAGCCGTTGCGTGGGGCGAGTGAGGGCTGTGGTTGTGGGACCGGGAGCTTCTGCACTGGGCCGCGGGGTGGGGTGTACTGCCTGACGCCCAGTGGCAAGAAGAGTTATCGGCGGCGGTGAGAGGGTGCATTGGCTGCTGGTCTCATCGCGGGTCAAGCCCGCTCCCACAGTGAATCTGTGTATGCCGGCCCTGTGGGAGCTGGACTTGCCAGCGATCGAGCGCGCAGCGGTCGCAATCCAGGCAACGCCGGCTTCCACAGGAGAGCGCTACACCCTGAACATCTGCATCAACCCCTGCTGATGATTGGCCAGCCGGTTCAGCGCCTGGCTGATCTGCGCCGACTCTTGCGCTTGCCCCGACAGCGACTCGGTCACATCGCGAATCCCCGCCACGTTGCGGTTCACTTCTTCGGCCACCGCGCTTTGCTCCTCGGCCGCCGAGGCGATCTGCAGGTTCATGTCGGTGATCACCGTCACCGCTTCGCCGATACGCTGCAACGCCGGTAGCGCCTGTTCGGCCTGGGCGACGCTGTCCTGCGCCTGGCGGTGGCTGCTGTGCATGGTGTCGACCACTTCGCGGGTGCCTTGTTGCAGGCCTTCGATCACCTGGCGAATTTCGTCCACCGAGTCCTGGGTGCGTTTGGCCAGGTTGCGTACTTCGTCGGCCACTACCGCAAAGCCGCGCCCGGCCTCGCCAGCGCGGGCGGCTTCGATGGCGGCGTTGAGGGCCAGCAGGTTGGTCTGCTCGGCGATGGCACGGATCACTTCCAGTACCGAGCCAATCTGCTCGCTGCGGCTGGCCAGTTGCTGGACTTCTTGCATGCCGGCGGTCATTTCATTGGCCAGGCGTTCGATCGCCTTGGTGGTGTTGCGGATCATGCTCAAGCCTTCGCGGCTGGCCAGGTCGGCGCCGCGCGCAGCTTCGGCGGCTTGCGCGGCGTTGCGGGCGACGTCCTGGGCGGTGGCGCTCATTTCCTGGGAGGCGGTGGCCACCTGGTCGACTTCGCGGTATTGCTGCTGCATGCCGGCGCTGGTCTGGCTGGCAATCGCCGCCGATTGGTCGGCGGTGCTGCGCGCGTCCTGCACCGAGGCTTTGACGTCGGCAATCACCGGTTGCAGCTTGTCGAGAAAGCGGTTGAACCAGTGGGTCAATTCGCCGAGTTCGTCCTTGTTGGCGTAGTCCAGGCGCCGGGTCAGGTCGCCTTCGCCGCTGGCGATGTCCTTGAGCATCGCCGCCACCCCCAAAATCGGCCGGGTCACGCCACGGGCGGTCAGCCAGATCACCGCCAGGCCCAGCACGGCCGCGGCCAGGGCCATCAGCAGGCTGCTGAGGTTGGCACTGCTGTTGTGCGCGTCCAGGCGCGCGTTGAGTTCAATCGCCGGCGCTTGCAGTACCTGTTCAGGCACTTCCAGCAACACGCTCCACGGCTGCGCGCCGGGCACCGGGGCGAACGACTGGCTGACCTGCAACACGCCGTTGTCAGTGAACTCCGAGGCCTTGCCGGCACGCATCTGCGCGGCTACGGCGCTGGCCTGCTGGCCGAACACCTGCTCGAACTGCTTGCTCAGTTGCGCGGCGTCGCGGCTATGCCCGGCGAGCAAACCGGCGGGGCTGACGATGCTGACCTGGCCGTTGCCGTCGAACAGTTCCTTGCGCCCGTCCAGGCTCAGTTGCTGCAGGTTGTCGAGGCTGATGTCCAGGCCCATGACGCCGACGATCTTGCCGTCGTGCTTGAGCGGGAAGGCGATGCTGGTCATCAATGGCGTACGGTCGCCGACGCTGTCGAAGTACGGATCGACTACGCAGGCCTCGCCGGTTTCCAGCGGGCAAGTAAGCCAGCGGTTGTAGGCCGAGCCGTTGGCCGACAGGCTGGTGTCGGCGAGCATCGACTCGGGCATGGCTTCGGACTCCAGCTCGCCGGGCTTGGGCTGTGACCAGTACAGCGAGAAGCGCCCGTTTTCGTTGCTGCCGACGGCGGCCTGATCAGTAAAGACTGCGTCCTTGCCGTCCAGGGCGTTGGGCAGGAACACCAGGTACAGGCCGAGCAGGTCGGGGTTTTTGCCCAGGGCCTTGCGGGTCTGTTCGGTCAGGTCGTGGCGCAGATTGTCGGTGCCTTGGGCTTTCAAGAACATCACCAGTTGCGCGACGCCATCGCCATACAGATACGCGTCGCGAAAGTAGCGCTGGATGTTCGCCGCCTGCAGCTGTGCCGCGGTGTGCAGGCGCAGCCGTGCGTTGTGGTCGAGCATCTGCGTGTTGGCAGTGTTGACCAGGGCGGCGCTGCGGCTCGACTGCATCAGCGTGGCCGCCATCAGCACCACCACGATGGCCAGCAGGCACAGGCCGGCGAGCAAAGTGATCTTCCATTGAATCAGCAGGCGGCGCAGCAGCATGGTGGCGTCCTTGTTCTATCGGGTTATTGAATGCACAAAGCCCGTCAGTATCGACGGGCTGTTTCCTACGGGCAGTTACTCGGCAATGAAGCTGGGCGGTGCGACCCTGAAGGCTTTGGTCAGGTACGCCAGGTACAGCACCCCAAGCGTCGCCCACACCCCGCCAAACACCAGCGAATGGCTGTCCAGGTCGAGCCAGAGGATGGCGATGATACAAAAGCCAATGGTCGGCACCACCAGGTAATTGAACTTGTCCAGCCAGGTCTTGTTGCAGCCTTCGCGCAGGTAGCAGTGCACGATCACCGAGAGGTTGACGAAGCTGAAGGCCACCAGCGCGCCGAAGTTGATCACCGAGGTGGCGGTCACCAGGTCGAAGAAAATCGCCGACAGCGAGATCAGCCCGACGATGGCGATGTTGATCACCGGGGTTTTCCATTTACCGTGCAGGCGGCCGAAGTAGCGCCGCGGGATGACGTTGTCGCGGCCCATGACGTACAAGAGGCGCGACACGCTGGCTTGCGAAGCCAGGCCCGAGGCCAGGGTGTTGATGAAGGTGCAGCAGATGAAGATCGACTGGAACAGCTTGCCGCCGACATACAGGGCGATTTCCGGCAGGGCCGCTTCGTGGTCCTGGAACCGGTCCATGGTCGGGAAAAACGCCTGGATGTAGTAGGACACGACGATGAACACCAGGCCGCCGATCAAGGCAATCAGGAAGATCGCCCGTGGGATGACTTTCTGCGCGTTCTCGGTTTCTTCCGACAGGGTGGTCACCGCATCGAAACCCAGGAAGGAGAAGCAGAGGATGGTGGCGCCGGCGACCAGGGCGTTGAAGTGGGTGGCTTGATCGGCAAACGGCAGCAGGCTCCACGAAGTGCCGAGGCCTTCGCCGCTGTGCAGGCCGCGCACGGTGAGGTAGATGAACACGCCGATGATCAGCGCCTGGATGGCGACGAACAGGGTGTTGAAGTTGGCCACCAGGTTGATGCTGCGCATGTTGATCAGGCTCATCACCGTGACGAAGCCGACCACCCAGACCCAGGCCGGCACCTCGGGGAACATCACCGACAGGTAGAGCTTGGCCAGCAGGGCGTTGACCATCGGCAGCAGCAGGTAATCGAGCAGCGACGACCAGCCGACCAGAAAGCCCACGTGCGGGTTGATTGCCCGGCGCGTGTAGGTATAGGCCGAACCTGACTCGGGAAAGCGCCGAACCAGCACGCCATAACTGACCGCTGTGAAGAGGATGCCCAGCAGCGCCAGCACATAGGCGCTAGGCACATGCCCATTGGTGATGCCGGAGACGATGCCGAAGGTATCGAACACGGTCATGGGTGCGATGTAGGCCAGGCCGATGATGACCACCTGCCAGAGTTTCAGGGTCTTTTTGAAGTGTGCGTCCGCTGCGGAGTCGAGAACCGTTCCTGTGTTCTGCTGGTGTGCTGCACGCGAAGAGACTGGCATGGATGGCGCTTGCCCGTAGGGTTTGAAATTATTTTTATGAAGGTGAGGCAGGGAGGGAAAATAAGAAGAGTGACAGATGTGTGTCAATTAAATTTTCACAAGGTGTTTCAGGGGTGGGTCGAGTTTGTGCCTATATTTTTGCTTACAAGGCTCTATTCTGCTTATTTCGGTGAATTTTGGCTGTTTATAAAAACAGACGGTCCTTTAGCGGACGTTGCAGGTTGCCGATTTTTATCGGTGATCTTCTGTTGTACCGGGCGTCTTTGGGGCCGCTACGCAGCCCATCGTCGGCAAAGCCAACTCCCACACATGCTGCAGCGCCAGGCATTACTGTCCGCGCCGCCCATGCTTGACCAGCAACCTCTCAAGCTTCTCCCACAACGCAGGCTCGGTACTGAACGCCACGTTGAAGCGCATCCAGCCGGTCGCTTGTGAATCGACCATGAACAACTGCCCGGGGCCGAGCATGATGCCTTGCTCCAGGGCGTCGTCGACCAGCGCCGCGCTGTCGGCGATGGCCGGGTGGCGGGTCCACAGGTACATGCCTTCGTCGCCTTCGATAAAACGCTCGAAACCCAGCCGCGTGAGCTGTTCACTGACCTGCTGCTGCGCCTCGGCCAGGCGCTGGCGCAGGCGTTTGAGGTGCTTGCGCCAGCGGCCGTCGGTGATGGCCGCGTACACCACCCGTTCCATCACCTGCGAGGTGGTCAGGCCCGAGCGCATTTTCAGTTGCAGCAGTTGCTGCATCAGTTCGGGGTTGGCCAGCATGAAACCGACCCGCACATTCGGCGAGATGCTTTTCGAGTAGCTGCCGACGTACACCACCTGCTGCAGGTGATCGAGGCTGGTCAGGCACGGCAGCGGCTCGTTGATCATGTCGGCGTAGAGGTTGTTTTCCACCAGGCGAAAGCCGTGGCGCGTGGCCAGTTGCAGCAGGCGGTGCAGTTGCGCCAGCGGCGTGCGTGAGGCGGTCGGGCTGTGCAGGTGCGGCTGGGTGAAGAACACCGTCGGCCGGTGGTGTTCGAGCAGCCGTTCGAGGTGGTCGAGGTCGTAGCCGTTGGGCGTGCGCGGCACACCGAGCAAGGTCGCGCCCTGAAAGCGCAAAATGCTCATCAGGTTGGGGTAGCCGGGGTCGTCGACCAGCACCACGTCGCCGGGGCGTACCAGGGTGCGCACGGCCAGGTCCAGGGCCTGGCTGGCGCCGTGGGTGAGCATCAGCTGGTTGGGGTTGGCGACGATGCGCAGGTCCTGTTGCAGGTTCTGCGCGGTGAGGGTGCGCAGTTCCAGCAGGCCCATGGGGTCGCCGTAGCCGCTCAGTTCCAGCACGCTGCTGGCAACCTGGCGCATGCCCCGGCGCAGGCCGTCTTCGAACATCCAGTCGTTGGGCAGCCAGCCGCAGCCGGGCTTGAACGCAAGCTGGCGGCTTTCGAAGATTTGCTGCAGGTACCACTCGGAGTTGAATTCCGGCTTGCCCGGCGCCGGCTCGCTGGCCTGGCTTTCGATCAGCTCGACGGCCGAGCGGTTGACGAAGAACCCGGCATTGCCGCGGCTGACCAGCAAACCCTGGGCGACCAGGCGGTCGTAGGCTTCGACCACGGTAAAGGTGCTGACCGAGTAGGTGGCGGCGAAGGCCCGGATCGAGGGCACCTTGGCACCGGGTTTGAGGGTCTGGTTCTCGATCAACTCCCGCAGCCCGTTGATGATCTGGTTGACCAGCGGGGGCGATGCGTCGGGTCGTAATTCAAGCATGGGGAAGCTGTGCCTTCAGGTGTGCGTAACGCCGGGCGCCTGCAGGAAATCGCGGTGTACTGCATCGGCGGCCTGTACAGTGCAGTGGATTTTTCATCGCGCTGTGCATGGCTCTATGTGTCGGACATTTTTACATTAGGGGTCTGTTATCGCTAGCTAAAGCACGTTGAAGCAGTATGAATAATCACAATGACACTGATGCTTTCACCCTTGGGCACCGCCCAACCGCTCCTTGCGCACAGATGGCACTGACCCGCCATCGCGCCATTGCACCGTTCAATCCGACCAGAGGTAATCCGCTGGCCCTGTGAGCAGCGTCGCCGACCCATGACCTGGGCCGGGCGATTACGGCTGCCCGCACCTTTACCGATTCGAATGGGTGAGACCGCTGTAGCAGGCGGTCTCTCGAGTTTCCTTGCATAAAAAGAACACGAGGTAGCTACTGATGGACGCAACATCCACATCCACTTCCACAGCGAAGGTGGAGCACGAGAGCAAGCTCAGCGCTTCGCTCAAGTCTCGCCACCTGACCATGATGTCGATCGCCGGGGTTATCGGCGGCGCATTGTTCGTCGGCTCTGGCAGTGTGATTCACAGCGCAGGCCCCGCGGCCATCCTGGCCTACCTGGCCGGCGGCATCCTGGTGGTGCTGATCATGCGCATGCTCGGTGAAATGGCGACTTCTTCGCCCGACACCGGCTCGTTCTCCACCTATGCCGAGCGCGCCATCGGCCGCTGGGCGGGCTTTACCATCGGCTGGTTGTACTGGTGGTTCTGGGTGATTTTGATGGCCTGGGAAGCCTACGTCGCCGGCAAGATTCTGCACGGCTGGTTCCCGTCGATCAGCGTCAACGTGTTCGTTCTGGCCACCACCCTGGTGCTGATCAGCGTCAACTTCTTCAACGTCAAGCATTACGGCGAGTTCGAGTTCTGGTTCGCCTTGATAAAGGTGGTGGCGATCATCTGTTTCCTGGTGGTCTGCGGGTTGGCGGTGGTCAACCTGTGGCCCACCGGTGAAGTCCACGGCCTGAGCAACCTCACCGCGCAAGGCTTCATGCCCAATGGCATGGAGGCGGTGGTGGTGGCCATGCTCGGGGTGATGTTCGCCTTCCTCGGCGCCGAAATCGTTACCATCGCCGCCGCCGAGTCGAAGAACCCGTCGGAGCAGATCGTCAAGGCGACCAACTCGGTGGTCTGGCGGGTGTGCCTGTTCTACGTCGGTTCGATCTTCCTGATCGTCGCCCTGGTGCCGTGGAACGACCCGCTGATGGGCACTTCGGGTTACGGCTCGTACCGTCGTACCCTGGAGCTGCTGGGCATCCCCGGTGCGGAGTTTGTGATGAACTTCGTGGTGCTGACCTCGGTGAGCAGCTGCCTGATCTCGGCGCACTACACCGCCTCGCGCATGCTGTTCTCGCTGTCGACCCGTGGTGATGCGCCGTCGTTCTTCAAGATCACCCGTGCCGGTACCGGCGTGCCGGTGTTCTCGATCATCGGCTCGTGCTCGGTGGCGGTGTTCGTGGCCCTGATCAACTTCAGCGAAACCCTGCGCCCGAAAGACGTGCTCGACGTGCTGATGAACACCACCGGCATGATTGCCTTGCTGGTGTACCTGGTGATCGCCTTCTCGCAACTGAAGATGCGCCGCAAGCTGGAAGCCGAAGGCAAGCCGATCCGCCTGAAAATGTGGCTGTTCCCGTGGCTGACCTACCTGGTGATCGTGTTCATCATCGGCTGCCTGGTGACCATGGCGTTTGTGCCGGACTACCAGGTGCTGGTGTTCTCCACCGGTGCGGCGGCGATTGTCGTGGCCCTGATGGGCGCGGTATTGCACGTGCGGGCGGCGAAAAAAGCGCTGTCCTGAAACATCTGATCGCCGGCAATGCCTCCCACAGGATTTATGTTGTACGCAGGACCTGTGGGAGCTGGCTTGCCAGCGATGAGGCCCTCAAACCACCCGCAAAATCTCCCCCACCAGCCAGCCCAGCGCCCGGTCCTGACCGCGCTGGGCCAGGTGCACCAGCTCAAGCTCGAACGCCTCCAACGCAAGCGGTAAGTCATGCAGCTGCAACGGCAGCAGCGTGGCGAAGTGGCGTGCCAGTTGCGTCGGCAGCACCACGCACAAGTCCGACGCCGCCACCAGGTGCGCCGCCTGCAGGTAGTTGGGCGTGGTGTAGACAATCTGCCGCGCCAGGCCTTGTTCCCCCAGCCATTGATCGACCATGCCACGGGTCTGCCCGCCATGCACCCAGAGGTGACGCAGGCGCAAAAACGTGTCGAGGTCCAGTGCGCCGTTCACCAGCGGATGCTCCTTGCGCAGGGCAATCTGCAAGGTCTCGTTGCGCCAGTGATGGCGGGCAAAGCGCGCCGGAATCTCATCGAAGCGCCCCAGCACCAGGTCCAGCTGGCCACGGTCGAGGGCATCCACCGGCAGGCTCGGCGCCAGCGGGGCGATGTCCAGGCGCAGGTTCGGCGCGCGCTCCTGCAGGCGGCGCAGCAGGCCGGGCATGCACAACTGCTCGACGAAGTCGGTCATGGCAATGCGAAAAGTCTGTCGGCTCAGATGCGGGTCGAAGCTTTCACCGACATTGAGCGTCTGCTCGATCTGTTGCAGCGCCGAGCGGATCGGGCCTTCCAGGGCCAGGGCCTTGGGCGTCGGTTGCATGCGCCGGCCGATGCGCACCAGCAGCGGGTCGTCGAGCAGTTCGCGCAGGCGCACCAGGGCGTTGCTTACTGTCGGCTGGCTGAGAGCCAGGCGCTCGGCGGCGCGCGAGACGTTCTGCTCGCGCAGCAGCACGTCGAGGATGCGCAGCAGGTTGAGGTCGAAGGTACTTATATTCATATTGCAAATATCACACATATGAAAATGAAATTTCTCAAATAGTAGGCAGCTGCTTAGGGTGTCGGCAATCCTTCTTTTCGACTCAGGGGTGCCGGTGTGAGCAACGCGTTCGATGTGCAGCAAGCTGCGGTGGTTGGGGCGGGTACCATGGGCCGGGGGATTGTCATCAGCCTGGCCAGTGCCGGCATACCGGTGTTGTGGCTCGATGCCAGCCCGCAGATGGTCACTGCCGGCCTGAAGATGGCCGCCGACACCTGGGCCCATCAGGTGGTCAAGGGCCGTATCAGCGAGGCGCAGGCCGAACAGAACCTGGCGCGCATTCGGGCGGTGGACGACTACGCGGCGCTGGCCGATGTCGACCTGGTGATCGAGGCGGTGTACGAAAACCTCGAGCTCAAGCAGGAAATCTTCCGCACCCTGGACCGCACCCTCAAGCCCGGTGCGATCCTCGCCAGCAACACTTCGGCGCTGGATATCGACGCCATTGCTGCCGTCACCCAGCGCCCGCAGCAGGTACTGGGCCTGCACTTCTTCAGCCCCGCGCACATCATGAAGCTGCTGGAAATCGTTCGCGGCCAGCACACCTCGGCGGCCGTGCTCGAACAGGCCAAAGCCCTGGGCCAGCGTCTGGGCAAGATCGCCGTGGTGGCCGGCAACTGCCGCGGCTTCATCGGCAACCGCATGCTTAAAACCTACGCCGACGAGGCGCGCAAGATGCTCCTCGAAGGCGCGCTACCCCACCAGGTCGATGGCGCGTTGCAGGCGTTCGGTTTTGCCATGGGCCCGTTTCGCATGTACGACGTGGTCGGCGTCGACCTTGAATGGCGCGCCCGCCAATTGGCCGGGCAGGGCATGGACAGCCCGCTGGTGCAGGTCGACAACGCCCTGTGCGAGCTCGGCCGCTTCGGCCAGAAGGCCGGCCGTGGTTACTACCAGTACGCCGAGGGCAGCCGCGAGGCCGAGCACGACCCTGAGGTCGATGCCCTGATCGAGCGTATCGCTACCGGCCTGGGCTTTCGCCGCCGGCTGATCAGCGACCCGGAAATCGTCGAGCGCAGCCTGCTGGCGCTGGTCAACGAAGGGGCGAAGATCCTTGAAGAGAACATCGCCGCCAACAGCCACGACATCGATCGGGTCTACCTCAATGGCTACGGCTTCCCGGCCGCGGTTGGCGGGCCGATGCACTGGGCCGACAGCCAGGGCCTGGCCTCGATCCAGGAACGCCTGGAACGCTTGCAGCGCATGCTCGGTGAGCATTGGCGGCCAGCGCCGCTGATTGCCCGACTGGCAGCCGCCGGCAAAGATTTTGCCGTTGTACAGGAGGGCCGAGCATGAGCTACCAGGCACCGCTGCGCGATATGCGTTTTGTGCTGCACGAACTGTTCGATGTCAGTGGCCATTGCCAGCAACTGGGTAACGGCCTGGACCGTGAAACCATCGATGGCGTACTCGAAGAGGCGGCGCGTTTTGCCGCCGAAGTGATCGCACCGCTGAACCGCAACAGCGACGAGCAGGGCTGCCGATTACAGGACGGCCAGGTGACCACGCCGGATGGCTTTCGCCTGGCCTATAAACGCTACGTCGATCAGGGCTGGGCCAGCATGACCGGGCCGCTGGATTTCGGCGGCCAGGGTTTCCCGCAGATGGTTTCGGCCAGTTTTCACGAGATGCTGATGGCCGCGTCGCTGTCGTTTCGCATTTACTCCGGGCTCACCGAGGGCACGGTACTGGCGCTGGATCGCCATGGCAGCGCCGAGCTCAAGCAGCGCTGCCTGGCGCACCTGGTCAGTGGCCAATGGACCGGCACCATGTGCCTCACCGAACCCCAGGCCGGCACCGACCTGGCCTTGCTGCGCACCCGCGCCATGGCCCAGGCCGACGGCAGCTACCAGCTCAGTGGCAGCAAGATTTTCATCAGCGGCGGCGAGCAGGACCTGAGCGCCAACATCATCCACCTGGTGCTGGCGCGTTTGCCCGACGCACCGCCCGGGGTCAAGGGCATCAGCCTGTTCCTGGTGCCCAAGGTGCTGGTGAACGCCGACGGCACCCTCGGCGCGCGCAACGCTTTGAGTTGCGGCGCGCTGGAACACAAGATGGGCATCAAGGGCGCTTCCACCTGTGTGATGAACTTCGACGGCGCCAGCGGCTGGCTGGTGGGCGAGGCCAACCAGGGCCTGGCCTGCATGTTCACCATGATGAACGACGCGCGTTTTCAGGTCGGCCTGCAGGGCCTGGGCATTGCCGAGGCGGCGTTCCAGGGGGGGCTGGTGTATGCCCGCGAGCGCTTGCAGTCGCGGGCCATCAGCGGCGCCAAGGCGCCGAACAAAGCCGCCGACCCGATCATCGTCCACCCCGATGTGCGGCGCATGCTGCTGACCCAGAAGACCTTGAGTGAAGGCTGCCGCATGCTCGCCGCCTACACCGCGCGCCAGCTCGATCTTGAACACCATTGCAGCGCTGCAAAACGCCGCGCCGCCTTGCTGATCCCGATCGTCAAAGCCTTCTTCACCGACTGCGGCCAGGAAGTCGCCAGCCTTGGCGTGCAGCTCTACGGCGGCCATGGCTTTATCCGCGAGTGGGGCATGGAGCAGCTGATGCGCGACAGCCGCATCACTCAGCTGTACGAGGGCACCAATGGCATCCAGGCCCTGGACCTGATTCGCCGCAAGCTGCTCGGCGATGGCGGCAGCGAGCTCAATGCGCTGATCGATGAGTTGGCAACGCAGGTGGCCCAGGCTTCGCAGCAGCCGCAGATGGCCGAGCGGGTAGGGCAGTGCCTGCAGCAGTGGCGGGCGCTGGGCGAGTCGGTGCTGCAAGCCTGCCGCCACGACCCGGAAGAGATTGGCGCAGTGTCAGTGGATTTTCTCGCCTACTCGGCCTATGTGTTGTTGGCGGCCTTGTGGCTGCAAGCTGCAGAGCGCGCCAGCGCGGCCCTGGCGGCCGGCAGCAGCGAGGCGGCGTTCTACCAGGCCAAGCTGCAGGCGGCGGACTTTTACCTGCGCAGAGTTTTGCCCCGTGCCGGCGCCCATCGCGAGGCCTTGCTGGCTGGCGCAGGCTGCCTGATGAGCCTGCCCGAGACCGATTTCGCCTTCTGATTTACCTGCGGACATCACAACAACAACGAGGAACGCCGCATGCAGTCATTCAGTTTTGCTACCACCGCGCAGATCCTCTGCGAAGCCGGCGCTGCCTTGCGCCTGGCCAGCCTGTGCCGCGAACGCGGGGCGCGGGCGGTGTTGATCGTCACCGACCCGGGCATTGCCCGCCTGGGTTTGCTTGAGCCGCTGCTGCCCGCTTTTGCCCAGCAAGGCCTGGCGGTGGAAGTGTTCGACCAGGTGCTGGCCGATCCGCCGCAAGCCTGTGTGCTGGAGGTGGTGCTGCAGGCGCGGGCGATGCACGCCGACTTGATCGTCGGCTTTGGCGGTGGCAGTTCCATGGACGTCGCCAAACTGGTGGCGCTGCTGGCGCACCCGGACTGTCAGCAACTGCTCAGCGATATCTATGGCGTCGACCAGGCCCGTGGCCGGCGCTTGCCGTTGATCCAGGTGCCGACCACCGCCGGCACTGGCTCGGAAGTCACTCCGATTGCCATCGTCACCACCGGCGAGCACAGCAAGATGGGCGTGGTCTCCAACCTGTTGCTGCCCGACCTTGCGCTGCTCGACGCCGACCTGACCCTCGGCCTGCCGCCAGCCGTTACCGCTGCGACCGGCATCGATGCCATGGTCCACGCCATCGAGGCCTACACCAGCAAGCTCAAGCGCAATCCGCTGTCCAACCTGCTGGCCCGCGAAGCGTTGAAGTTGCTGGCGGGCAATCTTGACCAGGCGGTGCACAACGCAAGCAACCGCGAGGCGCGCCAGGCCATGCTGCTCGGCGCGTGCCTGGCCGGCCAGGCGTTTGCCAACGCGCCGGTGGCGGCGGTGCATGCGCTGGCCTATCCGCTGGGCGGGCATTTTCATATCCCTCACGGGCTGTCCAATGCCCTGGTGCTGCCCCACGTGCTGCGCTTCAACGCTGAAGCGGCGGCGCCCTTGTATGCCGAACTGGCGCCGCTGCTGCTGGGTGAGCGCTTGCGCGCCGGCGATGTGCACAGCCTCACGGCGCAGTTGATCGAGGAGCTGGCTGAACTGAGCCCGCGCTGCGGCCTGCCGACGCGTTTGCGCGATGCCGGCGTGCCCGAAAACAGCCTCGAACAGCTGGCCCGCGATGCCATGCAACAGCAACGCCTGCTGGTCAACAACCCGCGCGAGCTCAGCGAAGCCGATGCCCTGGCGATCTACCGGGAGGCGTTCTGATGGAGCAGCCCGGGCGCGAGGCCTTTCCTCACTTCCAGCCGGTCACCACGCGCTGGCACGACAACGACATCTATGGCCACGTCAACAACGTCGTCTACTACAGCTTTTTCGACAGCGCGGTGAACAGCTACCTGATCGAGCAGGGCGGGCTGGATATTCACCAGGGTGAAGTGATCGCCTTTGTGGTCAATTCCAGCTGCGACTATTTCGCCTCGATCGCCTTTCCCGAGCGCATCGAGGTGGGCCTGGCGGTGAGCAAGCTGGGCAACAGCTCGGTGCACTACCGCCTCGGCATCTTCAAGGCTGGCCAGCAACAGGCCTGCGCGGCGGGGCGTTTTGTTCACGTGTTCGTCGAGCGCGCCCGCAACCGCCCGGTAACTATCCCCGAACCCCTGCGGGCGGCATTGAGCCGTTTGCGTTGTGACTGACTGGAGTACATCGCCATGCAAGACGCCGTAATTGTCTCAACCGCCCGCACGCCGATTGCCAAGGCCTTTCGCGGCGCCTTCAATGACTTCAAGGCGCCGTCGATGAGCGCCGTGGCCATTCGCGCGGCGGTCGAGCGCGCCGCCATCGAACCCGGCGAAATCGACGACCTGGTGCTGGGCACCGCCATGCAGAGCGGTACTGCCTCGACCAACCTGGCGCGCCTGTCGGCGCTGGCGGCGGGCTTGCCGCTGTCGGTCAGCGGGCAGACCATCGACCGCCAGTGCGCCTCGGGGCTGATGGCGATTTCGATTGCCGCCAAACAGATCATGATCGACGGCATGCAAGTGGCTATCGGTGCCGGCCAGGAGCAGATCAGCCTGGTGCAGAACGCCCATATGCAGGCCGCAGCGGCCGAGCAGGATGCCAACGTGGTGCGCATGGCCGAACATGCCTACATGCCCATGCTGCTCACCGCCGAAATCGTCGCCAAGCGCTACGGCATCAGCCGCGAAGCCCAGGACGCCTACAGCCTGCAATCCCAGCAGCGCACTGCCGCGGCCCAGGCAGCGGGGCTGTTTGCCGATGAGGTCGTGCCGGTCAGCGCACGCAAGAAAGTCATCGACAAGCTCAGCGGGGCGGTCAGCTACCAGGACGTGCAGTTGACCCAGGATGAAGGCAATCGTCCGCACACGACGTTGGCTGACCTGCAAAACCTGGCGCCGGTGCGCGAAGGCGGCTGCATCACCGCCGGCAACGCCAGCCAGTTGTCTGACGGCGCCAGTGCCAGTGTGCTGATGAGCGGGACGCTGGCGGCGCGTAGCGGCGTCAGGCCGCTGGGCCTGTATCGCGGCATCGCCGTGGCTGGCCTTGCCCCCGAGGAAATGGGCATCGGCCCGGTGCTGGCGATTCCCAAGTTGCTGCGTCAGCACGGTTTGCGCGTGGACGATATCGGCCTGTGGGAAATTAACGAAGCCTTCGCCTGCCAGGTGCTGTATTGCGCGCAGACCCTGGGCATCGACCCGGCGCGGCTCAACGTCAATGGTGGCGCTATCGCCATCGGCCACCCCTACGGCATGAGTGGCGCACGCATGGTCGGCCATGCCTTGCTCGAAGGCCGGCGCCGTGGCGTCAAGTATGTGGTGGTAAGCATGTGCGTGGGCGGCGGCATGGGCGCCGCCGGTTTGTTCGAAGTGCTCTGAAACCCTCAGCGCCCGCGATAGGCCCCGGGCGCGCAGGCGAACCAGCGCAGGCAGGCGCGGTGAAAACTCTGCACGTCGCTGTAGCCGAGCTGGTCGGCAATCTGCACCAGCTCAAGCTCACTGCCCTGCAGCAGGTCTTCGGCGCGGTAGCGGCGGTATTCGTCCAGTAGCTCGGTATAACTCCAGCCCAGCGTTTTCAGGCGCCGGGCTGCGGTACGTTCGAGCAGGTGCTGGCGGCTGCAGAAGGCCGGCCAGCGGTTGCTGTCGGCAAGGCTCACGGCCAGGTGGTCGCTGGCCAGCTCCAGCAGGGTCGGCTGGCTGTTGCGCTGGGTCTGCTGCAGCAGCGCCACCAGCAGCTGTTCCAGTGCCTGGTTGCCCGGTGTCAGCGCCTGTTCGAACACCCCTGGGTCAAGGCGGATGCCATGTTCGGCATGGCCCCAGCTTACCGCCGTGCGCCAGGCGTGCGGATGCACGCTGGTGTCGGCCGGCGCCGGGTGCGCCAGTTCGATGGCGATGATCGGGTCCTGCTCCAGGCCGCTGGCCAGCAGTTTGCGGCGCAGCAGGCTGCACAGGCTGGTGAGCATGTAGTCGGTGATCGGCGCTGTGGCTGTGAGGCTGCCGCAGTCCTGCAGGCGCAGGCAGACCTGGCCATTGCCGCGCTCGATGCGGGCGCGGAAATGGCCGTTGAAAAACGGAAAGTACTCGACGAAGTAGGCACAGGCGCTGTCCAGCGAGGCGGCGACATCGAACAGGTAGGTCAGGCCGTTGGTGGCGGTGGAAACAAAGCGCCGGCCGGCGGCCAGGCCGATAAACGGGTCGTGGCTTTCGCTCAGGGCCAGGGTCCAGAAGCGCCGCGACAGCAGCAGCGGCACGCGCAGGAACGGCGTGCGCAACTCGAACAGGCTGCGGCGGAACACCGCCTCGATCAGCGCCAGGCTCACCCCGCGCTGCTGCAGTTCCTCAATGGCCGGCAGCAGGGTCGGGGCGTAAAAGGCATTGGGTGGCACGGGCTTCATGAGCGGCTCACCAGCAACTGTTGATCGACACTGAGGATAGCCTCGATCATCGCCTGCGCCGCTGGCGTCAGGCTGTCGCCGGCGCGGCTGACGATGCCGTACTGCAACTGCAGGTCCGGGTCGTTGGCGTTGACATCGACGAAGCTCAGCAGCTGGATCTCACCGGCCTCGACCCGTTCGTGCAGGGCTTCGGCGGTGGCCAGGCCGATGGCGTCCGAGCGCATCACCACCCGGCGAATGGCATCGAACTGCGCGCATTCGACGCTGGTGACAAAATCCTGGGTGCCCTGGGCGCGGGCGAGAATCTTGCGGATCATCGGCGGGATGCGCGTGCCGGCGATCGGGTAGTCGAGCAGGGCGCTGAGGGTGAGTTCGCCGCGCGCGGCCAGCGGGTGTCCGGCCCGGCAGAAAAACCGCCCGCGCCGTGGCCGCAGCGCCTGCACCTGGTAGCGCGGGTCGTCCTTGAAGTAGCGCGAGTCGGCCACCAGGAACTCGATCTGCTGCTCCTTGAGCCAGCCGCCCAGTTGCTCCCAGTCGCCCTGATGAAAGCGCGCGCGCACCAGCGGGTGGTCGTGAATGAACTGCGCCAGTGCCTCGGGCACCAGCAATTGGGCCGGGTAGGGGCCGCTGCCGAAACTCAGCTCGCCGCCTTCCAGGCCGTTGTACTGCAGCAGCTCGTTGTGCAGGCTCTGGCTGCTGGCCAGCAGGCGCCTGGCGTGTTGCAGCACCAGTTGGCCCTGGCCGGTCAGGCGAAATTCACGGCTGCCACGCTCGACCAGGGCGCAATCCAGATCGCGTTCCAGGGTCTGGATGCTGCGGCTGAAGGCCGGCTGGCTGAGGTTGACGGCATCGGCGGCGCGGACGAACCCGCGGTAATCGGCCAGGGCAACGAAGTGGCGAAGTTGTCGAAGGTCCATCATGCGCCTCTTGCATGCAGTGGATGCTTTTTATGCATTTGATCGATAGTTTAGCGGCTGGCATAACTCAGGGCCTGATCATTTTGCGTGACCTGCCATGCCTGCTTCGCCCTTCGTCTGCGCCGCCTTGACCCGCACCCTGGTCGCTCACGCCCAGGGCTGCGGGCTGCCTGTGAACCTGCTGCTGCAACGGGCCGGCATCGAGCCTGCGCAGCTGCATGGGCAAGGCCAGATTGCGGCGGAGCAGGTCGAGCAGTTGCTGCGCGAGTGTGAGGCCGCTGGCGCCGGTCATGCGTTCGGTTGCGAGCTGGTCCGGGGCATGGCCACCCATTCGCTGCAGGGGCTGAACATTCTGCTCGACTCGGCCGCCACTGTGGGCGACAGCCTTGAGTGTTTTATCCGCTACCTGCCGCTGGTAACCAACTGCCTGCTGGTCAGCCTGGAGGCGTCGAACCTGCACCTGCGTTGCTATCAGCATCAACCTCATCACTACATGCTCGACGCCGCGGTGCTGAGCCTGGTGCGCAACATCGCCCGGCGCGCCGGGCGTACACCGGCGCAGGTTTTCACTCAGGTCAGCGTGTTGGCGCAGCAGGCGGCAGGAAGCTGGTTGCAGGGCTGGGGCGTGGCGGTGGTCAGTGGCCCATGGTTGAGTCTGCAGCTTGCGCCCGGCGCACTCGAACTGGCCTTGCCCGGCGCCAACGCTTTTCTGCATCAGGGCATGCTGCGCCAATGGCAAGGCGCGGGCCTGGCCGAGGAGCGCGAAGACAGCCTGCACCTGGCCCGCCATTGGCTGGCGGCGGGCGACCAGCCGATCGAGCGAATTGCCGAACGCCTCGGCTACCGCCAGCCGAGCAATTTCATTCGGGCCTTTCGCAAGCAGTTCGGGGTCACGCCCAAGCAGTTTCGCCTGAGCGGGTTGCAGCCGGCCTAGGGGCATTTTTCGCAACGCCTTGATGATCGTTTTTTGTCGTGCGCCGCTTGCGTGTGGCGGCAGGCGCTTGGGCATCTTGATCGAGCTTGATCCCTATTGGAGCTCGATAATGACAACAACAAGCTCAACCCCATCACCTTTGCTGCTGACCCTGTTGGCGGCCTGCGCAGTACCGGCCCAGGCCGCCAGTTTCGACATCAACGAAGACTGGAGTTTCACCACCCGCAGCACCTTGAGCCTGGGCAGCAGCTGGTCGACCCAGAGCCCCGACCGCCACTTGATGACCCGCGCCAACGCCCTGCAGGCCCAGGGCGTGAATGCCGATGGCACGGGGGTGAGTGCCGATGACAATCGCTTGAATTTCAAGAAGGGCGATCCGATCTCGCAAACCTTCAAGGGCCTGACCGATTTCAGCCTCGACGGCCAGGGCCAGGGCGCCTTTGTGCGCCTGAAGTACTGGTACGACCATGCCTATGAAACCCGTGATGGCCGCTTCAAGGATTTCGACGACAGCGGCTGGGATGACCTGGCCAGGTTCCAGGGTCTGCAAGTGCTCGACGCCTACCTGTGGAAAGACTTCGAGCTGGCCGGCCATCCGCTGAGTTTCAAGCTTGGCAAGCAGGTGCTGTCGTGGGGTGAGGCGTTGTTGATCCAGAACGGCATCAACGTCATCAACCCGCTGGACATCACCGCCTTCAACCGCCCCGGGGTCGAGATCAAGGAAGGCCAACTGCCGGTGGAAATGCTCTCGTTCAGCTTCGGCATATCCGACACCCTCAACCTTGAGGGCTTCTACCAGTACAACTGGCGCCCCAGCGTGCTCGATGGCTGTGGCACCTTCTTTGCCGGCAGCGATGTGATCCAGCCGGGCTGCGGGCCGCTGTACCTGGGCCAGGTGCTCACTGACCAACAGATGCAGGCCAGCGGTCTGTACGCCAGCGCGCGGGGCAACGAGTCGCCGTCCGACAACGGCCAGTTCGGCTTCGCCCTGCGCCAGATGCTGCCGGCGCTCAACGATGCCGAGGCGGCGCTGTACTTCATCAACTACCACTCGCGCCTGCCGTACCTGACCCTCGATGCGCGCAACACCTCGCTGCCAGGGAATTTTCCCGGCGGCGGGCAGGGGCCTTCGTATGCCGCGGCCTTCCCCGAGAACATCCGCCTGTACGGGCTGAGCATCAACGGCGTCGAGCCCAACAGCGGCGTGTCGCTGGCGGCCGAACTCAGCTATCGGCCGAACATGCCGCTGAGTTTCAACGCCCCGGATGTCACCACGGCGGTGGTCTCCGGGGCACCCGGCAACTCGTGGGTGCAGTTGCCCGAGGGCTTCAACAACCGCACAGGGGATCGCCTGGATGGCTGGGAGCGAAAAGGCGTGTGGCAACTGACCAGCTCGGCGACCCAGGCCATCGACAACGTGCTCGGCGCCACCCGCCTGAGCCTGTTCGGTGAAGTCGGCGTGGTGCATATCGATAGCCTCGGTGACGAGCGCCTGGGCCGCAATGCCGCCTTTGGCCGCAGCGCACCGCGCAATGGCAGCGCCTGCAACAGCGTCGCCTCTGGGGTGACCAACCGCTACTGCACCGACAAGGGCTTTGCCACCGACTGGTCCTGGGGCTATCGCCTGCGCGCCAGCCTTGAGTACAGCGATGTGTTGCCCGGCGTGAACCTGATTCCGGCAGTCAACTGGCGCCATGACGTCGAAGGCTATTCCTACGACCCGCTCGGGCCGTTCCAGGAAGGCCAGCAGGCCCTGGGCCTGAGTCTTACCGCCAACTACCTCAACGACTACAGCGTGGAGCTGGCCTACAACAGCTTCTTCGGCTCCAACGACTACAGCACCCTTGATGACCGCGATTTTGCCTCGGTCAGCTTCAAGGCCGATTTCTAAGGAGAACAATAAAAATGCGCATCCATCCCCTGTTGTTGGCCCTGACCTGCGTCAGCGCCCTGGCCCAGGCCAAGAGCACAGACCTCGGCCCCCTGGACAAGACCCTTACGCCCATGGGCTCGGAGCGCGCCGGCAATGCCGACGGCAGCATCCCGGCCTGGACCGGTGGCCTTGACAAGGCCGCTGGTAGCATTGATGGCAACGGCGGCTACAGCGATCCTTTCGCCGGTGAAAAGCCGCTGTTCACCATCACTGCGCAGAACCTCCGGCAGTACCAACGTGCGCTCAGCCCCGGCCAGCTGGCGATGTTCAAGCGCTACCCGGACAGCTACCAGATGCCGGTGTACCCGACCCATCGCAGTGCGCGTTTGCCCGCCGCGATTCTTGCTGACAGCCGCAGCAACGCCAGCAAGACCACCCTCGCCGACGGCGGCAATGGCCTGCACGACTACACGCGGGGTATTCCATTCTTGCTGCCGACTGAAGGCATGGAGGTGATGTGGAACCACATGACCCGCTGGCGCGGCGGCAGCTTTGAGCGCTTCAGCAGCATTGCCCTGGTGCGTGAGAACGGCGCGGTCAGCTATATCCGTGCGCAGTCGCTGGTAAGTTTTGCCGAAGCGGTGACCGGCCTTGAGCCCAACGCCAACGTGCTGTTCATGTTCAAGAGCCGGGTGCTGGAACCGGCGCGCCTGGCCGGCGAGACCGTGCTGGTGCACGAACCGGTCGACCAGGTCGTCGAGCCGCGTGCGGCCTGGCAATACCTGCCGGCGCAACGGCGGGTGCGGCGGGCGCCGATGCTGGCCTACGACAACAGCGCGCGCTACAGCAACGGCCTGATCACCGCCGACAACATCGATGGCTTCAACGGCGCGCCGGACCGCTTTGACTGGAAGCTGATCGGCAAGCAGGAGTTGTACATTCCCTACAACAGCTATCGCCTGGGCAGCCGCGCCGTGAAGCTCGATGAACTGGTCAAGCCCAACCACATCAACCCGGCCTATACCCGTTACGAGAAGCATCGGGTATGGGTGGTCGAAGCCACGCTCAAGCCCGGTGCCCGGCATATCTACAGCAAGCGCAGGTTTTATCTGGACGAAGACAGCTGGCAGATCGCCCAGGTGGATCAGTACGACAGCCGCGGCGAGTTGTGGCGCAGTTCCGAGCTGCATGCGATCCAGCACTATGATCATGACTTCACCTACAACGTGCTGGAGACTTCGTACGACCTGATCTCCGGGCGTTATTACGCCGGTGGCTTGAGCAACGAAGAGAAGGCGCCGATGCGGGTGGGGTTTACTGCCAGGACTGACGATTACACCCCTTCGGAATTGCGCCGCTGGGCCAAGTAGCACACGAGCCCTGCGGGCTCGATCGCCGGCAGGACAGGTGTACACAGATTTATTGTGGGAGCTGGCCTTGCCAGCGATAGGGCCAGTCCAGTCAGCACACCAG
>NZ_JBNDLE010000019.1:0-110891 GCF_050435905.1 Pseudomonas sp. 2835 | reverse complement strand
TAACTCTTTGAAACTCAAGGAGTTTTCAGTTCCGACTGCGCCGGAAGTGGGGCGAATTATAGACACATCCGCGGGGGCGTCAAGGGTTTATTTCAACTTTGTTTCAGCGGGGGCGTTTTGGCTATAAGCCACAAGCTGCAAGCTGCAAGTAAAAGCAGCAGCACCGCGCTCAACTTGTAGCTTGCAGCTTGTAGCTTGCAGCTACCGTCCTTTATAGAAGCAGGCAACTATTCAAAGCGGCGTTGATCTGTAGATAAGACATCCCTATTAGATGAGCCACCGCCATGAGTGAAGCGCAAAGCGGCAAGACCCCGGGCCTGTCTGCGGACGAAGAGCAGGAAGTCAGCCACAACCAGCCTCCCCGCGCGGCGGTATTGCACGAGATCATTCGTTACCAGGGTGACCAGGAACTGGAGCGTACTATCGCTGCGCTGTTCTGGTCGGCACTGGCCGCCGGGCTGACCATGGGCCTTTCGCTGATGGCCATGGGGCTGTTCTATTCGCGCCTGCCCGAGGGCGACAGCAGCCAGGTGATTGCCAGCATCGGATACTCGGCCGGGTTTCTCGCAGTGATCCTCGCCCGCCAGCAACTCTTTACCGAAAACACCCTGACCGCGGTGCTGCCGGTAATGACCGAGCCGAGCCTGCGCAATTTCGGCCGCTTGCTGCGGTTATGGTCGGTCGTGTTGCTGGGTAATCTGGCCGGGACCATCCTGGTGTCCTACGTGATGCTCAACCTGCCGATCTTCGACAGCAAGACCGACGTCGCCTTTCTTGATGTCGGCCGCAAGGTAATGGAAAACGACCTGAACCAGATGTTTGCCAAGGGCATCATCTCGGGCTGGATGATCGCCACCATGGTGTGGATGATCCCGTCGATGGAGAGCGCCAAGGTTTGGATCATCCTGATGATCACCTACCTGATGGCCCTGGGGGATTTCACCCATATCGTCGTAGGCTCGGTGGAAGTGTCCTACCTGGTGTGGGCCGGAGAAGTCAGCTGGGCGGCATTCTGGCTGGACTTCGCCGCGCCGACCCTGATCGGCAACATCATTGGCGGCAGCTTTATATTCGCTCTGATCAGCCACGCCCAGGTGCGCAGCGATAGCGGCAAGCCGCCCTCCGCCCTGCCCCGCCGCGAGCCGCAGAAACAACCACCGACAGGCAAGAAACCCTAGGGCTCTCGCGTTGCCAGCACCCGTTCGCCGCCCTTGCGCAGCTCTCGTTGTGGCTTGGGCTGCCACCAGGCCGGCCCGCTATGCGGCTGTTCGATGCTGACCCGCTCGCCGATCTGCGGCGTACTCAATGGCACCTGGGCCGCATTGGCCAGGGCCAGGATACGGTCGAAGGGCTCATGCCAACTGTGGGTCGAGAGGTCGAAGGTACCGTTATGGATCGGCAGCAACCAGCGCCCGCGCAGGTCAAGGTGCGCCTGCAGGCTCTGCTCGGGCTGCATGTGTACGTCGGGCCAGTTGACGTTATAGGCGCCGGTTTCGATCAGGGTCAGGTCGAAGGGTCCGAACTGCTTGCCGATCTCCTTGAAGCCGTCGAAATAGCCGGTATCGCCACTGAAGAACACTTTCAGCTGGTCATCTATCATCACCCACGAAGCCCACAAGGTACTGTTGCTGTCGAACAGGCCACGACCGGAAAAATGCTGCGCCGGGGTGGCGACAAATCGCACGCCTTCAACGCTGGTTTCCTGCCACCAATCCAGCTGCCTGACCTTATCCGCCGGCACGCCCCAGCCGATCAGAATATCGCCCACACCCAAGGGTGCGATGAAGTGCTCGGCGCTATCGGCCAGTTGGCGTATGGCCTGCTCGTCGAGGTGGTCGAAGTGGTCATGGGAGAGGATCACCGCGGTTAACGGCGGCAGCTCGTCGAGTTTCAGCGGCGGTTGATGAAAGCGCCGGGGGCCGGCCCACTGCACTGGCGAGGCCCGTTCGGCGAACACCGGGTCGGTAATGAAGAAGCGCTGGCGCAGTTTCAGCAGTACCGTGGAATGCCCCAGACGCCAGACGCTGTGGTCCGGGGCTTCAAGCAACTGCAGGCGGCTCAGCGGCTGCACGGCGATGCTGACACTGGGGCGGGTATCGGCGGGCTTTTTCAGGAACAGGTACTTGAGGCCGATGCGCAGTTTTTTCATTACCCCGTCCTGGGGCAACTGTGCCTGGTTGCGATAGCGCCCATCCTGGCGTTGCGCCGGTTCACCGGCCTGGGGAGTCAGTGGGGCCATGAGCAGAAACACTCCAAGGATGAAGGTAAGTTTCATGGTACCTCACAGTGATTGCATCAACCGTGAAATGGCTTGTAAGGCCATTTTTCAACAGCCTGCGATTGTTCAACAATATTGACAGCAATTATGCGATAAACGGCGCCCCGGAACAGACCAGCATCCATGATGGAAAAGAAAAGCGGCAAGGGACTTTCATTTGTAAAACGGATCTACCTGCCGCGCATCATCGGCCTGGGGATCGGCATGCTCAGCGTAATGGCCGGGATTTCCAGCCTGCCTGTGCCGTCATGGGTGTGGGGTTTGCTGCTGTTCAACGGCCTGCTCTGGCCGCACCTGGCCTATCAATTTGCCTTGCGCGCCAACGTCCCGTACCACGCTGAATACCGTAACCTGCTACTGGACTCGCTGATGGGCGGGTTCTGGACCGCCACCTTGCAGTTCAATCCGTTGCCCAGCGTGACCATCCTGGCAATGATGGCCATGAACAACTTCGCAGCCGGCGGCCAGCGTCTGTTCTTCAAGGGCCTGCTGATCCAGGGCCTGGGCATGCTGGTGTCGATTGCCCTGTTCGGCCCCGGGCTGCAACTGCACGCAACCACCCTGCAAGTCTATGCCTGCCTGCCGATGCTCACCCTCTACCCCATGGCGGTTGGCTGGGTCTGCTATCGCCTGGCAATGAAGCTGTCCGAACACAAGCGCAGGCTCAGCGCCCTGAGCCGCACCGACAGCCTTACCGGCCTGCTCAATCACGGCTCGTGGAAAGACCTGCTGCAGCTCAAATTCCAGATCTGCCAGCAGCAACGCCGTGAAGCGGTGATCGCAATCATCGACATCGACCATTTCAAGGCCATCAATGACACCTACGGCCATGTGGTCGGTGATTGCGTCTTGCACCAATTGAGTAACGAGCTCAAACGCACCCTGCGCGAGGATGACCTGGCCGGGCGCTATGGCGGTGACGAATTCTGCGTGATCCTCCCCGACACTCGCCTCGAACACGCCACCCAGGCCATGGAACGCCTGCGCGAGCGGGTCGGCAGCTACCGCAATCCGCAGTTGCCGGAGCTGCGCATCAGCCTGAGTATCGGCCTGGCCAGCTGCAACGAGGCCCTGCCCGATCCGGAAGCCTGGCTCAATGAAGCTGATAAAGCCCTGTATTGCGCGAAGAAAGCCGGGCGTAACCAGGTCAATTTCGCCCATTCGGACCTCAGCGCGCTGAAGCTGGCCTATCCTGACTGAACGTTCGTCCTTGCGGCCCGGCCGCAGGGATGCAGCTTCATAAAGGATCAGCCCGCGTATGGACAGGATTGCCGATGCTCCGCCAACCAGCCAGCGCCCCAGCCTGCAGACGCGCAAGCTCATTGCCGCTATCGCTGCGCTGTTCGCCCTGGCCTGCCTGATCGCCCTGGGAGCGCTGTTCAACATTGCCAGCACGCTCAATGCCAACGAGCAGGAAAAAAGCAGCTTTTACGCCCATAAAGCCCTGGACCAGCGCCTGCAATCATCCCGCCAGTTCCTCTCCAGTTATGCAGTGTGGAACGCCGCTTACGATCACCTCAATGGCAGCCCCGATCTGCATTGGGCGTATGAAGAGAAAAACGTCGGCGATTCGCTGTACACCGCCAGTGGCTATGAAGGGGTGTTCGTCGTCGATGACCAGAGCACCAAATACGCCCTGTTCAAGGGACAGTTGAGCAAGGCGCCGGCAGGCACCTATATAGAGAACCCACTGGCACCGATCATCGCCAAGGCGCGCAACGTGGCTGCCGAACGCCAGCAGATCACCGAGCATGTGTTGTTCAACGGCTGGCCCGCCGTGCTGGTGGCTGCCGCCATTCGCCCGGATGACGAAGTGTTGAGCATCGACCCGCAAACCACCTCGGTGATGCTCTTCGTCGATCAACTGACCCCGGACAAACTCACCCGCCTGGGCAACGGCGTCGGGCTCAAGGGCATGCACATCGAAAAAGCCGGCGCGCCGCTGGCGGACCAGCCCAGCCTGATGCTCGGCGACACCGGCTACCGGTTAGACTGGATCACCCCACGCCCCGGCGACCAGTTGCTCTGGGCAGTCCTGCCGCCGCTGCTGGGCGCCATGCTCGTGCTTGGCCTGCTGATGGTGTACTTCTTCCGCTATGCCCTGCGCACCTCACGGGAAATCGACGCCAACCTGCGCCGTCTGCAGGCCAGCAACCAGGCGCTGGAGGCCAGCGAGCAACGCTTTCGCGCAGTGGCCGAGGCGGCTTCGGACTGGATCTGGGAAACCGACCGCCATCACCGCCTCAGCTACCTGTCCCAGCGCTTCGTCGCCGTGACCGGATTTCAGAGCGAGGACTGGCTGGGCCAACCGCTTAACCAGTTGCTCAGTTGCGAGACCACGCCGCTGATCCAGTGGCTCGACAACCAGGCCGATTCCGACTCGCAGCAGGTCGCCAACCTGCGCTGCGCCTACCGCGACCATACCGGCCAGGTGCGCTTCTGCAGGGTCTCGGCGCGCGCGATTGTGTTCGATGGCAAGCGGGTCGGCTATCGCGGCACCGCCAGCGACATTACCGATGAAGTGGCTGCCCATGCCCGTATCCAGCATCTGTCGATGCACGACGCACTGACTGGCCTGGCCAACCGCAACAAGCTCTCGCGCTTTCTTGACCAGGCGTTGCTCAAGGGTCAGGACGCCACTCCATTGACCTTGTTGCTGCTTGACCTGGACAGTTTCAAGCCGATCAACGATTCCCTCGGCCACGCCGCCGGCGACGCAGTATTGCTTGAGGTAGCCGCACGCCTGCGCGAATCGACCCGTGACGGCGACCTGGTTGCGCGGCTGGGCGGCGACGAGTTCGTGCTGGTGATGAACGACATGGACAGTCGCAACGAAATCGATCGTTTTTGCGGGCGCTTGATCGACAGCCTGCACCAGCCGATCTACTTCGAAGAACAGGCCCTGCATATCGGCGCCAGCCTCGGTGTGGCGCAAACCCGCCTGCAGGGCTTCGATGCCGGCGAACTGATCCGCTGCGCCGACATCGCCCTGTATCAGGCCAAGGCCGAAGGCAAGAACACCTGGCGCTACTTCTCGCCGGAGATGAACGAGCAGATCCAGTACCGTCGCCAACTGGAAAACGACTTGCGCAAGGCGCTGAAAAACAACGAGTTCATCCTTCACTACCAGCCCCGCTACCGCCTCGAAACCCTCGAGATCGTCTCGGTTGAGGCCTTGGTGCGCTGGCAGCATCCAATCGAAGGCCTGCTGGGCCCGGACACTTTCATCCCCTTGGCTGAGCAGACCGACCTGATCGTGCCCCTGGGCCGCTGGGTGCTGCGCGAAGCCTGCGAAACCGCACGCAACTGGCCCGCCGGCCTGCTGGTCTCGGTCAACCTGTCGCCTGCGCAGTTTTCGCGCAGCGATGTGGTCAGGGATGTTCACGAGATTCTGGTCGCGACCGGCTTCCCGGCCCAGCGCCTGGAGCTGGAGATCACCGAGAACGTGATGCTCAATGATATCGAAGGCGCGCTGGGCACCATGAACGCGCTCAAGGAGTTGGGCGTGCGCCTGAACATGGATGACTTCGGCACCGGTTACTCATCGCTGGGCTACCTGCGCACCTACCCGTTCGACAGCATCAAGATCGACAAGCGCTTTATTGCCGGGCTCAGCAGCGATGGCAACGACCGCGCCGTGGTGCAGGCGATCATCAACCTGGGCAAGGCCATGGGCCTGACCGTGACCGCCGAAGGGGTGGAGACCGAGCAGCAACTCAAGGCCCTGGGCAAGGAGCAATGCCACGAGGTGCAGGGCTACTACCTGAGCAAACCGATCGACAAACTGGCTTTCGAGGCGCTGCTGCAATCTGGCGAAAACAGCCGCGCCGATGTCTCTTAGGCTGCGGGTAACCCCAGCCGCGCCCGTACCAGCTTGAGCAGGTTCGGGCCGACCTGGTCGAAGCCCTTGTTCTGCGCCACGATCTGTACCCCCTCAAGCAGCAAGGTCAACTCGAATGCCGCCTGCGCAGGCTCGGCCATCCCGGCCTCTTCACACAAGCGCACCAGGCGTGCCGCCTGCCGGCGTTTGTGCGCCTCGATCAACTCGCGCGCCGGGCTGTCGCACACCGGCAGTTCAGCCAGGGTGTTGGTGTAGGCGCAGCCACGGTGCGAAGACAGCAGAGGTTCCTGGACCAGAAATTCGGCAAATCCGAGGATCTGCCGCGCCGGCTGGCCGTTGAACTGTTCGGCCAGACGCGCCCACAGCTCGTCATATTCGGCCATCAACAAGCGCAACCACTCCAGCACCAGCACGTCCTTGGATTCGAAATGGCGGTACACGGTCATCTTGGTGGTTTCTGCCTTCGCGGCAATGGCATCGACGGTTACGCGGCTGATGCCCTCGTTGAAAAACAGCTCGTGGGCGGCATCAAGGACCCGCTCGCGCGGGGGCAAGCGGGCGATTCGTTGCGAACGCATGGGCAGACTCCAGTTGACGACGATACTAATCAGTATCACTCTATACTCATGAGTATCGCTCGATACCCATCGGTATTTTATCGTCAATTGTCACGGGAGTGCGCAATGAAGGTGAGTGAATATGTGCAATTCGATGCCATCGGCCTGGCCGAGCTGATTGCCCACGGACAAGTCAGTGTCAGTGAAGTACATGCGGCGGCGCAGCAGGCTATCGCCAATGTCGAGCCTAAGGTCAATGCCCTGGCCGAGCACTGGTGCGACGAACCGCTGCCATCCTGCGCTGACGGCCCGTTGCATGGCGTACCGTTTTTGCTCAAGGACCTGGCGATCAGCATGCGCGGCCGTGCCCACGAATTCGGCAGTCGCCTGGCACAAGGCACGGGCAGCTCTGCCGATTCCTTCCTGATGCAGCGTTTTCGCCGGGCCGGGCTGGTCACCCTGGGGCGCACCACCACCCCGGAACTGGCGATCAGCACCACCACCGAATCGCGCCTGTGCGGCCCGACTCGCAATCCCTGGGACCTCAACCGCAGCGCCGGTGGCTCCAGCGGCGGTTCGGCAGCAGCGGTAGCCAGCGGCATGGTGCCGGTGGCCCATGCCACCGATGGCGGTGGTTCGATCCGGGTGCCGGCTGCAGCCTGCGGCTTGTTTGGCTTGAAGCCCAGCCGCGGGTTGATTTCCATGGGGCCGTTCATGGACGAGGCCTGGAACGGCCTGGCAGTGCAGGGTGTGCTCAGCCGTTCGGTGCGCGACAGCGCCCTGCTGCTCGATTGCATGGCCGGGGCAGAACCGGGTGACCCGTTCCAGTTGGCGCCCGCACAAGAGAGTTACCTGAATGCGCTCAAGCAAGCGCCCCGCCCGTTGAAAATTGCCGTGCAGCTGCATCCGCTCAATGGCCAGCGCAGCGACCCGCTGATGGTCGAGGCGCTGCAGGACCTGGTCCGCACCCTTGAAAGTCTTGGCCACCAGTGCGAGCAGGTAGACCTGGACATCGGCCTGTCGTGGGATGCTTTCGTCGAGATGAACGCGCGATTCTGGGCCAGCAATACCGCAGCCTGGCTGGATGCCCTGAGTAGCGAAACGGGGCGCCCGCTCGACGCTGACTGGCTGGAGCCGGCAACCCTGGCGCTGCAGCGTTATGGCCAGGCGTTGTCGGCGACTGACCTGTTAGCGGCGCTGGACCAGCGCAACCAGGTCAGCCGGCAACTAGGCGGGTTCTTCAAGCGTTTTGACCTGTTGCTGAGCCCGACCCTGAGCCAGTTGCCGCCGGTCATTGGTGTCTATAACGCCGGCCAGGAGCAGCTTGATGGATTGGCCTGGATGCACCGGGTGTTCAACCACTCGCCCTTCACCGCCCTGGCCAACATTTGCGGCACAGCGTCGATGTCGCTGCCGTTGTATCAGGATCGGGCCAGCGGCTTGCCGGTGGGTATGCAGTTTACTGCAGGGGCTGCAGGTGAGCGCTTGTTGCTGAGCCTGGCCGGGCAGTTGGAGCAGGCGCTGCCATGGCGCGGGCGAGTCGCGCCGGTCTGGGCAGCGCATAGTTGAAAAGCATCGCCGGCAAGGCCGGCGATGCGGCCACTCAGGCCTGAAGCCTTCGCTGCGCGGCGATCTCAGGCAAATCCTTGCGGCGCAGGTAGACCCGCAGCGGCTCGGTAACATTGAGCCTTTCATCGACGTTCTGCGCCAAGAGGATCTCGATCAAGGCGCGGCTCAAGGTCATGACCTCGCCCTCGGCGGCCTGCCAGACGAACTCGTTGCTAGGGGTGATGCTGTCATCAGCCACGTCCATACCGAACGAGTCTTCGCTGAAGCGCACGATGTGCTTGCCAAGCTTGCGGTGGAAACCGACAAAGCCCTTGAGCTGGTCGGCGGCGGCGCAGATGTCCTGGGATGTGATGTGCATGTCAAACCTCACTTGAAAAGGGGATTGGCACGCTGGGCGAGAGGGGTTGCGCTCTGCTGGGCAACTCGGGGCCAAGGTTAATGGAAATTCATCGCATTCGGTAAAGGATTTTTTTACCCAAGGGGCAGTTGCTCGCTAGACTTATCTTTCTCAACGCCTCCCTGTAGTCAGCGAACGTGGATGATTCATGAGCACCGCCGTCACTTCCGATATCGCCACGATCAGCCGAATCAACGCAGTACCGGCCATCCTGCAGGTAATCTGCGAGACCACCGGCATGCGCTTCGCCGCCGTTGCCCGGGTCACCGACAGCAGCTGGACGGCCTGTGCGGTACTCGACTCGCTGGGCTTTGGCCTGGAGGTCGGCGGCGAGCTGGACCTGATCACCACCCTGTGCCATGAAATCCGCGCCAGCCACCAGACCATCGTGATCGACAAGGCCAGCGAAGACGAGCGGTACTGCAACCACCACACCCCGCGCATCTACAAGTTCGAAAGTTATATTTCGGTGCCGGTGTTTCGCACCGACGGCAGCTTCTTCGGCACCATCTGCGCCCTCGACCCGCTACCCGCCGAACTCAAGGGCAGCGCCATCCAGCCGATGATGGAGTCCTTCGCCCGGGTGCTGTCGATCCAGATCGAAAGCGAAGAGAGCGCCCAGCAAACCGAGCAGGCGCTGGAAGAAGAACGGGCCATCGCCGACTTGCGCGAACAGTTCATCGCCGTGCTCGGCCATGACCTGCGCAACCCGTTATTTGCCATTACCGCCGGGGCGGAACTGCTCAGCCAGCGCCTGCAGGATGAAAAAAGCCGCGCCATCGCCCAGCACATCCTGACCTGCGGGCGGCGTGCCAACCAGTTGGTACGTGATGTCCTGGATTTTGCCCGCGGCCGCCTGGGCAACGGCATCATGATCAACGTCCAACCCTGCCCGGACCTGGCCGAAGCCCTCAGCCACGTGGCTTCGGAGCTGCAACGGGTGCATCCGCAGCGCCTGATTCGGCTGAACATCGGTGATCTCGGTGGGATGCACTGCGACCGCGAACGAGTCACCCAGCTGTTGTCCAACCTGATCGCCAACGCCCTTACCCACGGCGCGGCCGACAGCCCGGTGGATGTCATGGCCGATATCCGCGAGCAGGTGTTCGTTCTCGGCGTACACAACCTGGGCGAGCCCATTGCGCCGCAGGTGATGGGCCAGTTGTTCCAGCCCTTCTCGCGGCCCCGTGACGATGCACCGCAACCGGGCCTGGGCCTGGGCCTGTATATCGCCAACCAGATTGCCCTGGCCCACGGCGGGCGCATGGAGGTGGTATCGAGCGCTGAGGCCGGTACGCTGTTTACCTTCCGCCTGCCACTGGATCGAGTTGTGCCTGAATCAACTGCACCAGCCAGCCCATGAATGCCCGCACCCGTTGCGGCAGGTGTAGTTGCCCGGCGTAGAGCAATGACACCGGCATCGGGGGCGATCGAAACCGATTTCGGCGGCGTGGTACGCGACAACACCGAGGTCAATGACTTTATCGCCGCTAACACCGCCCTGGGCAGGGTCGGCCTGCCGGTCGATATCGGCGCTGCGGTTGCCCTGCTGCTCAGCGATGGCGGCGGCTGGATTACCGGTCAGCGCCTGGAAGTGTCCGGCGGTACGCTCCTCTAAGCGCTCAACGCTGCACTTGGTCCTCACGTACCTGCACGCTGGCGGTCATGCCAGCGCTCAGGTTGACCCCTTCGGGCACCTGGTCGAGCTTGATCCGCACCGGAATGCGTTGGGCCAGGCGCACCCAGTTGAAGGTCGGTTCGACTTCGGCGAGCAACTGGCTGTCAGGGTTGGCGTTGCGGTCGGTGATACCGCGGCTGATGCTCTCGACATGCCCCTGCATCGGTTCGCCAGCGCTCATCAGCCAGACCTTGACCGGGTCGCCCACGCGAATGCGCGGCAGCTTGGTTTCTTCGAAATAGGCCTGGACGTAGAAGGTCGAGTCGTCCACCAGAGCCATCACCGACTGCCCGGCATTGACGTAGTTGCCTTCGGCCAGGCGCAGATTGGTGATGTGCCCGCTGCGCGGCGCCTTGACCTGGCTGCGCGCCAGGTTGATGGCCGCAACCTTGACCTCGGCAAGCGCTTCGCGCAGCTCGCCACGGGCAACGGCGGCGTTGATCTGGGCATTTTCGCGCAACTCGGCGCTGATCGCCTGGGGCCCCAGGGCGGCGCGACGCGAGGCTTCGTGTTCACGCAGGCGCAATTGCTGCTGGCGGGTTTCGGCCACGGCATTGGCCTTGTCCAGGGCCGCTTCAAACCGATCACGGTCGATCGACATGAGCAGTTCGCCGGCCTTGACCTGCTGGTTGTCGTGCACCTTCAGTTCACGCACCCAGCCGGACACATCCGGGGCAATGATCACCACGTCGGCGCGAATCTTCGCATCACGGGTCCAGGGCGTGAGCATGTAGTACTGCCAGAGCTTCCAGCCGGCAAAAATCGCCACCGCCACCAGGCACAGGGTTACTGCGATACGTACAGCAGCACGCATGGTCACACTCCTTATAACGGCCCCAGCACGTGGGTCACCAGGGTCAGAATACAAACGAACAGCGCGCAGTCGAACAACGCTTCATGCCAGACCCAGCGCCCCAACGGTGTATAGCGCAACAGCAGGCGCACCCCCCCGGTCAGCAGCAGGGCCAACAGCACATACAGTAGAAACGGGCTGAGCAATACACCGCCCAGCGCCCATTCACGCAAGCCCATGGATTTCCTCCTGTCGACGGCACCACTTGCCCCAGCTTTTCTGCAATTGCAGTACGGCGCCGATGGCCAGGCGCAACGGATCACTCGAAGGTACGCTGTGCAGCGCTTCGATGAACTGCTCGCTGGCTGCGTCCAGACGCTGGCCACGCCCCGGGGCCGGGCCGCTGGCCAATACCGATTCCAGTTGTTGCAGGTACTGGCGCTCGGCCGCCGCCACTGGCGCCTGGGCGACCGCCAGGCACATGCGCAGGTGCAGCAGCTCATCGCCGATATCCAGGCCGTGCAGGCCATCATCCCAGCGCCCACGTTCCTGCTCGGGCAAAGCACCGTAATGCCGGGCCAGTTGCAGCAAACGATCGGCCATGCGCCCGCCGAACCAGGTGTCGGCGCCGCGCAGGTCGCGGCGAGTCAGGCGCACCAGGTCGCTCTGGGTCGCAGCGCGCAGCCGCTTGCCGTGCCAGGCTGGGTTGCGCAGCACCAGCAGCTTGAATGCCAGCACCGCGGCGCCGACGCCCATGAGCATGGCCTGGGCACTGTTGAAGAAGGTGGCGACATCGAAACTCATGACATTGAGCGGCGCCACCAGCACGATAAAGTGCAGGCAATAAGAAGTAGCGGTGGCGCCAATTCGCGGATTGGCCATGCCCAGGGCGCCGAAGAACAACGGCACGCCCATGGCCAGGCAGAGCATGGCAAAGCCGCTGAGCTCTGGCAGGAGGATTTGCCCGACCACGAACGCCACCGGTATCGCCAGGAGGATCCCGCGCAAAAAGCTCATGCCGATCTGCGCGCCATTTTCGCGGCTGGCGAACAGGCTGCAGACCACGCAAGTCAGCACTAGCCCTCCGGGGGCGGCCTGCCAGGCAGTGGCCAGCCAGAAGCTGGCCATGGCCAGAAAGGCCAGCGCGCTGCGCGAGCCGAACAGCAGGGCCAGCGACACATCGCGGTGGGCGGCCAGGCTGTCGGGCACATCGGCGGCCGGCTTGCCCTCCTCTACACCGCGCAGGGCAAGGGTCGCGGCCATGGCGTTGTCCAGCAGCAAGGTCAGGCGCGCCAGGCAGTAGTGTTCGGCGGAGCTGATCTGCTCATCGTGGGCCGCATCCCAAACGCGCTGGCGCAACAGCAACAGGCTGGCCTGATCGGGGTTGGCCAACAGTGCCTGGACCTCTTCGAGCCACGGCGCCATGTGCTGAGCCTGCTGTTCATCCAGTTGCCGCCATTGCCGGCGCACCGAACGGGAAATCCGCAACAGCACCAGCAGCTTCTGGCTCAGCCCACGAACCGCCCGGCCGCGCTGACGGCCGAGGCTGCCTTCGAACCAGGCATGCTCGCGCTGGGAATCAACGGCAACGATACGCCCAAGAATCTCCAGCAAGCCCTTGCGCCCCTGCTCTTCCCCACTCAAGGCGGCACTGGCGGCCTGCAGCCCGCTTTGCCAGGCCTGGCGTGCCTGCCCGCTCAACTGCTGCTCGACCCGCATGGGCCAGAGCAAGGCGCTGGTGGCGGTGGCGCAGACAATGCCCAGGCAGATCTCGGTACAGCGCGCCACCGCCTGGTCGAACACCAGCAGCGGGTGGTTGATGGCCGGCAGGGCAATGATCGCCACGGTGTAGCCGGCCAGCACGAACGAATAAGCCCAGGCGCTGCGCAGCAAGGTCGAGCAGGCGGTACACAGCGCCAGCCATAAGGCCAGGGCAAACAGAAACAGCCATGGTGTCTGGGCGAAGGCGCCGATGAACAGCACCGACATGACCGTGCCCACCAGGGTGCCGAGCAGCCGCGCCAGGCCCTTCTGCACCACCATGCCCGACAGCGGCTGGGCGACGATGAACGCTGTCATCAGCGCCCAGGCCGGCTGCTCAAGGCCCCAGCGCAGCGCCAGCCACAGGGCCAGGCCACCGCCAAGCAGGGTCTTGAGGGCAAATTGCACAGCGGATTTGTTTGGCGCCAGCAGGGCCTGCAACGTGATGGGCACGGGACGCACCTTGAACGACGGTGTTGTAAAGATAGTCAGGTTGAAGCAAGAAGTTCAGGGCTTAATTATTAGCTAGCTAACTATTGATAGTCCAGAGGTGCTGAAAGGTTTTTTCTCCAGACAAAAAAAATGGGCGACCGAAGTCGCCCTAAATGCCTTGCGTGCTCGTGACTGAAAAGGATCAGCGCTCTTTGCGCTTGTTCGAGTCTTTCCAGATGAAAATTCCGAATCCGACGAAGAACATCAGCATCAGACCGACCGTCACCACTCCAGCGATAACCACATTATCGAAGAACATGTCGGCCTCCATTCGCCTGAACCTGTCCGATGGGCTTAAGGTAACGAATGGGTCGGGGGAGGAAATTGACCGAGGTCAATAGCGCCCGGAACCGGGCGCGCAAGGCGGGTGCAGGCTTGACCTGCATCAAGTTTTCAACGCTTCTTGGGTTTGCCCTTGGGCTTTTTCTTCTTTGCCTTGCCTAGCGGCATGGCTTGCTCGAACGCCTGGCGAACTTCGTTGAGGCGCTTTTCATTGAGGTCGTGGACCCGGCGTGCACGTTCGGCACCGAGGTCGATCAGGTTGTCGTCTTGGCTCATGGTGGGCTCGGAAGCTGACTGCAGTGCTGCAATCATGAAGGCTGCAGCCGGCGCTGACCAGTAGCGCTTGTATCCTCAGACTTCGATGTCCACCAGCAGCCCCTGGCGCGGCTGCTCACCCATCAATGGCGCCACCGGCACGGTGTTGTCGGCATTCACTTCATCGCCGGGCAGTGCCTGGTACAACGCTTCATCCTGGCTCGACTGGCGCCGACGCTGGTGGCGGCGCTGCTCTTCGCGCAACAGGATCGCTGCCTGCTCCGGGTCACGCTGCTTGAGGTCGATGGCGCTGTCGCTGGAGGTTGGCTGCGCCGGGACCACGGGCTTGATGTCTGGCGTCGGCTTGACCGGGTCCAGTTGTTGCGTCACGGGTGCAGCGCTGAGCGGGATAAGGGGCGGCAGCATGGGATGATCTCCTGTCGCCAGTGTGTCGGCTGATAGCCAAGGGCCTTGAGCGAGAGCCGGTAAAATGTGTGGGGGGCTTCACAGTTGCCGGCTAGCGATCGTCTTCTTCGTCTGCCGGGGCCGGTTGGGCCTCGCTCCACGGGCGTTTGAGCACGTTGTTCCAGACTTCGTTCAAGTGCTCGCGCAACACTTGCGGCGCGCCCTTGAGCGAGGGGCTGTCTTCGCGCTCGCCGCCATACGGCTCCTCACCTTCGATCGCGATCAGCGACTGGCCATTGATAGCATAGCTGGCCTGGCCTTCGCGCAACTCGACATGCAGCTCATGGGGGTCGACACCGCCGCCACAAAACGCGTGGCTGGCGACAGTCAGCTCGGCCAGGCCGTCCTTGTTGAGGTCGCTGACGCCGCTGACGTCGGTATAAAAGCCGACATCCAGGTCGAGCCCGGCGCAGGTGGTCTCGTTCTCGATCTTCCAGCGCGGCTTGAAGCTGTCATCGCCCTGGCGTTCGTAAAGCGTCGTCGTGAGCACCACGCGGTCGACGTCCTGATCGGTCTCTTCATCGCTAACCTGATCGTCGTTGCGGCTTAGCACCAGCAGGCCTTCGCCCTCACGGTCGTGGTAATGCACGCTCTGCACCGGCGATTGCACGCCCAGGGCCTCGAGTTGCGCAGCGGGAATCGGCGCCAGTATTTCGAAACTTTTTTTGTCGCAGGCAGCCAGCAGAAGCACGCCCGCCACGGCCAGCGTTCGGATGAACAACGGGTTGGAGATCGGCATGGCTGTATCGGGCCCTCAATGGCGACAGCGGTTTTCGTCGATGAAGTTGCTAGACTCTTTGGTCTGCACAGAGCTATCCGTTAAGATAGTCGGCTTTTTCATGGCGGGAGTCAGGCAGTATGGCGCAGCAGTATCAACCGGGGCAACGCTGGATCAGCGACAGCGAAGCCGAGCTAGGTCTGGGGACCGTTCTGGCACAGGACGGCCGCTTGTTGACCGTGCTCTACCCGGCCACTGGCGACACCCGCCAGTACTCCCTGCGCAATGCGCCCCTGACCCGGGTGCGCTTCTCGCCTGGCGACCAGATCACCCATTTCGAAGGGTGGAAGCTGACCGTGCGCGAGGTCGAGGATGTCGACGGCCTGCTGGTCTATCACGGCCTCGACGCCCAGAACCAGGGGCGTACCCTGCCGGAAACCCAGTTGTCGAACTTCATCCAGTTCCGCCTGGCCAGCGACCGCCTGTTCGCCGGGCAGATCGACCCGTTGCCGTGGTTCTCGCTGCGCTACAACACCCTTGAGCACACCAGTCGCCAGCTGCAGTCGTCACTCTGGGGCCTGGGCGGCACTCGCGCCCAACCGATCGCCCACCAGTTGCACATTGCCCGTGAAGTGGCCGACCGTATCGCCCCGCGGGTACTGCTAGCCGACGAAGTAGGCCTGGGCAAGACCATCGAAGCCGGCCTGGTGATCCATCGCCAGCTGCTCTCGGGTCGCGCCAGCCGCGTGCTGATCCTGGTCCCGGAAAACCTCCAGCACCAGTGGCTGGTGGAAATGCGCCGGCGCTTCAACCTGCAGGTTGCGCTGTTCGATGCCGAGCGCTTTATCGAAAGCGATGCCAGCAACCCCTTCGAAGATGCCCAGCTGGCGCTGGTCGCCCTGGAATGGCTGACCGAAGACGAAAAAGCCCAGGACGCGCTGTTTGCCGCCGGCTGGGACCTGCTGGTGGTCGACGAGGCGCACCACCTGGTCTGGCATGAAGACCAGGTCAGCCCGGAATACGCCCTGGTCGAGCAACTGGCCGAGGTCATCCCCGGCGTACTGCTGCTGACCGCGACCCCGGAGCAATTGGGCCAGGACAGCCACTTCGCGCGCCTGCGCCTGCTCGATCCGAACCGTTTCCACGACCTGGCCGCCTTCCGCGCCGAAAGCGAACACTATCGCCCGGTAGCCGAAGCGGTCCAGGAACTGCTCGACGAAGGCCGCCTGTCGCCCAAGGCCCACGCCACCATCGAAGGTTTCCTCGGTGCCGAAGGCGAAGCCCTGCTGGCTGCGGTCAACGATGGCGACACCCAGGCCAGCGCCCGCCTTATTCGCGAGCTGCTCGACCGCCACGGCACTGGCCGCGTGCTGTTTCGCAACACCCGCGCCGCGGTCCAGGGTTTCCCTGAGCGCAACCTGCACCCTTACCCGCTGCCCAACCCCGACCAGTACATGGAGCTGCCGCTGGGCGAGCACGCCGAGTTGTATCCGGAGGTTGCTTTCCAGTCCCAAAGCGAAGGCAGCGAAGAAGAGCGCTGGTGGCGCTTCGACCCACGGGTCGACTGGCTGATCGACACCCTGAAGATGCTCAAGCGGGTCAAGGTCCTGGTGATCTGCGCCCACGCCGAAACCGCCATGGACCTGGAAGACGCCCTGCGCGTGCGTTCCGGTATTCCAGCGACGGTATTCCACGAAGGCATGAGCATCCTTGAGCGCGACCGCGCCGCCGCCTACTTCGCCGACGAAGAGTTCGGCGCCCAGGTGCTGATCTGTTCGGAAATCGGCAGTGAAGGCCGCAACTTCCAGTTCGCCCATCACCTGGTGCTGTTCGACCTGCCAGCCCACCCGGACCTGCTCGAGCAGCGTATCGGCCGCCTGGACCGGATCGGCCAGAAGCACACGATCGAACTGCACGTGCCGCACCTGCAGAACAGCCCGCAAGAGCGCCTGTTCCAGTGGTACCACCAGGCCCTGAATGCCTTCCTCAATACCTGCCCGACCGGCAACGCCCTGCAGCACCAGTTCGGCCCGCGCCTGCTGCCGCTGCTCGAAAGCGGTGACGACGATGAGTGGCAAGCGCTGGTGGACGAGGCCCGCGCCGAGCGCGAACGCCTCGAAGCCGAGCTGCACAGCGGTCGCGACCGCCTGCTGGAGCTCAACTCCGGTGGCGCCGGTGAAGGCCAGGAGCTGGTCGAGGCGATCCTTGAGCAGGACGACCAGTTCGCCCTGCCGATCTACATGGAAACCCTGTTCGACGCGTTTGGCATCGACAGCGAAGACCACTCGGAAAACGCCCTGATCCTCAAGCCGAGCGAAAAAATGCTCGACGCCAGCTTCCCGCTGGGCGATGACGAAGGCGTGACCATCACCTACGACCGCAACCAGGCGCTGTCCCGTGAAGACATGCAGTTCATCACCTGGGAGCACCCGATGGTTCAGGGCGGCATGGACCTGGTGCTGTCCGGCTCGATGGGCAACACCTCGGTGGCGCTGATCAAGAACAAGGCACTCAAGCCCGGCACCGTGCTGCTGGAGTTGCTGTACGTGAGTGAAGTGGTTGCCCCGCGCGCCCTGCAACTGGGCCGTTACCTGCCACCGGCAGCCCTGCGCTGCCTGCTCGACGCCAATGGCAACGACCTGGCTTCGCGGGTGTCCTTCGAGACCCTCAACGACCAGCTTGAAAGCGTGCCCAAGGCCAGCGCCAACAAGTTCATCCAGGCCCAGCGCGACGTGCTGGCACCGCGGATCAACGGCGGCGAAGCCAAGATCATGCCGCGCCATGCCGAACGTGTCGCCGAAGCGCAGCGCCGCCTGGCGGCGGAAACCGACGAAGAGCTGGCGCGCCTGATTGCGCTGCAAGCGGTCAACCCGACCGTTCGCGACAGCGAAATCGACGCCCTGCGCAAGCAGCGTGAACAAGGCCTGGCGATGCTGGAAAAAGCGGCGCTGCGCCTGGAAGCGATTCGGGTGCTGGTGGCCGGATAAACCGCGTCGTATTCATCGCTGGCAAAGCCAGCTCCCACAGGATCTGTTGGCAAAGATCGAACCCTGTGGGAGCCAGCCTTGCTGGCGATGAGGTCCCTCAGGCCTGTGCAAGCTTGCCCGCTGCCTCCTCACTATCAGCCACCATCCCCTCGCGCATCCTCTGCGCATCCCGGCTAAAGCACCGCGACGCCAGCAGCAGGAACACCAGCGTCAGCATCAACGCCACCGGGATCAGGTACATCGCCCCGTGCAGGCCTTCAGCCTTGAACGCCTCGCTCATCTGCACGGCCCCCGCGGCCTGCATTGCCGCCACGGCGAAATGGTCCGACAGCGCCCCCACCACCACCGGCCCCAGGCCGCCGCCAAGCAGATAAAGCCCGGCAAAGAACAGCGCCATCGCCGTCGCCCGCAGCCGCGGTTGCACCACGTCCTGAATCGCGGTGTAGACACAGGTATAGAAGTTGTAGGCAAACAGCCAGCCGCCCCCGAACACCGCCACGAACACCCCAATCTCGATCCGCCCGGCGTGCAATGCCCAGGCAGTGGCCAGGGTCGCAATCAACATGCTCAAGGCACCGAACAGCAAGCGCCCGTTGGCAAAGCGCTGATGCACCTTGTCGGCAATCCAGCCGCCGAGGGTCAGGCCCACCAGGCCGGTCAGGCCGACGATCACCCCGGTGGCCACCGCCGCCTGCTGCAGCGAGAGTAAAAAGTAGCGCTGCAGCATCGGCACCATGAACGAGTTGCAGGCGTAGGTGGCGAAGTTGAAAGTAAGGCCTGCGAGCACCAGCCAGCAGAAGGTCGGTACGCTCAGCACCCGACGCAACGGCCTGTCCACCGGCGCCTGGGAGATCGCCACCGATTCCGCCGCGCCGCGCGCCGGCTCGCGGATCATGAACATGAACAGCGCCAGCAACAGCCCCGGCACCGCCGCGATGAAGAACGGCGCCCGCCAACTGTCAAAGGCCTGCACCATTGCGCCGATGGTAAAGAACGCCAGCAACAGGCCCAGCGGCAGGCCGAGCATGAAAATGCCCATGGCCCGCGCGCGTTTCTCGGCGGGGAACAAGTCGCCGATCAGCGAGTTGGCAGCCGGCGCATAGCTGGCCTCACCGATGCCCACGCCCATGCGCACCAGCAAAAAACTCCAGAAGCTGCCGACCATGCCATTGACCGCCGTCAGCCCGCTCCAGGCCATCAGCCCCCAGCCCATCAGTTTGCTGCGTGAACCATTGTCGGCCATGCGCCCCAGCGGCAGGCCGGCAATCGCATAGACCAGGGTAAAGGCGGTACCGATCAAACCGATCTGAAAGTCGCTCAGGTGCCACTCCAGGCGGATCGGCTCGATGATGATGGCGGGAATGGTGCGGTCGAAGAAGTTGAACAGGTTGGCCAGAAACAGCAGGAACAGGATTCGCCAGGCGTTCGCCGCTTGAGTGGAGCTCTGCATCGATCAGTCCCTCGTTATTATTGTTCGGGGCTTTCCAGCACGCCGAACTGAATCTAGAGGGCACTTGGCGATCTGTCTGCCACCATTGACCGGACTGATATCGGGTAATTGTAACCATTTGCAGTTTTAGAACCGGGCGCTATTGCCTCAATGACCAAATCGTAGGAATCAATTTGCCATTATTCAGGATGGACTAATGCTGAGTTCCTATACTCCTGCACAACGGTCTCCAAGCGGGCTATCGGGGGACGAGTGCACACTCGAAAAAGAGGCATGCTATGGAGTGGCTGGGGCTGCAAATGCTCGCCGAACTTCCGGCAACCGGACAGATCCTACTCGATTGCAGGCACAACCCCTACCTGGTGCTGCTTGCGTTTCTGATCGCCTGTGCCGGCAGCTTCGCCACCCTCGACATGGCCGAGCGTCTGAGCCATGTCGAACAACCCGCCGCCCAGCGCCAATGGCGCCTGCTCGGAGCCTGCTGCCTGGCTGGCGGTATCTGGGCCATGCACTTTGTCAGCTTGCTGGCCCTGCAAACGCCGCTGGAGGTTCACTACGACGTTGCCCTGACCGGCGCCTCGCTGCTGATCATGCTGCTGGCCGGCTGGATGGCCATGAATACCCTGGGCCGCCAGGAGCTGCTACCACGCCATTACCTGCAAGCGGCGGTGTGCTTTGGCCTGGGGATCATCGCCATGCACTACACCGGCATGGCCGCCATGCGCTCCAGCGCCCAGCAGTTCTATCGCCCCGACCTGTTCGCCGCCTCTGTCGCCGCCGCCATCGCCACAAGCCTCGCCGCACTGCTGTTCGCCCGTTATTTACGCAATGGCAGCGGTACCCTTTACCAGCTGATGAAATACGCCGCCAGCCTGCTGATGGCTGGCGGGATTGTCGGCACCCATCTGCTGGGCATGGCGGCCCTGACCCTGGTGCTTGCGCCTGACACCCCGCTGTCGCTGCCGGCCAGCGACAACAGCCTGCAACTGAGCCTGACCATCGCCTTTATCACCCTGCTGATCAGCGCCAGCAGCATCAGTGCCGCGCTCTCGGACAAAAAGCTGCAAAGCAAGGAGCACGACCTGCGCCGGGTCAACGTGCTGCTCAGCCAGCTGGATCAGGCCCGGGTGTCCCTGCAGCAGGCCGCCCATTACGATGCCCTGACCAACCTGGTCAACCGCCGCGGCTTCAACCAGGTGTTTGCCGAGCGCCTCGCCGAGCAAACCGCCAATGACGGCATGCTGGCGGTAATGTTCCTCGACATCGACCATTTCAAGCGCATCAACGACAGCCTCGGCCATGACGCTGGCGATGAGTTGCTCAAGGTGATTGCCGCGCATATCAAGACTGCCACCCGCAGCCAGGATGTGGTCGCCCGCTTTGGCGGCGACGAATTCTGCATTCTTACCGCCCTGCACAGCCGCGACGAAGCCCGGCACCTGGCCCAGCGCATCATGCAGAAGATGAAAGAGCCAATCGACTTGGCCGGGCGACGCATGGTCATGACCACCAGCATCGGTATCAGCGTGTTCCCCGATGATGGCCGCAGTTGTGACGAGCTTTTGAAAAACGCCGACCTGGCCTTGTATCAATCCAAGGGTTGTGGGCGCAACAACCTGAACTTCTTCAACAGCAACCTGAAAACCCGCGCAACCCTTGAGCTGCAACTTGAAGAAGAGCTGCGTATTGCCCTGCTCGAAGAACGCGGCCTGCGTATCCATTACCAGCCAATTTTCGACCTGCACAGCGGCCAGGTGGCCAAACTCGAAGCCCTGGTGCGCTGGCAACATCCACAGCACGGGCTGCTCAGCCCGGACCGCTTCATCGGCATTGCCGAAGCCAACGGCCTGATCGCCGAACTCGACCTCTGGGTACTGCGCCATGCCTGCGAAGACCTGGCCCAGCTCAACCGCCACGGTTACGACGGCCTCAAGGTGACCGTCAATTGCTCGGCGCTGACCCTGGCCCGCGAGGAACTGGCCCAGGAAGTCGAAGATGCCCTGCGCCAGGCCGGTATCCCGGCGCGCCAGCTTGAGCTGGAAGTTACCGAAAACGCGCTGATGGGCAACATTCACAACACCATCGCCCTGCTCAAGCGCATCCGCGCCCAGGGCGTGTCGCTGTCGATCGATGACTTCGGCACCGGTTACTCGTCACTGGCCTACCTCAAGCGCCTGCCGCTGGACACCCTGAAGATAGATCGCTCGTTCATTCAGGATGTACCGCGTTGCCGCCAGGACATGGAAATCGTCCAGGCAATCATCGTCATGGCGCACACCCTGCACCTGCAGGTGATCACCGAAGGCGTCGAAACCATCGAGCAGTACCAGTTTCTCGCCCAACAGGGCTGCGATTTCCTCCAGGGTTACCTGCTCAGCCGGCCCGTGCCGCTGGGTGAACTGCGACCGGTGCTCGGCGAGCTCAACCAGCGCCATGAACAGGCGCTGAGCAGCATCAATCCTTACGCCGGTACAGATCAATCAGTGTCGCCGGATCTTTTTGCAGATAGCCCTGACTACCGTGCAAGCGCATCAATTGCGCGGCCAGGCCACTGATCGGCGTCGACGAACCCTGTTCACGGGAAAATTTCACTGCGGTATCCAGGTCCTTGAGCAAGGTGCGCACGTGCCACTTCACCGGCTCGAAGCGGCTTGCGGCCATTTGCGGAGCGAGAATCTGCAGTGGCTTGGAGTCGGCAAAACCTCCGGCCAGGGCCTCGGCGATCAGGCTGGCGTCGACGCCCGATTGCTCGGCCAGCGCCACCACTTCGGCAATCACCAGCGCATTGCAGGCAACGATCATCTGGTTGCAGGCCTTGGTCACCTGCCCGGCCCCAACCGGTCCCATGTGGGTCACGCGCTGGCCGAGGGTCAATAGCACCGGGCGCACGCGCTCAAGGTCTGCAGCCTCGCCACCGGCCATGATCGCCAGGGTGCCGGCTTCGGCGCCCGGAGTGCCACCGGAAACCGGCGTATCGAGCCAGCTCATGCCGGTCTTGGCCGCCAGCTCGCTGGCCATCTCGCGGGTGGCAGTCGGTTCGAGGCTGGAGAAATCCACCAGCAACTGGCCCGGCTTGCCGCCGGTAACGATGCCCTGTTCGCCGAACACCACCTCGCGCACCACCGCCGTGTCGGCCAGGCACAGCATCAGCACATCGGCGTGCTGGCACAGCTCGGCCGGGGTCTCCACCTGGCGGGCGCCGGCCTTGACCAGCTCGGCGCATTTGTCCGCCGAGCGGTTCCACACCGTCAGCGGATAACCCGCCACCAACAGCCGCCGACACATGGGCAAGCCCATCAGACCGATACCGGCAAACCCCAACGAAGGACGTGCAGTGCTCATGTACAGCTCCAGACAGATTAAAGAAGTTGACTGATCGGACGATTCAGTTTGCAGGCGTGGCAAGGAAAACTCCTACACAGGCATAGGGTTAACCCCTATCGCTCACGCCAAATGCGCACTGATACAGTCGCGAACCTCATCCAGTGATGGCTCTATGCTACCTACTAGAACAGCCACCCACCCCCAGGCAAATGGCGCAAAATGACCTCCAAGACTACTTCTGCCAACGCGGTTTCCGAGCTGACTTCACCCACTCCCGCGTACAGCGCTCCCGGCTCGAGCTACTACAGCCCGCGGGCGCTTAACCCGCAGCAGTACCTGTACTTCACCGAAACCGATATCCAGCGCATCCTCGACAACCTCGACGGCCTGCGCGACCTGGTGTTCCCGCCCAGCGTGCATGTCGAAGACGACACTCAGCTGCGCCTGGACCAGCAGTTCCCTTCGGTGTGCCTGATCGGCCTGGGCCGTTGTGGCTCGAACATCGCCCTGGATGTGGCAGAACTTGTATACAACGCCAGGACCTTCTACCTCAACGAATTCAATAACGACGACCGCACCGGCAGCGAACCGAACTACAGCCCGGCACGCTGGATTCGCAACAACTTGCGCCTGGTGCAGAACAAGGGCAGCAAGCCGGTGTTCCTGGTAGAGCCCCTGGTAATGCTCGGCGACCTCGACAAGGACATCGCCGGACGCATCCGTTTCTCGCGCAAGGGCGAGAAGAGCGGGTTTATCCGTGACTACAGCAAGATGAAGATCATGGACCTGTCGGAAGTCCATGCCGGTGGCGCCGGTAACGCGCCGATCCTCGGCCAGTACCTGGCCAAGATCATCCTCAACAAGGAAACCCATCGCTTCTCCAGCGCCGACTGGAAACTGATCCACTCGTACCTGATCGACTCCTGCGGGATCAAGGCCAACCAGTCACGGCTGTATTTCTACATCTTCAGCGCCGGTGGTGGTACCGGCTCGGGCATGGCCTCGGAGTTCGGCCTGGCCCAGCAGTACTCGTACATGAACAAGACTTTCGACACCAAGCCTGCCGACGAGAATGACGGCAAGAGTGGCCATTCGTTCGTCTTCGAGCCAATCTTCACCAGCGGCATCTGCGTGCTGCCGAACATTTCCGATCACCGCAGCGAGATGTCCGAAGCCCTGCACATCAACGCCGGCCGGCTGTTGTGCAAATACTTGTCTGAAGAATGGGATTTCTCGTACAACTTCGACAATGAAGACAGCAGCGAAGCCAGCGTCATGGGCCGCATCCGCCCGTGGAACGCAATGATGCTGATCTCCAACGACATCATGCGCTACGCCGAAGAGAACGATGACGGCAACATCCAGAACATCGACGTCAATGCCATGGAGAAGCACGCCAACCAGTACATCTCCCAGCAGATCTTCAACATCCTCACCGCCCAGGCGGTGACCACCGACTACGACCAGAACTACTTCCGTCGTGCCGGCATCGACATCGGCGAAACCATCCGCCTGGACGCCAATGACCTGTTCATGAGCCTGGCAGGCCCCGTGGCCATCGCCTACGCAGAATCGGTGGTACCGGAACAGCCATCACCCAGTTCGGACAAATTCAAAGTGTTCGAGAAAGAGCAGCCGCGACTGAACATCGACGACCTGTTCTTCCGCTCCATCGACCTGCCGCACTTCAACAAGGTGACCCAGGCGATCGAAGGCATCAGCCTGCTGCCGATCGAGTCCCGCCGCTACCGCGCCGCCCTGGAGCAGTACCAGGCCTCCGGCTACGACGCGGCGGCGCTGCACGACCTGCATTTTTTCAAGAACTGCTCGTCGGTGGTGTCGATCGTGTCGCTGCCCAAGGACTACAAGCTGTCGTACATGGACCTGAACCGGCTCAAGACTCACCTCAACAGCCTGTTCCCCAACACCACGCTCAAGCGCTACGCACTGGTGATAGGCGCCTCGGCCAACCTCTCGCTGACCACCCTGATCGCCAAGAGCCCGTGCCTGTCCGACGACTTCCTGACCCTGATCGTGGCCTTCATCAAGCGCTGCTTTGCGCGTAACCCGTACCGTTTTGACGACACCCTGGACAACGCCATCCTCGAATTCATCACCAGCGACGCCTTCGATGAAGACCGCATCGATGACCTGCTCAACGAATTCGAGAACCCGGCGAAGATCCTCGACACCAACTGGTACGCGATCAAACCGATGTACGAGAAGAAGTACCGCGAGCTGATCAACGACAAGAGCAAGTTCGTCTCGATCAATGACATCCGGCTGTCACGCGAATGCGTGAAGAAAGCGGTGAAATACCTGCGTGAAATATACCGTCACCGCATTGGCAAGACCCGGGTGATTTCGTTGAACAGTCATACCGGTAAAGTGGATTACTGATTAGAAAGCATCGCGGGGCAAGCCCGCTCCTATACCCGTAGGAGCGGGCTTGCCCCGCGAACAGACTGTTACCGCACTGTCTCGGCACACCGAACTGTTACCAACAGCCACCCCGGCTGAACAGTCCCGCGCACCAACACCATCTCGCTGTGCATTTTCACGCACCATTTTGGCGCGCGATCAGCCGTTGGTCTTTTCCTGAATCACAATAAACGGCGAGACCACCACGGCCCAGATCTCTGGATCGCGGCTCTGAAGGTCTAGTGCCTGCTCTGCAGTCACCGCTCCGACAGTGCCAGCATTACGCCATGCAGCGACGCTTTCGCTACGGTTTTCGGCCATTGCCTGTGCAACATCGATCAGGTCCAGGGTCGGCTCGACCCAAATCAGGTCACCCTTGGCCCAAAAACGCTCCAGCGCTTTCCACTCGATTATTGCTGTCTCGCCGAGCAATTTGGCATAGAGGGTGCTTGGTTGATCTGTCATGGGTTCCTACCAGAAATAATTCGACCGCGATAAAGGTCGGTATTTTTGCAGAAAAACCCAGTTTCAAAATAAGTAATTGATCGACAAGGTGGTAAATGCCCCGGATTGACCAGAGAAACTGGCAAAACAACGGCGTTTTTCTATAACTTTCTGTCGATTAGGCGACACCCCTGGTTTTTGCCCCAGCGGGCCTGCTTTTCAAGCGACAAAGCAGCGCTCTACACTGTACCGGTACAGTTGCCAGGGCCGATCCGGGGGTTATCCGGGTCCATGACGAGGCGTCGCCTCACATGGAACCTGATCCGGTCCTCAAGCTCTGGCCGCCAGGACTATAAAAATTACAACAGAATGAGTGGAGCACTATGAGTAAGGCTACTAAGCAGATTTCCAAACTGTTTGCCGCAATGGTTCTGGCCGGGGTTGCCAGCCATTCGTTTGCAGCCGATACCATCAAGATCGGCATCGCCGGCCCGAAAACCGGCCCGGTCACTCAGTACGGCGACATGCAGTTCATCGGTGCAAAACAGGCCATCAAGGACATCAACGCCAAGGGCGGCGTCGACGGCAAGATGCTTGAAGCCAAAGAATACGATGACGCCTGCGACCCTAAACAGGCCGTGGCAGTCGCCAACAAAGTGGTCAATGACGGCGTCAAGTACGTGGTCGGCCACCTGTGCTCCAGCTCCACCCAGCCTGCGTCCGACATCTACGAAGACGAAGGCGTGATCATGATCACCCCGGCTGCTACCAGCCCGGAAATCACCTCCCGCGGTTACAAGCTGATCTTCCGTACCATCGGCCTGGACAGCGCCCAGGGCCCGGCAGCCGGCAACTACATTGCCGACCACGTCAAACCTAAAATCGTTGCCGTGCTGCACGACAAGCAGCAATACGGTGAAGGCATCGCCAGCGCGGTCAAAACCACCCTCGAAGGCAAAGGCGTCAAGGTTGCCGTCTTCGAAGGCCTGAACGCCGGCGACAAGGACTTCTCCTCGATCATCCAGAAGCTCAAGCAAGCCAACGTCGACTTCGTCTACTACGGCGGCTACCACCCGGAGCTGGGCCTGATCCTGCGCCAAGCCAAGGAGAAAGGCCTGAGCGCCAAGTTCATGGGCCCTGAAGGTGTCGGCAACGACTCCATTTCGCAGATCGCCCAAGGCGCTTCCGAAGGCCTGCTGGTGACCCTGCCGAAATCCTTCGACGCCGATCCTGCGAACAAGGCAATCGCCGATGCCATCAAGGCCGACGGCAAAGACCCAAGCGGTCCGTTCGTGTTCCCGGCCTACTCGGCTGTCGAGCTGATCGCCGAAGGCATCAAGGCGGCCAAGTCCGAAGACACCGACAAAGTGGCTGCCGCCATCCACGCCGGCACCTTCAAGACCCCGACCGGTGACCTGTCGTACGACGCCAAAGGCGACCTGAAAGACTTCAAATTCGTGGTCTACGAATGGCATTTCGGCAAACCTAAAACCGAAGTTTCTCCTCAGTAATCCCGTCTGACTATATGACTACAAGCCCACTGTGCGAGCAGTGGGCTTTGTTTTACGAGGTTCATGGGCCTGATTCCCGCGATCCGGGAGCAGGTTCACCTGAAAATCTTAAAACCGTCACCAGCGGTTCGCTGGCAGTTGCCTGTGCCGAAGTGGCCAAGACCACAAGACCGGGCCGGGGGCATCCCCTCCAGTGAAATGCGTATCAGGTTTTTAGGAGCGCTGTAATGCCTGAGATCTATCACTTCTTCCAACAGCTGGTTAATGGCCTGACCATTGGCAGCACCTATGCCTTGATAGCCATTGGCTACACAATGGTTTACGGCATCATTGGAATGATCAACTTCGCCCATGGCGAGGTGTACATGATCGGTTCCTACGTGGCCTTCATCGCCCTTGCCGGGCTGGCCATGATGGGTATCGATTCACTGCCGATATTGATGACCGTCGCCTTCGTCGCCACGATCTTCGTTACCAGTGCCTATGGCTACAGTATCGAACGGGTCGCCTACCGTCCGTTGCGTAACAGCAACCGGTTGATCCCGCTGATTTCTGCCATCGGTATGTCGATTTTCCTGCAAAACACCGTATTGCTATCCCAGGACTCCAAGGACAAGTCCATCCCCAACCTGATCCCTGGGAGTATCTCCTTCGGCCCGGGCGGCGCAGAGGAAGTGCTGATCTCCTACATGCAGATCCTGGTTTTCGTTGTCACCCTGGTGGCCATGACCGGTTTGACCCTGTTCATCTCCCGTTCGCGTCTGGGCCGGGCCTGCCGGGCCTGTGCCGAAGACATCAAGATGGCCAACCTGCTTGGCATCAACACCAACAACATCATCGCCCTGACCTTCGTCATCGGTGCCGCCCTGGCGGCCGTGGCGGCCGTGCTGCTGAGCATGCAGTACGGGGTGATCAACCCCAACGCCGGTTTCCTGGTGGGCCTGAAGGCCTTTACCGCGGCGGTATTGGGCGGCATCGGCAGCATTCCGGGCGCCATGCTCGGCGGGCTGGTGCTGGGGGTGGCTGAAGCCTTTGGCGCCGATATCTTCGGTGACCAATACAAGGACGTCGTGGCATTCGGCCTATTGGTTCTGGTGCTGTTGTTCCGTCCGACCGGCATTCTCGGCCGTCCGGAGGTTGAAAAAGTATGAACAAAAATCTTAAACAGGCGTTTTTCAGCGCCTTGCTGGTCTGGGCGGTCGCCTTCCCGGTGCTTGGCCTGAAGCTCAGCATCGACGGCATCAACCTGATTGTTCACAGCCAGGGGCCTTTCACCCTCACGGTCATCGCCGTGTGTTCGGTGCTGATGTTCTTGCGCGTGCTGTTCGACAAGCAGTGGAGCGCGGCAACCAGCCGCCGTTCGGGCCGTAAGTTGACCTCGCCGGCCATGAGCAACTTCCTGACCCTGCCCAAGACCCAGCGCTGGATAATCATCGGTCTGATCATGGTTGCGCTGGTGTGGCCGTTCTTCGGCTCGCGCGGCGCAGTCGACATTGCCACCCTGATTCTGATCTACGTGTTGCTGGGCCTTGGCCTGAACATCGTGGTCGGTCTGGCTGGCCTGCTTGACCTGGGTTATGTCGGCTTCTATGCCGTCGGCGCCTACAGCTACGCCCTGCTGTCACACTACTACGGCCTGAGCTTCTGGATCTGCCTGCCGATCGCCGGCCTGATGGCGGCGACCTTCGGCTTCCTGCTCGGCTTCCCGGTACTGCGACTGCGCGGTGACTACCTGGCCATCGTGACCCTGGGTTTCGGTGAAATCATCCGCCTGTTCCTGCGTAACCTCACCGGCCTTACCGGTGGCCCCAACGGGATCAGCAACATCGAGAAACCGACCTTCTTCGGCCTGACCTTCGAACGCAAGGCCGCTGAGGGCATGCAGACCTTCCACGAGTTTTTCGGCCTGCAGTACAACTCGATCAACAAGGTGATCTTCCTCTACCTGGTGGCACTGCTGCTGGCGTTGCTGGCGCTGTTCGTGATCAACCGGCTGTTGCGCATGCCGATCGGTCGCGCCTGGGAAGCCCTGCGTGAAGACGAGATTGCCTGCCGCGCACTGGGCCTGAACCCGACCATCATCAAGCTCTCGGCATTCACCCTGGGCGCATGCTTTGCCGGTTTCGCCGGCAGCTTCTTCGCCGCTCGCCAAGGCCTGGTGACACCGGAGTCGTTCACCTTCATCGAATCGGCCATCATCCTCGCCATCGTCGTGCTCGGCGGCATGGGCTCGCAACTGGGCGTGATCCTCGCGGCCATCGTGATGATCCTGCTGCCTGAGCTGATGCGTGAATTCAGCGAATACCGCATGTTGATGTTCGGTGCGCTGATGGTGTTGATGATGATCTGGCGTCCGCAAGGCCTGCTGCCTATGCAACGTCCACATATGGAGCTGCGTCGATGAGCCGCGAAATTCTGCAAGTCAGCGGCCTGAGCATGCGCTTCGGCGGCTTGTTGGCGGTCAACGGCGTGGCCCTGACCGTCAAGGAAAAACAGGTGGTGGCGTTGATCGGCCCGAACGGTGCCGGCAAGACCACGGTGTTCAACTGCCTGACCGGTTTCTACAAGCCGAGCGCCGGCAGCATCCTGCTCGACGGCCAGCCGATCCAGGGCCTGGCCGGCCACGAGATCGCCCGCAAGGGCGTGGTACGGACCTTCCAGAATGTGCGTCTGTTCAAAGAGATGACCGCCCTGGAGAACCTGCTGATCGCCCAGCACCGGCACCTGAACACCAACTTCTTTGCCGGCCTGCTGAAGACCCCGGGCTTTCGCCGCAGCGAGCGCGAAGCCATGGACTTCGCGCAGTTCTGGCTGGACAAGGTCAACCTCACCGAGTTCGCCAACCGTACCGCCGGCACCCTGGCCTACGGCCAGCAACGGCGCCTGGAAATCGCCCGCTGCATGATGACCCGCCCGCGGATCCTGATGCTCGACGAACCAGCGGCAGGCCTCAACCCGAAAGAGACCGAGGACCTCAAGGCGCTGATCGGCGTGCTGCGTGAAGAGCACAACGTCACCGTGCTGCTGATCGAGCACGACATGAAGCTGGTCATGAGCATCTCCGACCACATCGTGGTGATCAACCAGGGCACGCCCCTGGCCGACGGTACGCCGGAACAGATCCGCGACAACCCTGAAGTGATCAAAGCCTACCTGGGGGAAGCGTAAATGCTGCAATTCGAAAACGTTTCCACCTTCTACGGCAAGATCCAGGCACTGCACAGCGTCAACGTCGAGATCCGCCAGGGCGAGATCGTCACCCTGATCGGTGCCAACGGCGCCGGCAAATCGACCCTGCTGATGACCCTCTGCGGCTCGCCGCAGGCGCACAGCGGCAGCATCCGCTACCTGGGTGAAGAGCTGGTCGGCCAGCCGTCCTCGCACATCATGCGCAAGAGCATCGCCGTGGTGCCTGAGGGCCGACGCGTGTTCGCCCGCCTGACCGTGGAGGAAAACCTGGCCATGGGCGGTTTCTTCACTAACAAGGGCGACTACCAGGAGCAGATGGACAAGGTCCTGCAACTGTTCCCGCGCCTGAAGGAGCGCTTCAGCCAGCGCGGCGGCACCATGTCCGGCGGCGAGCAGCAAATGCTCGCCATCGGCCGGGCGCTGATGAGCAAGCCCAAGCTGTTGCTGCTCGACGAGCCATCGCTGGGCCTGGCACCGATCATCATCCAGCAGATCTTCGACATCATCGAGCAACTGCGCCGCGACGGTGTGACGGTGTTCCTGGTCGAACAGAACGCCAACCAGGCGCTGAAAGTCGCTGACCGTGCCTATGTGCTGGAAAACGGCCGGGTGGTGATGGAAGGTACTGGTGAAGCGCTGCTGACCGATCCGAAAGTCCGCGACGCCTACCTGGGCGGTTGAGGGCAGACGCTATATGCCACAAATGAAAAAAGGCCTTCGGGCCTTTTTTCTTGCCCGCTGTAACACCTCCACGGCAAGGGACTCTAGTGCTGCAGGTGAGCCAGAACCACTGGCTCTTACCTCCTCTTATTACTGGAGCCTCATCATGAACAAGACCCTCAGTGCCGCCGCCCTCATCCTCTCCCTGGGCTCGAGCCTGGCCTTCCTGCCTGCTGTGCACGCGGCTGACGACATGAAAATGAGCAAGGAAGCCAGCATGGACAAGGACATGAAAATGGACAAGAAAATGGCCGATGACAAGAAAATGGACATGGACATGAGCAAGGACAAGAAGATGGAAAACGACAAAATGATGAAAAACGAAATGACCGACGACAAGATGTAACGCCTACAGGGTCCGCAATGCCTGGCTGCTGCGCCTGAACCAGGCCATGAGGTAATCGGCCAGCACCTGGACCCGCTGGGGCATCCCGCCCTGATAAGGGTGCACCAGGAACAACGGCACGCTGCGCGTCTCATACTCGCGCAGCAGCCACTGCAAACGGCCGTCAGCCAGCTCTGCATGCAACATGTAGGACGGCAATCGAGCGACCCCGGCGCCCAGCAGTGCCGCCTTTTTCAGCAAGCTGTAATGATTGCTGGCAAAGCTGCCCGCCACCTGTACCCGCAACAGTTCGTGCTGCTGGTGATACAACCACTCTTCGCGGCCGCTGTAATGGCTGTTGAGCAGGCAGCGATGGCTGCTCAACTCGCTCGGCACTGACGGTTCGCCATGGCGCTGCAAGTAGGCCGGGCTGGCACAGGTCAGTTCTTGCATGGCCAGAACCGGACGAGCGACCAGGCGGGCGTCGTCCTGGACTTCGGTGCGAATCGCCAGGTCGAATCCATCGCCCAACAAGTCGCGGTAGCCGTTGTTCAGCTCAAGCTCCACTTGCAGGTCGGGGTAGCGAGTGGCGAACTCCAGCAGCAATCCTTCAAAAAACGTCTCGCCCAACGACACCGGCACAGTGATCCGCACCGGTCCCGCCAGCTCATCCTTGAGCATTGCCAGGGTTTGCCGCGCCCCTTCCATCTGCCGCACCAGTGCCTGCGCCTGGGGCAGCAACATGGCCCCGGCAGCGGTCAGGCTCAGCCGCCGTGTGGTGCGGTGCAGCAACTTTACCGAATGGCTGGCTTCAAGGGCGCTGATGCGCTTGGACAACTGCCCCTTGCTCCAGCCCAGTTGTTGCGCGGCCAAGGTAAAGCTGCCGGCATCCATCAGCACGGCAAAGGCCGCCAGGTCATCGAGGTCGCTCATGGATTGTTTCCACATGAAAACCAAAGGTTGCCTATTAGCACGCTTATCTGCAGAAAAATCCACCCTAGACTTGAGCCTTGTCTTCTCAACCCAGGAGGAAAGGCTCAATGAAAATCCTGTTGATCGGCGCCAGCGGTACCATCGGTTCGGCGGTTGCCAAAGAGCTGGAGCAACGTCATGAAGTGCTGCGCATCGGCCGCAGCAGCGGCGACTACCAGGTGGACATCAGCGGCAGCGCCTCGATTCGCCGCCTGTTCGAGCAAACCGGCCGCTTCGACGCCCTGGTCTGCGCCGCCGGCAACGTCACTTTCGCGGCCCTTGAAGAAATGAGCGCGGAGCACTTCGCCCTGGGCCTGAACGACAAGCTCATGGGCCAGGTCAACCTGCTGCTGATCGGCCGTGAGTTCATTAATGACGGCGGCTCGTTCACTTTTACCAGCGGTATCCTCAACCGCGACCCGATTCGCTCCGGCGCCTCGGCCGCGTTGGTCAACGGTGCCCTCGATGCCTTCGTCAAGGCCGCCGCCATCGAATTGCCGCGGGGGCTGCGGGTCAACTCCATCAGCCCCAACGTACTGGTCGAGGCCATGCCGGCCTATGCGCCGTATTTCCGCGGCTTCAAACCGGTGCCAGCCGCCGACGTGGCACTGGCCTATGCCAAAAGCGTCGAAGGCTTGCAGACCGGCCAGACCTACCAGGTTGGCTAAGGCCTTGTGATCGGCGACCAGCCTGCGTAACGTGGCGGCACCTTTTGCTCGAGATGCTGGAGTTTGCTTGATGCGTGCCGCCCCTTCGCTGTTGCTTGTCGCCTTGTTGCCGCTGTTTGCCGGCTGCCAGATGCTGGCTGAAAAACCGCAAGCCGCCTCTACCGCAGGCCAGACCCGGATGCAGGGCGAACTGACTGCCCAGGGCGGACAACTGCTGTTCAAGCCCTGCGAAGAAACCCGTCGCTTTGCGGTCAATGACAGCGGCAATACCGGCCTGCTGCAGGAAGCCTCCGCACTGGCGGCAACCCCCGGCACCCTGTTCGCCGACGTACGCGGTACCTTGTCGGCCAGCCAGAAGGCTGGCAACGACGGCCAGTTGAATGTGCAGCGCCTGTATCGCGTCGAACACTCCAGCAGCGCCTGCAGCGACCCCAACTTCAAGCGCCTGACCCTGCGCGCCAGCGGCCATGAGCCGGACTGGAACCTCAAGGCCGGCGGCAAGGGCATGGTCCTCGAGCGCCTCGGCAAGCCATCGCTGGCCGTGCCCTACCTGGAAGAACAACTGCCCGACGGTCGCTTCAGTCTGAGTACCGAAGCCAACGGCCAGAAAGTCGAACTCTGGGTCGCCCCGCAACGCTGCGTCGACAGCGCCACCGGCAGCGTCCAACACCTGAGCGCCGAGCTGCGGGTGGACGGCCAGACCCTGCGTGGCTGCGCCTTCTACGGCGGCTCGCGCAACGACTGATCATCGGCGCCTGCGTTTAACCTGCCTGCAAAGGCGGCGAACAGCTTATACTTGGCGATTTGTGTAAAGCCGCCGGCCGTTCATGGCCGGGATACTGGACCCTGCCATGTTACGAATCACCGAACTGAAGCTGCCGCTGGATCATCCTGATGAAGCCCTGCGCGAGGCCATCGTGCAACGCCTTGGGATCAGCGACGAGCAACTGCTGGACTTCACCCTGTTCAAGCGCAGCTACGATGCGCGCAAGAAGAACAGCGAGCTGCTGTTCATCTACACCATCGACCTGCAGGTGAGCAACGAAGCCGAACTGCTGCAAAAGTTCGCCGACGATCACAACGTCAATATCGCCCCGGATGTCAGCTACAAAGTGGTTGGCCAAGCCCCTGCCGACCTGCAGGAGCGTCCCATTGTGGTCGGCTTCGGCCCGTGCGGGATTTTCGCCGGCCTGCTGCTGGCGCAGATGGGCTTCAAGCCGATCATCCTCGAGCGCGGCAAGGAAGTTCGCCAGCGCACCAAGGACACCTGGGGCCTGTGGCGTAAAAGCGTGCTCAACCCTGAGTCGAACGTGCAGTTCGGCGAAGGCGGCGCCGGGACCTTCTCCGACGGCAAGCTCTACAGCCAGATCAAGGACCCGCAGCACCACGGCCGCAAGGTTTTGCACGAATTCGTCAAAGCCGGTGCGCCGGACGAGATCCTCTTCGTCAGCAAGCCGCACATCGGCACCTTCCGCCTGACCGGCATGGTCGAGAACATGCGTCACGAGATCCAGGCGCTGGGTGGCGAAGTGCGCTTCGAGCAGAAGGTCACCGACCTGCTGATGGACGACGGCCAGCTCAATGGCGTGGTCCTCGAAAGTGGCGAACAGCTGCACTCGCGTCACGTGGTCCTGGCCCTGGGCCACAGTGCCCGTGACACCTTCCGCATGCTGCACGCCCGTGGCGTGTTCATGGAAGCCAAGCCGTTCTCCATCGGCTTTCGGATCGAGCACCCGCAGTCGCTGATCGACCAGGCGCGCCTGGGCAAGTATACCGGCCACCCGAAACTCGGTGCCGCCGACTACAAACTGGTGTACCACGCCAAGAACGGCCGTTCGGTCTACAGCTTCTGCATGTGCCCGGGCGGCACCGTGGTTGCCGCCACCAGCGAGCCGGGCCGGGTGGTCACCAACGGCATGAGCCAGTACTCGCGTAACGAGCGCAACGCCAACTCCGGTATTGTCGTCGGCATTACCCCCGAGCAGGACTACCCAGGCGGCCCGCTGGCCGGTATCGAGCTACAAGAAAAACTCGAAGCCCACGCCTACGTACTGGGTGGCAGCAACTACCAGGCGCCTGCGCAGCTGGTCGGTGACTTCGTCGCCGGGCGGCCGTCCACTGCCATCGGCAGTGTCGAGCCATCCTACAAACCGGGCGTAAACCTGGGCGACCTGGCCCCGAGCCTGCCGGATTTTGCCATCGAAGCCATTCGCGAAGCATTGCCGGCCTTTGACCGGCAGATCAAGGGCTACAACCTGCCAGACGCAGTGTTGACCGGGATCGAAACCCGTACCTCATCGCCGCTGCGCATCACCCGTGATGCCAGCATGCAGAGCCTGAACCTCAAGGGCCTGTTCCCGGCGGGTGAAGGTGCTGGTTATGCCGGCGGGATCCTGTCGGCGGGTGTCGACGGGATTCGCATTGCGGAAGCGGTGGCGCGCAGCATGCTCGGCCTGCAGGACTGATTCATACCGCAGCAAAGCAATCGCCGGCAACGCCGGCTCCCACAAGGACCTGATTTGTGGGAGCTGGCGAGCAGCCCTGCCTTCATACCCCCTCGCGCAACACCGACTCCGGCAACGCTTCACCGCGCTCGACACACGCCGTCACCGCCGCAATCATCCCCTCAAGCTGATACCCCTGCCCGCTCAACCAGTCCTGATCATAGTACGTAGTGGCGTAGCGATCGCCGCCGTCACAGAGGATCGCCACTATCGACCCGGCCTCCCCCGCCGCGCGCATTTGCTGCGCCGCCGCCAGGGCGCCGATCAGGTTGGTACCGCTGGAACCGCCAACACGCCGCCCCAGGCGCTGCGCCAGGTAGTGCATGGCCGCCAGTGACAGGGCGTCCGGCACCTTGACCATGGCGTCGATCACCTGTGGCAGAAACGACGCCTCGACCCGCGGCCGGCCGATGCCTTCGATGCGCGAACCGCAGTCCAGGCGCAGGGAACGGTCACCGGTCTTGTAGCAGTCAAAAAACACCGAGCGCTCGGCATCGGCGCACAACACCCGGGTGGCGTGCTGGCGGTAACGTACGTAGCGGCCGAGGGTGGCGGTGGTGCCGCCCGTGCCCGGACTGGAAATCAGCCAGCTCGGCTCGGGGAATTGCTCGAAGCGCATCTGGGCGAAGATCGACTCGGCGATGTTGTTGTTCGCCCGCCAATCAGTAGCGCGCTCGGCATAGGTGAACTGGTCCATGAAGTGTCCGCCACTTTCCCGAGCCAGGCGCTCGGATTCGGCGTAGATCTGCGTCGGATCCTGCACCAGGTGGCTCTGGCCACCGTAGAAGGCAATCTGGGCGATCTTTTCCTGCGAAGTGTTGGCCGGAACCACGGCAATGAAGGGCAGCCCGAGCAAACGCGCGAAATAGGCCTCGGAGATCGCCGTCGAGCCGCTGGACGCCTCGATCACCGGTGCGCCCGGGCGCAACCAGCCATTACACAAAGCATAGAGAAACAACGACCTCGCCAGCCGGTGCTTGAGGCTGCCGGTAGGGTGGCTCGACTCATCCTTGAAATACAGCTCGACCGCAGGAAAGCCAGGCAGCGGCAGCGGGATCAGGTGGGTATCGGCGCTGCGCTGGAAGTCCGCCTCGATAATGCGGATGGCTTCACGGGCCCACTGGCGGTGATCGGTCATGGTCGATTCTCGGGCAAAAAGTTCGAAGTTCTACAGAACATGTTAGGAAAATTCTGATAATTGCTACAGATACAGCCACGGTGAATTATTGAATGCAACTGCTAGGCTGCATGGCGTCAGTTGGTTACAGCTTATAACAAAAAAGAATATAGTTTTTGTTTTAAAGAATATCACCTCAGGGTAGGGTGTGCCCCTATCAGAACCTTCAGGATGGAGAGCGCCCTTGCCCCTGCGTAGCACTTTCACACGTTTCTTTCAGTTGGAAGCTGCCAGCGGTCTATTACTGATTGCTGCAGCTGCCCTGGCCTTGATCATCAACAACTCGCCCTTGTCGTACCTGTACAACGGCCTGCTGGATGTTCCCGTAGTCGCCCAGATTGGCGCGCTGAAAATCGCCAAGCCCCTGTTGTTGTGGATCAACGACGGGCTGATGGCCCTGTTCTTCCTGCTAGTCGGCCTTGAGGTCAAGCGCGAGGTGGTCGACGGTCATCTGTCCAAGCCCTCGCAAATCGTCCTCCCCGGCGCAGCCGCTATTGGCGGCATGGTGGTACCGGCGCTGATCTACTGGTTCCTCAACAAGGACAACCCGGCCGCCGTGGCTGGCTGGGCGATCCCCATGGCCACCGACATCGCCTTCGCCCTCGGCGTGCTGGCCTTGCTGGGCAAGCGCGTCCCGGTTTCACTCAAGCTGTTCCTGATGACCCTGGCGATCATCGACGACCTGGGTGCGATCATCGTCATTGCCCTGTTCTATTCCGGCACCCTGTCGAGCCTGTCCCTGGGCCTGGCGGCGGCTTGCCTGGTGGTGCTTATCGCGATGAACCGCATGGGCGTGGTCAAGCTTGGCCCGTACATGGTGGTCGGCCTGATTCTCTGGGTCTGCGTGCTCAAGAGCGGCGTGCACGCCACCCTGGCCGGGGTAACCCTGGCGCTGTGCATTCCGCTGCGCACTAAAAATGCCGAGCCGTCGCCGCTGCTGAGCCTGGAGCATGCCCTGCACCCCTGGGTCGCCTACGGCATCCTGCCGTTGTTCGCCTTCGCCAACGCCGGCGTGTCGCTGGCGGGTGTCAGCCTTGAAAGCTTCACTCATCACGTACCGATGGGCATTGCCGTGGGCCTGCTGCTGGGCAAGACCCTCGGAGTGTTCGGCTTTGCCTGGGTGATGATCAAGGCCGGCATGGCTGCCCTGCCGGCGGGTGCCAACTGGGGCCAGGTGCTGGGCGTGGCAATTCTCTGCGGCATCGGCTTCACCATGAGCCTGTTCGTCGGCTCCCTGGCCTTCGTACCGGGTAGCAGCGAATACGCCGGCATGGACCGCATGGGCATTCTCACCGGCTCCATTCTGGCCGCGCTGATCGGCTATGGCATCACCGCGCTGTCGAGTCGCAAGCCCGTCACGGCCTGAGTCTCAAGGCAATAAAAAACCCCGACCGGCTTTGCCGAGTCGGGGTTTTTAATGGGTGATACAAAACTCAGTGAGTAACGCGGCTGGTACCGTCGACGGTCATGATCCGCACACGCTCGCCGACGCGGAAAATCTCGTTCTGCTGCACAGCCTGCACATAAGCGCGCATGCTGCCGTCGTCTTCGCGCACGGTGATTTCCACGCCCTGGGTGCGGGTCAGGCCTTCTTCGGCCGCGGAACCTGCCAGGCCACCGGCCACGGCGCCGATCACGGCGGCAACGATACTGCCGCGACCACCACCCACCGCACTACCGGCGACGCCGCCGACGATGGCACCGGCACCGCCGCCGATCGGGGTTTTGGTCCCTTCGATTTTTACCGGGCGCAGGGACTCGATGGTGCCCATGCGCACGGTCTGCACACGGCGCGCTTCATCACGGGAGTACGAATCGCCGGTCAGGCTCGAGGCACAACCACCAAGCAGCAGCGACATTGTGGTGAAGCTTGCCACCAGCAGAACAGATTTACGCATTGGATGATCTCCGTAAGACAGATGCTCATTAGACTCCGCGCATTGACGACTGTCACGACAGATGCGGGGTAAAATTGCTTCCATTCAGCTTCCGTACAGCCTGTTGCTATCGGGGCAGCCTGTAGAAACTTCTAGCGCAAGGATAGACATGGATTACTTCATCGTCGTCATAACCACCGTGGCAGGCCTGTACTTCCACTGGTGGATCTACGTTCGCATCAAGCGCTGGATGGACCGCGACCTGGCCTTGTCGCTGGCAGGCCAGGACGAAGGCAAGAAAGCCTTCATGCTACAACGTCTGGACAGCGCCAAGGCGCAAAAGGTCAAACGCAGTGAACTGGCGGCCTGGCTGGAACGCGAGGCCGCCGGTTACCCGGCCGATTAAGGCGCGAGGCGCTCACGCAGCCAGTTGCCTTGCTGCAAGCGATAGTTGAGGCGGTCGTGCAGGCGGCTGGCGCGGCCCTGCCAGAACTCGATACGCTCGGGCAGCAGGCGATAACCACCCCAGTGCTCCGGGCAGTGTGGCTGAGTGTCGCTGAAGCGCTGCTCGGTGGCCTTGACCAGGCCCTCGAGTTCGGCGCGGTCGGCGATCACCCGGCTCTGCGGTGAAGCCCAGGCGCCCAGGCGGCTGCCCAGCGGACGCACCTGGTAATACTCGTCCGATTCCTGCGGGGTGACCTTGACCACTTTGCCTTCGATACGCACCTGACGCTCCAGCGCCGGCCAGAAGAAGGTCATGGCTGCGAAGGGGTTGGCCAGCAGTTGCTGACCCTTGGCGCTGTCGTAGTTGGTAAAGAAGGTGAAGCCCTGATCGTCCAGGCCCTTGAGCAGAACGATCCGGCAATGCGGTCGGCCTTCGGTATCCACCGTCGCCAGGGTCATGGCGTTGGCTTCCACCGGCGGCTGCTCGGTGTTCAGGGCATCATCGAACCATTGACGAAACAACGCGAACGGCTGCTCCGGAGCCTGGGCTTCGGTCAGCCCATCGCGGGTGTAATCGCGGCGCATATCGGCCAGGGACTGGGTCATTACTGCGTTCCTTGACGATCAGTTGGTCTTCGCAGGGCTGGTGTTGGCAGCAACTTTTTTCGCAGCTGGCGCCGCAGCCTTTTTCGCTGCTGGCTTGGCGGCAGGCTTCTTGGCAGCGGCCTTGGCCGGCGCAGCTTTCTTGGCCACAGTGGCTTTTTTCGCTGGCGCCTTGGCCGCAGGCTTGGCAGCCGGTTTCGCTGCTGCCTTGGCTGGAGCCTTGGCGTCCTGTACAGCAACCAGTTCGGCCGGGCTCGGGGTTGGCTGCTTGTACTTGGCGAGCAAGGCGACCATGGTGTTCTGCGGCGTCAGCACCAGTTCGACGCGGCGGTTCAGGGAGCGGCCTTCAATGCTGTCGTTGGCCGCACGCGGCATTTCCGAGCCCATGCCACGCAGCATCAGGCGATCGCGCTCCAGGCCGCTGAGGCGGAAGATCGCCGCCACGGAACCGGCGCGCTCCTGACTGAGTTTGGTGTTGGCGGCGGCCACACCGCTGGTGTCGGCATGACCCAGAACCAGCACGGCAGTTTGCTTGTCGGACTCGACAACCTTGGCTACGCGGGTGATCGGCCCGAGGGTGACCGGCAGGAGCATCGCTGGGCGATCCGGATTGTAGGAGCTGTCGACCGGCACGGTCACGACCAGCACGTCTTCACGGCGCTCGACTTCGAACTTGCTGTCCTTGATGGCCTCGCGCAGCTTCGGCTCGTAGCTGTCCAGCCAGGCCTGAGTGGCCTTGTGGTCGATTTTCGGTACGGCAGCGGTCTTGCTCTTGTCGTCGTCACCAAACGGCCACCACCAGCGGCTGGCGTTTTCCGACTTGACGTCGGCCTTGGCGACTTTTTCAGTCACAACTTCCTTAACTTCCTTGTCGACGACCTGGTCCGAGCCAAACGGCCACCAGTTGAAGCCAGCCTCTGCGGCCCCGTCTTTCTGAGGATGCTGCGCGCAGCCGGTCATGGCCAGGCACAGGGCGAGAGCTAAGGATTTATGCGAAGACATCAGCGATACACCATGAAAATGAAAGAAATTTGGCCCAGCAATGCAGGGCTTTGAATTCAGAATAGCCAAAGGGTTCAGGCCTCACCGGGGTTAACCGATCAAAGGCAGCTGGCCAATACCCGCACCAGCTTCTGCGCCCGGGGGTCCATGAGCACATAGGGGCCCAGGGTATTGGTAACAAAGCCAAAGGAAACATCATGTTCCGGATCGGCAAAGCCCACCGAGCCGCCCGCCCCCGGATGGCCGAAGGCGCGCGCGCCCAGACCAAAGGTAGCGTTGGCAACACTTGGCTGGTCGAGCATGCAGCCCAGGCCAAAACGGGTCGGGGTCAGCAAAGTCTTGTCCTGGCCCAGGCTGTGCTCACGGGTCAGCTCATCGAGCAGTTCCGACTCCAGCAGGCTGCCATCAAGCAGGCCGGCATAAAAACCGGCAAGACTGCGGGCGTTACCGTGGCCATTGGCGGCCGGTTGCTGCATGCGTCGCCACTCGGGCTTGTTGACGCTGGTAAGCATCCCTGGCGGGTTGGTAAAGGCCCGGGTCGACAGGGCTTGCGGCTCGCGCATAGTGACCTTGAGCAGGCGCTGGGCCGCCTCGTCACCCATGTTGCCTTTGCTGCGGGCGATATGCGCAACACGGGGGAAGTCCTCTTCACCCAGGCCGATATGAAAGTCCAGGCCCAGCGGCCTTGCGGTACGGGCGACGATCGATTCGCCAGGCTCGCGGCCATCGGCGCGGCGGATCAACTCGCCGACCAGCCAGCCAAAGGTGATGGCGGCGTAGCCGTGGGCGGTACCCGGGGTCCACCACGGCGACTCGCCAGCCAGTGCCTGGACCATGGCTTGCCAGTCGTAGAGGGCTTCGGCCGGCATCAACTCACGCAGGGCCGGCACACCGGCGCGATGGCTGAGCAACTGACGCAAGGTGATCGATTGCTTGTCGGCCTGGGCGAACTCCGGCCAGTAGCGTGCCACCGGCGCATCCAGGGCCAGCTTGCCCTCGCCGACCAGTTGCAGGGCCGTCACAGCGGTGAACATCTTGGTGCAGGAGAACAGGTTGGCGATGGTGTCGCTGTGCCAGGCCTCGGCGCCGTCTTTATCGGCGCTACCGGCCCAGAGGTCGATGACGGTTTCGCCACCGACCTGGATGCACAGCGCCGCGCCACGCTCCTGAGGATCGTCGAACAGCGCCGCAAAGGCTTCACGTACCGCTTCAAACTTAAGCTCGTAATGACCCTGAATCTGCACCCAGCAACTCCCGTGAACCGGCTTCTCAAATGGCTGTGCATTGTTTCAGTCTGCGCACGATTTGGGAACAGACAGAAGCCGGGCGGTGCATGCCCGGCAGCAGGTGTCAGGGCGTCTTCGGCGCTTTTTCCGGGGTCACCAGAGTTTTACCGAACTGTTCCTGGGTTTGCAGATTGCTCTTGCGCACGCCGTCGACAAAGCCCTGGAACGGTACATCGGTAATGCCGACCAGGCCAAAATGGCCGTTCTCGCCATCGAGCAGGCGCCCGCTGGCGGGCTGATCGAGGTACTGGAACCAGTGCACGCCGACAATCGACGGCTCCTCCAGCGCGGCCTTGACGAAGCTGGCGTAGGCCGGTGCCCTGCCCTCTTCCTTGGCCACTTCCATCGGCCCCGGCCAGAACGGGCCACGGTCACGGGAGCCGAACTGGAACTCGGAAACCAGCACCGGCTTGTCCAGCGCCTTGAGCTGGTTGAAGTCGTAGCCGTCCTGCGGTTTGGGCGTGTAGAAGTTGAAGCTGATGACGTCGCAGTATTCGGCACAGGCGCCGACCGCTTCCGGGGTGCTCACGGCATAGCGGCCGCCAAGCAGCAGGTGGTTGGGCGCATGCCATTTCAGCGAGTCGGAAATGGTCTTGAAATAAGTTTCGGCGAAGACCTTCTGGAAGTACTTGAAGTCGGCCTCGATTTCCGGGTGCTCGGGGCTTGGCAGCGGCGGTTCGAACCCTGGGTCTTCCATTAGTTCCCAGGCTGGCAGCTCGATGCCCCAGGCCTTGGACAGGCCGGCCTGGTTGCGGTACTTGTCGCGCAGTTGCTTGAGGAAGGCACGCTTGGCCGGCACGTCGGTGGTCAGGCGCAAGGTACCGTAGGCCAGGGCATAACGGGCCTTGGGGTCGTCACCGGGGGCGGCCCAGGCCAGTTCGTTGTCGGCAAAGTAACCGATCAGCCAGGGGTCGTCGCGATGGTCGCGGGCGGCAATCGCCACCGCGCGCTCGGTGGCCATGGCAAAGCGCGGGTCGAACGGGTCGGGCATGCCGCCCCACCAGTCCATGCCGGTACTGATGCTGGTGTAGTCACCGACAATCGACAGCGGCAAGGTGTAAGGCATGCGGTTGGCCTGGCCGAGCGTCGGCTCGCTCCAGTTGCCCAGGGTATTGAAGCCCCAGGCTTGCAGGCGGTCGAGGGTATGCCCCTGCCAGCGCTGTTTGTCCAGGCTCGCTGGCGGGCATTCCACCGCCGGGGCTTTGTCGCTGGCCGCCACCGGCGTGCACGGGGCTCCATGGCTGCGCTCGATGTTGGCGGCATAGAAGTCGAACCAGCGCCCCTGGTTGAAGTTGCGACCACGGGCGGAGCCATTGCCGTCGTTGTTGTTGCCTTCACCGTAGAACTGCGCCAGCGCTTCGCCAGTTTGAGGCAGCGCACTGAACATGCTTTCGCGTCCGGCCACATAGGTGCGGCCACCGTCGGCTGCCACGGTATTGACGCCCAGGGAGTAGAACGGATGGCCTTCGGGGGTCACCAGGTACCAGCGACCCTCGCGTTTTTCCGTGCGGAAGAAACCCTTGGCCTCGAACGCCGGGCCCTCGGTGATACCGCCGAACCTGTCCAGCTTGAGTTTGCTGCGTTCGCCCAGCCAGCCTTTGAGCTGCTGCTGTTCGCGGCTGGCGGCGGCCTTGAGCTGGTCATCGCTGACGACCTTTTCCGGCCAGCGGCCGCGGGTGGACTGGCCATAGCCGTCGATCAGGCCGGTGTACACGGCCTTTTGCACTTGCTCGTCATCCTGGGTACCGACACGCTCGATGAGGATGCTCTGGGCGACATTGGGCTTGTTCATCGACAAGGTCACCGAGACCACCTGCTTGAGATCGACCTCGCCGGCACTGCTGGTCAGCAATACCCGCTGGCCCTCATGCACCCACGGCATTGGCGGCCCGGCACGCATGCCCTGGCTCAACGGCGAGCTGGCCTTGAGCGGCACGTAGACGGTTTGCGCCGGGCCCGCCGGCAGGTCGATGCGGCTGGTGAGGGTCTTGCCATCACTGCTTTGCACCGTGACATCGACGGTCAGCGCCCAGTCCATGGCGCTTTGCAGACGCAAGGTCAGGGCCGTGGCGCTGGACCAGTCCCAGGCCCCGGCCTGCGGGGTCAGGCGCAGCTTGGGCTGTTGCACCGGGTTGAACACCACCCGGCGCAACACCTCGCCCTCGGCCGTCTGCTCTGCGTTGTACTGCGGCAGGCTGGCATCTTCGGTCACCACATTGACCACGGCGGCCGGGCGAACGAAGCTGAACAGCGTCTGTTGCCCGGCCAGCAGCGGCGTGCTGAACAACAGTGCGAATACGGCAGGCAAGGTGCGGCGAATCATAGGGCTGGAGCTCTCCTTGAGGGCCCATGGGGCCTTGAACTGAGTGATAGACAACGCCCGAAGCATTGCGCTCCGGGGTTTCAGGAAATTTCCCGGCGAAACGGTGGCAACGCATTGAGAATAGCCTTGCCGTAGCGCTGGGTGACCACCCGCCGGTCAAGCAGGGTGATGGTGCCGCGATCCTCTTCGGTGCGCAGCAGCCGCCCGCAGGCCTGGATCAGCCGTAGCGAGGCGTCCGGCACGGCAATCTCCATGAACGGGTTGCCGCCACGGGCCTCGATCCATTCGGCCAGGGCGGCCTCGACCGGGTCATCCGGCACGGCGAAAGGAATCTTGGCGATCACCACGTGCTCGCAATACGCGCCCGGCAGGTCGACGCCTTCGGCGAAGCTGGCCAGGCCGAACAGCACGCTGGAATCACCGCCATCGACCCGCGCCTTGTGCTTGTTGAGGGTTTCCTGCTTGGACAGGTTGCCCTGGATGAACACCTGCTTGCGCCAGTCGCGGTCCAGGCCGTCGAACACGTCCTGCATCTGCTTGCGCGAGGAAAACAGCACCAGCGAACCGCGCGAGCCTTCCACCAGCTCCGGCAGGTCGCGAATGATCGCTGCGGTGTGGGCGGCGGCATCGCGCGGGTCCGCGCGCAGGTCCGGCACCCGCAGCACGCCGGCGTCAACGTGATGGAAGGGGCTTGGTACAACGCTGGTGACCGCGGTCTTGGGCAGCCCGGCACGCATGCGAAAGCGATCGAACTTGCCCAGTGCCGTCAGCGTCGCCGAGGTCACCAGGGCGCCGTGGGCGACGTTCCACAGGTTGCGCCGGAGCATTTCGGCGGCGAGGATCGGGCTGGCATTGACCTCGATATCGAACAATGCCCCGCTTTCGGCCAGGGTTAGCCAGCGGGCCATGGGCGGGCTGTCTTCGGGATCTTCGGCGGTGAAGGCGGTCCACAGTTCCCAGTTGCCCTGGGCGCGCATCAGCAGGCTGCCGAACAGCGGGTACCACTCCTCGGCCTGATGGCTGGCGATGCCGATATTGACCTCGCCATCCATGCCTTCCTTAAGCAGCTCGGTCAGGCGGGTGAACAGGTCGCTGAGGCGCGAAAAGCCCTTTTTAAGCTCGATGCCCATCTCGCGCATGTGCTCGGGCACCACCCCGCCTTCGAAACGATGACGGGGCCGCTCACGGCCTTCCATGTCTTCGCCCGGGCGGAAATCGGCAACCTGCTCGCAGGCGCTGAACATGAACTGCTGCTGGGCCTTGATTTCGCGAGCCAGCTCCGGCACCTGCTCGATAAACTTGCCCAGATCGCCCGGCAACGGATGCTGGGCCAGCAGTTTGGTCAGGTTCTTGGCGGTTTGCTCGAGCCAGTCGGCGGTCGAACGCAGACGGGTGTAATGGGCGAAGTGGCCGATGGCCTTGTCGGGCAGGTGGTGGCCTTCGTCGAATACATAAATGGTGTCGCGCGGATCCGGCAGCACGGCGCCGCCGCCCAGGGCCAGGTCGGCGAGGACCATGTCGTGGTTGGTGACGATCACATCGACCTTGCCCATGCCTTCACGGGCCTTGTAGAAGGTGCATTGGCCGAAGTTCGGGCAATGGCGCCCGGTGCACTGGCTGTGATCGGTGGTCAGGCGCGCCCAGTCCTGGTCTTCCAAAGCCTGGGGCCAGCTGTCGCGGTCGCCATCCCAGCGATTGCCGGCGAGCTTTTCGATCATGCTGGTGAACAGCTTCTGGCTGGCCTCGTCGACCTCGATCCGGAAGCCTTCTTCCTCGAACAGCTGGGCAGTGGCCGATTGCGCCTGGCCTTCCTGCAGCAGCACATCGAGTTTCGACAGGCACAGGTAACGGCCACGGCCTTTGGCCAGGGCGAAGCTGAAATTCAGACCGCTGTTGCGCATCAGGTCGGGCAGGTCCTTGAAGACAATCTGCTCCTGCAGGGCAACCGTGGCGGTGGCGATCACCAGGCGCTTGCCGGCCGCCTTGGCCGCCGGAATCGACGCCAGGCTGTAGGCTACCGTCTTGCCGGTACCGGTGCCGGCCTCGACCGCGACAACAGCCGGTTCGCCGACGCGCCGGCCTTCGTCGTCGCAGTCGATATCGCCGAGCACCTTGGCCACTTCGGCAATCATCAGGCGCTGGCCGTAGCGCGGCTTGAGGCTCTTGGCTTCGAGAAAACGCGAATAGGCGCCCTGAATCGTGGTTTTGAGTTCGTTGCTGATCATGGTGTCGGGCGCCCGAAGGGCTGGATAAATTTTCAGTGTTTCGATTGGGTCGCTATCATACCCCGCTATTGCCCTTTGCGCCGAATGGAGATCCCGATGCCCGTCTTTGCCCTGTCTTACAGCCTGCATGTTCTGGCCGCCCTGGTGTGGGTCGGGGGGATGTTCTTTGCCTGGCTGATCCTGCGCCCTGCGGCGGTTGCAGCCCTGGAGGGCCCCGCTCGGCTGCGCCTGTGGGTGGAAGTGTTTCAGCGTTTTTTCCTGTGGGTATGGATTGCGATCGCGTTACTGGCGATCAGCGGCATGTTCATGGTCAACACGCGTTTTGCCAGCTTCGAGACCACGCCACGGCACGTGCAGGTGATGATCGGCGGTGCGATCGCAATGTTTGCCGTGTTTTTTCGTGTCCAGTCGTTGCTGTACCCGGAACTGCGCCAGGCGGTGCAGGCCGAAGACTGGCCGGCGGGTGCGGCGGCAATGGCGAAGATTCGGCGGATGGTCGGGATCAACCTGGTGCTGGGGATTGCAGTGGTGTTGTCGGGTGGGGTGCTGTGGTGAACCAGGCCAAGGGGCTGCTTTGCAGCCCATCGCCTTCAAGGCCGGCTCCCATAGGGGCCGGCGCGTGCTTTTACAGGCGCTGCAAAATCAACTCCCCAGCTGCACCCGCCGCTCCCGGCTGACCCGCAGCTCCAGGTTTGCCTGCCGCGCCACCTGCGGTGCTGTACACCAGACAGCCCTTGCTCGCGCCACCGGCGCCCGGCTTGCCGGCTGCACCCGCCACGCCTGGCGCACCGCCATCAAGCTGGACCACGATGCGCTCGGCAGGGAAACCTGCCGGTAACGCCAGCCGCACCCGGCCACCCGGCGCGCCGTCATGGCCATTGCCACCGTTATCGCCATTGGCGCCGCGGCTGGCCTGGCCCCAAGTGCAGCCCCCCGGCTTGCCGTTGGCGCCATCGAGCCCGACGTAACCCGGCGCACCCGCACCACCGCGGGCATCGATGGCCAACGTCGTGGCCTGCAGCTCATGCAGCTGCAACTCCAGGTTGCGCCCAGCCTTTGCCGCTTTCTCATAAGTACCCGGCGCACCATGGGCAACAATCTGGCTGCCCTCGGCGAATTGGGCCCGGCTCACTTCGATCTGCAGGGTGGATTCGGCCGGCACGATGGCAATCCGCGCCTCCCGGCCCAGGTGCAACTCATCGACCCTGAGATCGACCAGGCTGGCGGGCAGCACCAGAGTGGCGGAATCAGCAACCTCCAGGCGTTGCAAATGCACGACGCTGGCCTTGTTTGGCAGGCGCAACACTGAATGGGCAGCCACGCTGATGGCATCGGCCAGGGCCAGGGGGCTGAACAACGCAGCCAGAATGATCAATTTACGCATGAGCAGCTTCCTTGCGGGGTGCCGGAATTGAAAGAACATGAAAAATACCGACCAGCAGGATCTGCAAGCGATCGAACCAACGATGGCTGCGCTCACGCAGGCAACCATTGAACATCAATACTTCCAGCAAGTGCAGGCCAAGCAGGGCGGCACCGGCGGCATTGATCAGCAGGTGGAAGGGGTGCTCCAGCGGTATCAGCAGATTCACCAGTACCACCCACCAGAACACCACGGTCAGGGCCTTGGCCAGCCCCAGTAAACCTTGCATAGGCGCCCCCCGTTGTTATTTTTCGGTGGCGATGCCAGGTCCCCCCGGCATCGCCTGCAACAGTAACGGCTGACACACTCCTTGTGCCAGAGGCTCGGTCAATTAAGGTGCAGTTCCACCCTGCGGTTCTGCGCCCGCCCGGCATCGGTGTCGTTATCGGCGACAGGCTGGCTTTCACCCTTGCCCTGGCTGGTGACCTTGGCTGGCGACAGGCCCTGGCTGATCAGGTACTCGGCAACACTGCTCGCCCGCCGTTCGGACAACGCCTGGTTGTAGGCATCCGAGCCCTGGCTGTCGGTATGGCCGATGACTTTGACGCTGACCACATTGGCACCATTGAGCTTGCTGGTCAGCGCCTGCAGCTGTTGTTGGGCCGCGCTGGTCAACTGCGCCGAGTCAAAGGCGAACATTACCGCGCCCTGGTCGCTGAGGGTGATCACTTCCGAGGTCGGTGCAGGTTCCGGGGCCTTCTGGCTCACCGGGTATTGCGGCAGCGGGCAACCGGTATGGCTGACCGGGGTGTTGGCCGGCGTGTCAGGGCAACGGTCACGGCGGTCGAACACGCCGTCTTCATCTTCGTCACCGTCCTGGGCATAACAGATCAGGCCGCCGGCAATTGCGCCGGCAGCACCGGCACCGGCTGCCCAGGCTGAGCTTTCGATGGCGCCAAGACCACCACCGACCAGACCGCCAAGCAGGCTGCAGATAGGCCAGGTCCTTTGATTGAGTGGGGCGCTGCCATCGCTGTGGGTCGCGCAACCGGAGAGCAGGCTTGCGGCCAGAAGCACCGGCAGCGTGGCCTTGAAGAGAACACTCATGAGAATTGCTCCTGTGTCACCGGCCTCTACCGGTCACACAGGAGTAAAGACCGGCCTGCGGTACTTCTCAAGCCGCAGGCCGCTGGCGCTTCAGCGCTCGATGCGAATTTCCGTACGGCGGTTCTGTGCCCGGCCATCGGCAGTGGCGTTATCGGCAACCGGCTGGGTCTCACCCGCACCGCGCACCGAGACAAAGCTGGCGCGTGGCACGCCGCTCTCGATCAGGTATTCGGTGACCGAGTGGGCGCGGCGCTCCGAAAGCTTCTGGTTATAGGCATCGGAGCCTTTGCTGTCGGTATGGCCGGTGACGCTCAAACGCGCGCTCGCCGCTTCGTTTTTCAGGCGTGTGGCGATGGTATTGAGGCGTTCCTTGTCGGCGGCGGTCAGCTTGGCCGAATCGAACTCGAAGTGAACATCGCGGATGACAATGACTTCTTCCTTGACCACGGCCACTTCTTCGACCACGGCCACCGGCTCTGGTGGGCAGCCGTTGGCATCGACCTGCACGCCGCGCGGTGTGCCCGGACATTTGTCGCGGCTGTCTGGCACGCCATCGCCGTCTTCATCGCCATCGCCATGGGCCCAGCAATAACCGGCGGCCATGCCCGCGCCGAGCAGCGCGCCCCAGCCTGCCCAGCTGGAGCTCTCGATAGCGCCCAAGGCTGCGCCGCCTACGCCCCCGACGGCAGCACACTTCGGCCAGTCGGTTTTTTGCAAACCTGCACAACCAGTCAACACGCTGGTTAGCAGAACCAGAGGTAATGCTGTGCGTACTATGCTCATTTTGTTGCATCTCCTGGGGGGAATCGGTGCAAAACCGATGCTCTGGGAGTAAAGACCGCCTCATTGATATCCGCCAGCAATAGGCCATGATGCGGCGCCGCGGCACTATGCCAAGTGCCGCCAGACCGTTAGTCTTGAGCTATCTGACCGAGGATTCCCGATGATTGACGGTTTTTCCCAGCGCACCCCGCAACAGGCCCTGGCCGCCCTGCTTGATCGCTATGCGCCGCAGCGCCTGCTATTGATAGGCGAGCGCTTTCCGGCCCTGGAGGCTTTCGCCCAGGCGCATCCGCAGGCGCAGATCGACGTGGCCAGCCCCGGCCCGCTGCCGGCCGAGCTTGCGGCGCAGCGCTTCGACCTGGCGCTGCTGGTCGATTGCCTCGAGCACCTGCCCAAACGCGATGGCCTGCAATTGCTCGGTGGCATTCGCAACCTCAACGCCAGCCGCGTGGCCGTGCTGGCCGACCTGAACGCCTGTGGCTGGCAAGAAACCGACTTCTTCGCCCTGGCCCTGCAAGCCAGCGAAAAATTCCAACGGGATGAGCAGGTTTTGAACCTGTTCACCTATGATCTACGTGAATACAAACAGGTCCCGGACTGGCTCAACGCCAAGTTCTGGGCCAACCCGGAAAATTTTGGCAAGTACTGGTGGTGAAGCAATGAGTGTCTCGGTTTGCCCCTGCGGTAGCGGCGATCAGCTCGATACCTGCTGCGGGCATTATCATGCTGGGCTCCCCGCCCCCGACGCGCAGACGCTGATGCGTTCGCGCTACAGCGCCTATGTGCTGGGGCTGGTCGACTACCTGGTGGCCACTACCCTGCCGGTCCAGCAAGCGGGGCTCGACCGCGAGGCGATCAAAGCCTGGAGCCAGCAGAGCACCTGGCTGGGCCTTGAGGTCGAAGGTGCCGAAGTGTTCGGCGGCAAGCCTGAACATGCCTTCGTGACCTTTACCGCCCGCTGGCACGACAACGACGGTGAACATTGCCACCGCGAACGCTCGGCCTTCGTCCAGAACCACGGCCGCTGGTACTTCATCGACCCGACCGTCGGCCTCAAGGCCACGCGCAACGATCCCTGCCCATGCAACAGCGGGCAGAAGTTCAAGAAGTGCTGCTCCAGTTACCTGGGTAGCTGAGCCTGATGGCCCGCCTGCTGCTGATCGGCGCTCTGCTCTTGCATCTGGCGGGCTGCGCCAGCTGGCTGGACAGTGACTACCAGGACCCGCAGGTGCACCTGCTCAAGGTTGAGCCGGTGAAGATGCGCCTGCTGCAGCAGGAGTTTGTGCTCCATGTGCAGGTCGACAACCCCAACGACAGCCGCCTGTTCATCCGTTACCTGGGCTACAAGGTGCTGATCAACGACCTGCCGTTGACCGAAGGCGAGGCCAGTCTGTGGCGCAGTGTCGGCCCGCACGCGCGGCGCACCTTCAAGATCCCGGTGCGCACCAACCTCTGGCAGCAGGTCAAACCCCTGGCCAAACTGCTCAAAGGCAGCGAAGGCCCGTTGCGTTATCGCCTGGAAGGTGAACTGAGCAGCGGATTATTCTTCGCCCGCGACCTGCACTTGTCGCGCAGTGGTGAGATAATTCCCGGCGATCTTATTCCGGAGTAACCCAAGATGACCCAGCAACCCCATGTCCATGGCCCTGACTGCAACCACGATCATGATCATCACGACCATGACCATGGCCATGTACACGGCCCGCACTGCAACCACGGCCACCAGGAGCCGGTGCGCAACGCCCTGAAGGACGTCGGCCGCAACGATCCGTGCCCATGCGGCAGCAGCAAGAAGTTCAAGAAGTGCCACGGCGCCTGATCGCGGCCTTTTGCTAGTGGTCGGCGCTTGCGCAGCGCGCAGGTGCGACCGCTAGCTCCCCTGCCGGCGCGACGCCTCGTCAGCTGGTGAAAATAAAGGCTGCGCCCCGCTTGCATGGTGTGATCGCGCTCACTAACGTAGCGCCTTTTACCGCCACGCCCTGCAGGAGCCTGATCATGGCCGCGCCAGCCCTTCCCCCTTTTACCCCCCGGTTCGGCGTAGCCGCTGCGATGCTCGGGCTGCTCAGCCTGGGCGGCTGCCAAATGGCCGGCCAGCGCGACAGCGTGCTGCCCAGCACCGGCGTGCAGCCGCTCAAAGGCCTGGCGCAGAATGTTTCGGTGCGTCGCAACGCCCTGGGCATGCCCCTGATCGAATCGAGCAACTTCCACGACGCACTGTTCGCCCTGGGCTATATCCACGCCGGTGACCGTATCGGGCAGATGGTCGGCATGCGCCTGCTGGCTCAAGGCCGCCTGGCGGAAATGGCCGGTGCCGATGTGCTGGAAGTCGACCGCCTGATGCGCGCGGCCAACCTCAAGGCCAGCGCCAACCAGCTGTATGCCGATGCCTCGCCGCGCCTCAAACGCTTCTTCGAGGTGTATGCCCGTGGCGTCAACGCTTACATGTTCCGCTACCGCGACAAGCTGCCGGCGCCACTGGCGCAAAGCGGCTACCGCCCGGAATACTGGAAGCCCGAAGACTCGGCGCTGATCTTCTGCCTGTACAACTTCAGCCAGTCGGTCAACCTGCAGGAAGAACTCGCAGCCCTGGGCCTGGCGCAAAAAGTCGGTACCGACAAACTGGCCTGGCTGCTGCCAAGCTACCCTGACGAACCGCTGGCGCTGGGCGAAACCGACAAGCTCAAAGGCCTGAACCTGAACACCCAGCTTGCGGGCCTGGCGCCACTAACGGCAGTCAGCGAGCAGCTGGCTGCACTCAACCTGCTTGGCACCGCCGGTTCCAGCAACTGGGCGATTGCCCCGCAGCGCAGCCGCAGCGGCAAGAGCCTGATGGCCAGCGATAGCCTCGGCGCCTGGGCGATGAGCCCGGTGCAGATCCGTTCGCCCAAATACCAGGTCGCCGGCGTGTCGATTGCCGGCCTGCCGTTGGTGCTTTCGGGCTACAACGGCAAGCTGGCCTGGAGCGCCAGCGCGGTGATGGCCGACAACCAGGACCTGTTCCTGGAAAAACTGCGCAAGGAAGGCAGCCGCCTGATGTACCAGGCCGACGGCAAATGGCTGCCAGCCCAGGCCCGCAACGAAACCTTCTTCATCAAGGGCCAGCGCCCGCTGCGTGAAACCCTGTACGACACCCGCCACGGCACCCTGCTCGGCCAGCCGCACAACGCCAGCCTGGGCCTGGCCCTGCGCATGCCCGAGCTCAAGGGCGACCAGAGCCTGGATGCGTTCTTCAACCTGTCGCGGGCGCAGAATGTCGAGCGCGCCTTCGACAACACCCGTGAGATTGGCGCTGCGGCGCTGAACTTCGTGTTTGCCGACGCCAGCAACATCGGCTGGCAGGTCAGCGGGCGCTTCCCCAACCGTCGTGAAGGCCAGGGCCTGCTGCCTTCGCCAGGCTGGGACGGTCGCTACGACTGGGACGGATACGCCGACCCGATGCTCCACCCCTACGACCAGGACCCGCCCCAGGGCTGGATCGGCAATGCCAACCAGCGCAGCGTACCCAAAGGCTACGGCATGCAGTTGTCCAATAGCTGGTACTACCCCGAGCGCGCCGAGCGCCTGGCGCAACTGGCTGGCAACGGCAAGCACGACAGCCGTAGCCTGATGATGATGCAGAGCGACCAGACCACGCTGTTTGCCGACAAGCTGAAAAAGATGTTCCAAGCCCCCGGCATGGCCCAACCGCTCAAGCAGGCGATCGACGCCCTGCCAGCCGAGCAACGGACCAAGGCCCGCGAGGCTTACACCCGTTTGATGGCCTTCGACGGCCGGCTGAGCACCACCTCGGCAGACGCCGCCCTGTATGAACTGTTCCTGCAGGAAAGTGCAAAACTGACCTTCCTCGACGAGCTGGGCCCCGAATCCAGCCCGACCTGGCAGGCCTTCGTCGGTAACGCACGGTTGTCCTATTCAGCCCAGGCCGACCACTTGCTCGGCCGCGAAGACAGCCCGTTCTGGGACGATCAGAAAACTGCGCAAAAAGAAGACAAACCGGCCATTCTCGCCCGCAGCCTGGCTGCGGCGGTCAATGCCGGCGAAGCGCAACTGGGCACTGATCACCGCGCCTGGCAATGGGGCAAGCTGCACCAGTACCGCTGGCCGGTGCCGACCTTCCATGGCCTGGGTGATGCCGTCAGTCGCGGCCCGCTGGCCACAGGCGGCGACCACAGCACCCTGAACCTGGCACCCTATGCCTGGGGACAGAACTTCAATGCGCAACTACCACCGTCGCTGCGCATGGTAGTGGACTTCGGTCAAATCGAACCTCTGCAACTGCAAAGCAGCAGCGGCCAGTCCGGCAACCCGGCCAGCCCGCACTTTACCGATGGCCTGGATGCCTGGTTCAAGGGCCGCTACATGAGCCTGCCGCTGCAACCGCAAAACTTCGACCGCGCCTACGGCAACAAGCGCCTGACCCTGGTGCCGGGCAAGTAACGCCGCGCCATCCGCACGCGCAGCCGGTGCAAAGCCGGCTGCGCTGATCCATATCAACGGCCCCCACCGCCAAATCCCTTACAACGAAACTGAGGCAAGTTTCGTTTCCCGCCTCTGCCTGATGAACCATAAAAACGATTGCAGCCCTGTGCCCAGGGGACCACCCCAGGCCAGGTGACTAAAGGAATAATGCAATGGCATCTGCCTTCTCCCGTCTGGCCCTGGTGGCCACGACCGTGTTCTCGTTCTCCGTACTCGCCAGCGAGCCGCCCCCGGCAGTGGCGGCCGACAGCGAACTGCTGGCCCGAGGCAAATACATCGCTCAGCTGGGCGACTGCATTGCTTGCCACACCGCACCGCAAGCGCCGGAAATGGCCGGTGGCCTGCAACTGAAAACGCCGATGGGCACCATCTACTCGAGCAACATCACCCCCGACCCGGATACCGGCATCGGCCGCTACAGCTTCGAGCAGTTCGACAAGGCCATGCGCGAAGGGGTTACCCCGGACGGCACCAACCTGTACCCGGCGATGCCTTACCCCTCCTACGCGAAAATGACCGAAGCGGACATGCGCGCCCTGTACGCCTACCTGATGCAGGGCGTGACGCCGATCAGCCAGTCCAACCAGGAAGCGGACATGAGCTGGCCGTTCAACATGCGCTGGGGCCTGTCGCTGTGGAACTTCGCCTTTGTCGACACCGAGCCCTTCGAGCCCGATGCCGCCAAGGACGACGTGCTCAATCGTGGTGCCTACCTGGTGCAGGGCCTGGGCCATTGTGGTGCCTGCCATACCCCGCGCGGTATCGCCTTCCAGGAGAAGGCCATGAGCGATGCCGGCCGCAGCGGCAAGCACTTCCTCGCCGGTGAAACCGTAGAGCACTGGCAGGCCCTGAGCCTGCGTAACCTGTGGACCGTGGAAGACACCGTACAATTGCTCAAGACCGGGCAGAACCGCTTTGCCACGGTGTCGGGCAACATGGCCGACGTCATTCATCACAGTACCCAGCACTTCAGTGACGCCGACCTGGTGGCCATCGCCAGCTACCTGAAGTCGCTGCCACCGGGGGAGGATGACTTGCCAATGCCGGATATCCCCCTGGCCGCAAACGCCGCCCCGGACGACCTGTTCAGCAGCCGCGGCGGCCTGGGCTACACCCAGTTCTGCAGCGATTGCCACCGCCCCGACGGCCGTGGGGTCCCGGGCCTGTTTCCGCCATTGGCCGGCAACCCGAGCATCGCCTCGGCCAACCCGACCTCCCTGCTGCACATCACCCTTACTGGCTGGGAAACCGCACAGACCGCCACCCATTCGCGGGTCTACACCATGCCAGGCTTCGCCCGCCTGGCCGATGAAGAGATCGCCGAAATCCTGACCTTCGTGCGCGGCCGCTGGGGCAACAACAGTTCGCCGATCACCGCCAAGCAGGTCAAAGCCCTGCGTGACCAGCTCAACCCGCAGACCACCGACTCCAGCGCGTTTGAAACCCCGCGCCTGGCCAACCTGCTCGCCGCAGCCAATGCCGACCAGGTGATCCGCGGCATGCGCCTGCACCTGCAAACCCGTGAGCTGCTGCCGGACAACGTCGGCAACGCACTCAACTGCACCAGCTGCCACCTCAACGCCGGCACCGTGGCCGACGGCTCGCCGTTTGTCGGCGTCTCGGCGTTCTTCCCCAGCTACGCACCGCGTGCAGGCAAGGAAGTCACCCTTGAAGAGCGCATCAATGGCTGCTTCCGGCGCTCGATGAACGGCAAGCCAATCCCGCCGCAATCGGCGGACATGCAGGCGATGGTGGCCTATTTCGACTGGATGAAGATGAACACCCAGCCGGGCGACAAGGTGGCCGGGCGCGGGGTCGGCAAGATCGACACGGCGATCAAGCCGGACCTGGACAACGGCAAGCAGGTGTATGCCGAGCAGTGCGCGGTGTGCCATGGCAGCAATGGCGAGGGCCTGGCCCGTGAAGACGGCAGCCTGGTGTACCCGCCGCTGTGGGGCGACCAATCGTTCAATATCGGCGCCGGCATGGCCCGCACCTATACCGCTGCGGCGTTCGTAAAACGCAATATGCCGATTGGCTTTCACGAGAAGTTCCCGCTCGGCCAGGGGGGCTTGAGTGATCAGGAGGCGGTGGATGTCGCGGCCTGGTTCTCGCAGCAGCCCCGGCCGGACTTCCCGGACAAGGTCAAGGACTGGCCCAAAGGTGGCAAGCCGGTGGATGCGCGTTACTAAAGTAGTTCAGGGCCGCGCTGCGGCCCATCGCTGACAAGGCCGGCGCCTACAGAATGTGGGCGCCGGCCTGGAATATGGTGTGAAACTTGCTATCACTGTGTTGTCTGGCATTGACCGGTAACGGCCCTTTGCCACCCCAACACTTTGCGAATCCAAGGACACACAATGAAAAAAGCATGGCTGACGCTTTCCGCACTCGCGTTGTGTCTGGCTGCGGGCAATACCCTGGCCAAGGAATACAAGGAGCTGCGCTTCGGCGTCGATCCGTCTTATGCACCGTTCGAATCGAAAGCCGCCGACGGTTCTCTGGTGGGCTTTGACATCGACCTGGGCAATGCCATCTGCGCTGAGCTCAAGGTCAAGTGCAAGTGGGTGGAAAGTGACTTCGACGGCATGATTCCGGGGCTCAAGGCCAACAAGTTCGATGGTGTGATTTCGTCGATGACCGTTACCCCGGCGCGCGAGAAAGTCATCGACTTCTCCAATGAACTGTTCTCCGGCCCCACCGCCCTGGTATTCAAGAAAGGCTCGGGCCTGACTGCCGACCCGGCCTCGCTCAAGGGCAAGACCGTCGGCTACGAGCAAGGCACCATTCAGGAAGCCTACGCCAAGGCCGTGCTGGACAAGGCCGGGGTCAAGACCCAGGCCTACCAGAACCAGGACCAGGTCTATGCCGACCTGACCTCCGGACGCCTGGATGCCTCGATCCAGGACATGCTCCAGGCCGAACTGGGCTTCCTCAAATCGCCAAAAGGCGTCGACTACGAAGTCAGCCAGCCGGTCGAGAGCGAATTGCTGCCGTCCAAGACCGCAGTCGGTATCAAAAAAGGTAACACTGAGCTCAAGGCGCTCCTGGATAAAGGTATCAAAGCGTTACACGACGACGGCACCTACGCCACGATCCAGAAAAAGCACTTCGGTGACCTGAACCTCTACAGCGGCAAATAACCGGTGCGGGAACCGGCAATGCCGGTTCCCGCATGATCGCGTCCACTGGCATAGGTTCGTTTCATGTTCGAAGACCTGCTGCAGTTCCTGGGGCTCTCGGCTTTCAGCTTGAAGGGCTTCGGCCCCTTGCTGCTGCAGGGCACCTGGATGACCATCCAACTGTCCTTCATGTCGCTGCTGGTCAGCGTTGGCCTGGGCCTGCTCGGCGCCAGTGCCAAACTCTCGCCGTTGCGCCCGCTGCGCCTGATTGCCCAGGCCTATACCACGCTGATTCGCGGCGTGCCTGACCTGGTGCTGATGCTGCTGATTTTCTACAGCCTGCAAACCTGGCTGACCAGCCTCACCGACGCCATGGAATGGGAATACATCGAGATCGACCCGTTCGCCGCCGGGGTCATCACCCTGGGCTTCATCTACGGCGCCTATTTCACCGAAACCTTTCGCGGCGCCATCCTCGCCGTGCCGCGGGGCCAGGTCGAAGCGGCCACCGCCTATGGCCTCAAGCGCCTGCAACGCTTTCGCTTCGTGGTCTTCCCGCAAATGATGCGCTTCGCCCTGCCGGGCATCGGCAACAACTGGATGGTGATGCTCAAGGCCACTGCGCTGGTGTCGATCATCGGCTTGGCCGACCTGGTCAAGGCCGCCCAGGACGCCGGCAAGAGCAGCTACCAGCTGTTCTACTTCCTGGTGGTCGCGGCGTTCATCTACCTGTTGATCACCAGCGCTTCCAACATTGCCCTGCGCTGGCTGGAACGGCGCTATAACGTCGGCACCCGGGAGGCCATCCGATGATCGAACTCTTGCAGGAATACTGGCGCGCCTTTCTCTACACCGACGGCACCCACATCACCGGCCTGGCCATGACCCTGTGGCTGCTCACCGCAGCCCTGGCGATTGGCTTCGTGGTCTCGATCCCGCTGTCGATTGCGCGGGTTTCGACGCGTTTCTGGGTTCGCTGGCCGGTGCAGTTCTACACCTACCTGTTCCGCGGCACGCCGCTGTATATCCAGTTGCTGATCTGCTACACCGGGATCTACAGCCTGGAAGCGGTGCGCGCGCAACCGCTGCTCGACAGCTTTTTTCGCGATGCGATGAACTGCACCATCCTCGCCTTCGCCCTCAACACCTGCGCCTACACCACGGAGATTTTCGCCGGGGCGATCCGCAGCATGAACCACGGTGAAGTCGAGGCCGCCAAGGCTTACGGCCTGCGCGGCTGGAAACTTTATGCTTATATCATCATGCCGTCGGCGCTGCGCCGCTCGCTGCCGTACTACAGCAACGAAGTGATCCTGATGCTGCATTCCACCACGGTGGCCTTCACCGCCACCGTGCCAGACATCCTCAAGGTCGCCCGCGACGCCAACTCGGCCACATTTCTGACCTTTCAGTCGTTCGGCATTGCCGCGCTGATCTACCTGTGCGTGACCTTCGCCCTGGTAGGGCTGTTCCGCCTCGCCGAACGTCGCTGGCTGGCTTTTCTAGGACCGACACACTAGGACTGATATGCATCACTCGACCCACGACATTCTGGCGCCGGTTCCAGGCATTGCCCGCCAGATCCACAGCTTTCACTTCGGCCCCCGGGACGCCGGCAAGATCTACATCCAGGCCTCGCTGCATGCCGATGAACTGCCCGGCATGCTGGTGGCCTGGCACCTCAAGCAACGCCTGGCCGAACTTGAGGCCCAGGGCCTGCTGCGCCGCGAAATCGTGCTGATACCGATCGCCAACCCGGTAGGCCTGGAACAGGTACTGATGGATGTGCCGCTGGGCCGTTACGAGCTGCAAAGCGGCGAGAACTTCAACCGCCACTTCGTTGACTTGAGCGACCAGATCGGCGACCAGATTGCCGATCACCTGACCCAGGATCCGCAGCACAACATCGCGCTGATCCGCGAAAGTCTGCGCCGCGCCCTGGATGCCCATGCCGCCCATACCCCGCTGCAATCCCAGCGCCTGACCCTGCAACGCCTGGCCTGCGACGCCGAGATGGTGCTCGACCTGCACTGCGACTTCGAAGCCGTGGCGCACCTGTACACCACCCCTGAAGCCTGGCCGCAGGTCGAGCCGCTGTCGCGCTACCTCGGCGCCCAGGCCAGCCTGCTGGCCACCGACTCGGGCGGTCAGTCCTTTGATGAATGTTTCACCCTGGTCTGGTGGCAATTGCAGCAGCGCTTCGCCAAGCAGTTCCCGATCCCCCAGGGCAGTTTTTCGGTGACCGTCGAATTGCGTGGCCAGGGCGATGTCAGCCACCCGTTAGCGGAACAGGACTGCGCGGCGATTCTGGAATACCTGACGCGTTATGGCGCCATCGAAGGCGAACCCGCCGCCCTGCCCGCCCTGAGCTACCCGGCAACGCCGCTGGCGGGGGTGGAGCCCGTGGCTACGCCGCTGGGCGGTTTGCTGGTGTTCCACGCCAAGCCGGGCCAGTACCTGCAGGCCGATGAACTGATCGCCGAAGTCATCGACCCGCTCAGCGACCGGGTCACCCCGGTGCGCAACAGCCAGCCCGGCCTGCTCTATGCCCGTTCGCTGCGGCGCATGGCCACCGCTGGCATGGTCATCGCCCATGTGGCAGGCAATCAGGCCTACCGCAGCGGCTACCTGTTGTCGCCTTGAACCCTTACCTTTAGAGCTTGCGCATGTACAAACTGACCATCGAAGACCTGCACAAACGCTACGGCGAGCACCATGTGCTCAAAGGCGTTTCGCTCAAGGCCAGGACCGGCGACGTGATCTGCCTGATCGGCGCCAGCGGCTCGGGCAAGAGTACCTTCCTGCGCTGCATCAACTTCCTCGAGCAACCCAATGAAGGCAGCATGACCCTCGACGGCAAGCCGGTGCACATGACCCAGGACCATCACGGCCTGCACGTCACCGACCCGGACGAGCTGCAGCGCCTGCGCACGCGCCTGGCCATGGTGTTCCAGCACTTCAACCTGTGGAGCCACCTGAGCGTATTGGACAACATCGCCATGGCGCCGCGACGGGTGCTGGGCGTGAGCAAGCACGAGGCCGAGGAGCGTGCTCGCCGTTACCTGGACAAAGTCGGCTTGGCACCGCGGGTGGCCGATCAATACCCGGCATTTCTTTCCGGCGGCCAACAGCAACGGGTGGCTATCGCCCGGGCACTGGCCATGGAGCCGGAAGTCATGCTGTTCGACGAACCGACCTCGGCGTTGGACCCGGAGCTGGTCGGCGAAGTGTTGCGGGTGATCCAGGGCCTGGCCGAAGAAGGCCGGACCATGATCATGGTCACCCACGAAATGGCCTTCGCACGCAAGGTGGCGAGCCAGGTGATGTTCCTCCACCAGGGCCTGGTGGAGGAACAGGGGCCGCCGGACGAAGTGCTGGGCAATCCGAAAAGCGAGCGCCTGCGTCAGTTCCTGAGCGGCAACCTCAAGTAGCGGTCAGGCAACCGGGGCCGGTGGTGGCTCGTCGGGCAAGGTGGGCTCGCCCGGCTCCATTGGCGGGGTATCCCCCGGCTGTGCAGGGCTTGGCGTGTCTGGATCAGGCTGACCGGGCACACCACCTGCCTGCAGGATATGCGGGTGCGGATGGGCCAGCAGCGACCAGGCCAACACCCCAACACTGTTGGGCTGCAGCACGGCCAGCTTGGCACTGATGGTCGGGTCGAGTTTCATGGGCTGCTCCTGGTTGACGTCCGCCTGGCGTGTTGCCGGGCGGAACGGTTCAACTTCTTGGAGTCTGCCGGCGGCAAGGAATTCCCTCGCCTTGTCGCCTCAGGTGCGTGGCAGGGTAACGCCGCGCTGGCCCTGGTATTTACCGCCACGATCCTTATAGGACACTTCGCATTCTTCGTCGGATTCGAGGAAGAGCATCTGCGCCACGCCTTCGTTGGCGTAGATTTTCGCCGGCAGTGTGGTGGTGTTGGAGAACTCCAGGGTCACGTGACCTTCCCACTCGGGTTCAAGCGGGGTGACGTTGACGATGATGCCGCAGCGAGCGTAGGTGCTCTTGCCCAGGCAGATGGTCAGCACGTTGCGCGGAATGCGGAAGTATTCGACGGTACGGGCCAGGGCGAAGGAGTTCGGCGGAATGATGCAAACGTCGCTTTTAACGTCGACGAAGCTGCCGGCATCGAAGTTTTTCGGATCGACGGTCGCCGAGTTGATGTTGGTGAACACCTTGAACTCGTCGGCGCAACGCACGTCGTAGCCGTAGCTGGAGACGCCGAAGGAGATCAGCCGGTTGTCGCTCTCACCGCGCACCTGGCGCTCGACGAACGGCTCGATCATGCCGTGTTCCTGCGCCATGCGGCGAATCCACTTGTCCGATTTGATGCTCATGGCGGGGTGTCCTGAAATTGCGTGGTGAAAAAATTCTGTGCGGCATCTTACCGGGCCCGGCGCCGGGTTCAAAGTTCCATGCAGCATCAACCGTCGGATCCGCGTATCACGGGGCTTGCACGGGCCCCTCAAGCACCGTCAGTCATGAATTATGAGAAAGCTTCACAAGACCATTGGCACGTTCTGGAAAAAGGGTTAAGGTGACGCCACTGTGCTGCACGTGTCACTGAGAATATCTACCTGATGCAAGATTTCGATCAACCCATCTTCATGAATTTTCTGCCTCTTTGCACTCAGTCTCGGCCAGGGCGTTTCCTGAGTCGTAGTTAACTTTGTCCAAGGAGACAGACCATGTCCAATCGCCAAACCGGTACCGTTAAGTGGTTCAACGATGAAAAAGGCTTCGGCTTCATCACCCCACAATCCGGTGACGACCTGTTCGTACACTTCAAAGCCATCAAAGCTGACGGCTTCAAAAGCCTGAAAGAAGGCCAAGCGGTCTCTTTCATCGCTACCCGCGGTCAGAAAGGCATGCAGGCTGAAGAAGTAGAAGTTATCTAACTTCCGCTTTACAGCTTGAAGAAAGCCCCACCCTTTACAGGTGGGGCTTTTTTTATGCCTGCGATTCAGCCATTCAGAACAGGGCTGCTTTGCAGCCCATCGCCAGCAAGGCTGGCTCCCACAGGTTCTGGCTACAATTCTGTGGGAGCCGGCCTTGCCGGCGATGAAGCCACCATCAATCTTCGCTGATGGTGATATTCGGCATCGCCGGCGCCGCCGCTTCCTGCAGCACGATCCGCGCACCGACCTGGCGGGCCAGTTCCTGGTAGACCATGGCAATCTGGCTTTCCGGCTCGGCAATCGCCGTCGGCTTGCCGCTGTCGGCCTGCTCACGGATCAGCATCGACAGCGGCAGCGAGGCGAGCAGCTCGACACCATATTGCGCCGCCAGCTTCTCGCCACCGCCCTCACCGAACAGATGTTCGGCATGGCCGCAGTTCGAGCAGATGTGCACGGCCATGTTTTCGACCACGCCCAGCACCGGGATGTTGACCTTGCGGAACATCTCCACGCCCTTCTTGGCATCGAGCAGCGCCAGGTCCTGCGGCGTGGTAACGATGACCGAGCCGGCCACCGGGACTTTCTGCGCCAGAGTCAGCTGGATGTCGCCGGTGCCCGGCGGCATGTCGATCACCAGGTAATCGAGGTCGTCCCAGGCGGTCTGGGTCACCAGTTGCAGCAGCGCCCCGGAAACCATCGGCCCGCGCCAGACCATCGGCGTGTTGTCGTCGGTCAGAAAGGCCATGGACATGACCTCGACACCATGGGCCTTGAGCGGCACGAACCACTTCTGCTCGCGAATCTGCGGCCGGGTGCCTTCGGCGATGCCGAACATCACGCCCTGGCTTGGGCCATAGATATCGGCATCGAGAATCCCTACCCGCGCACCTTCACGGGCCAGAGCCAAGGCCAGGTTGGCGGCGGTGGTCGATTTTCCGACACCGCCCTTGCCCGAGGCCACGGCAATGATGTTCTTGACGTTGGCCAGACCTGGAATCTGTGCCTGGGCCTTGTGTGCGGCAATCACGCAGTTGATTTCGACCCGCGCCGAGGCAACCCCGTCGATACCTTCGACGGCCGTTTGCAGCACCTGCGCCCAGCCATTCTTGAACAGGCCGGCGGCATAGCCCAGTTGCAGCTGCACGCTGACGCGATCGCCCTGGATATCGATGGCCTGGACACAGCCGGCGCTGACCGGGTCCTGGTTCAGGTATGGGTCGGTGTACTGGCGAAGAACGGCTTCGACGGCTGCGCGAGTGACGGCACTCATGGAGACTCCCGTGATTAAGACTGAGCAAAACAGGCCACTATGCTAACCCGTCATCCCTGTTCAGATACGTCCATGGGGTGAAATATATTTCCCGGCGTTTTATAGTGGCCGATCACCGTTTCATCTCAAGTAGCCGAAAAAAGTAGCCGAGCCCCCATGTCCGAGCCACGTCAGATTCTCGTCACCAGCGCCCTGCCCTATGCCAATGGTTCCATTCACCTTGGCCATATGCTCGAGTACATCCAGACAGACATGTGGGTGCGCTTCCAGAAGCTTCGCGGCAACCAGTGCATTTATGTCTGCGCTGACGACGCCCACGGCTCGGCCATCATGCTGCGCGCCGAGAAGGAAGGCATCACTCCCGAGCAGCTGATTGCCGCCGTCCAGGCCGAGCACAGCGGGGATTTCGCCGATTTCCTGGTCGACTTCGACAACTTTCACTCGACCCACGCCGAAGAAAACCGCGAGCTGTCGAGCCAGATCTACCTCAAGCTGCGTGACGCCGGGCACATCGCTACCCGTTCGATCACCCAGTACTTCGACCCGGACAAAAAAATGTTCCTGGCCGACCGCTTCATCAAAGGCACCTGCCCCAAGTGCGCGGCTGAAGACCAGTACGGCGACAACTGCGAAAAATGCGGTGCCACCTACGCGCCAACCGAGCTGAAGAACCCCAAGTCGGCGATTTCCGGTGCAACCCCGGTACTCAAGGACTCACAGCACTTCTTCTTCAAGCTGCCGGACTTCCAGGCCATGCTCCAGCAATGGACCCGCAGCGGTACCCTGCAGGACGCGGTGGCCAACAAGATCGCCGAATGGCTGGATGCCGGCCTGCAGGAATGGGACATCTCCCGTGACGCGCCGTACTTCGGCTTCGAGATCCCCGATGAGCCGGGCAAGTACTTCTACGTCTGGCTGGACGCCCCGATCGGCTACATGGCCAGCTTCAAGAACCTTTGCGCCCGCCGCCCGGAGCTGGACTTCGACGCGTTCTGGAACAAGGATTCGAAAGCCGAGCTGTACCACTTCATCGGCAAGGATATCGTCAACTTCCACGCCCTGTTCTGGCCCGCCATGCTCGAAGGCGCCGGCTACCGCAAGCCGACCGGCATCAACGTGCACGGCTACCTGACCGTCAACGGCTCGAAGATGTCCAAGTCGCGCGGCACCTTCATCAAGGCCCGCACCTACCTGGATCACCTGGCGCCGGAATACCTGCGCTACTACTACGCCTCCAAGCTGGGCCGCGGCGTCGACGACCTCGACCTGAACCTTGAAGACTTCATCCAGAAGGTCAACTCCGACCTGGTCGGCAAGGTCGTCAACATCGCCAGCCGCTGCGCAGGCTTCATCCACAAGGGTAACGACGGCGTCATGGTGACCGGCGACGCCGCACCGGAGCTGACCGAGGCCTTCCTCGCCGCCGCCCCGGGTATCGCCGAAGCCTATGAAGGCCGCGACTTTGCCCGCGCCATGCGCGAAATCATGGCCCTGGCCGACCGCGCCAACGCCTGGATTGCCGACAAGGCACCGTGGTCGCTGGCCAAGCAGGAAGGCAAGCAGGACGAAGTCCAGGCGATCTGCGCCCAGGGCATTAACCTGTTCCGCCAGCTGGTGATCTTCCTCAAGCCGGTGCTGCCGGTGCTGGCCGCTGACGCCGAGGCGTTCCTCAATGTCGCGCCACTGACCTGGGCCGATCACCAGACCCGCCTGAGCAATCATCAGCTCAACCCGTTCAAGGCGCTGATGAGCCGCATCGACCCGGCCAAGGTCGAAGCCATGACCGCAGCATCCAAGGAAGACCTGGCCGCCAGCCAGACCAGCGTGCTCACCGGCAATGGCGAACTGGCCAAGGATCCGCTGTCGGCCGAAATCGACTTCGACACCTTCGCCGCGGTCGACCTGCGGGTCGCCCTGATCCTCAAGGCCGAAGCCGTCGAGGGCGCCGACAAGCTGCTGCGCCTGACCCTGGACATCGGTGACGAGCAGCGCAACGTGTTCTCCGGCATCAAGTCGGCCTACCCGGACCCGGCCAAGCTCGAAGGTCGCCTGACCATGATGATCGCCAACCTCAAGCCGCGTAAAATGCGTTTCGGCATCTCCGAAGGCATGGTCATGGCCGCCGGCCCCGGCGGTGAAGAGATCTACCTGCTCAGCCCTGACAGCGGCGCCAAGCCGGGCCAGCGCATCAAGTAAGGCTCACGCCCCGGCCGATTGCGGCCGGGGCGTTCTCATCTTCGCGTCATTGCCGGATAATGGCGGACAGCCTCAGCATTCGGCCCCCTCATGAGCGAATTCTTCCTGGCCCTGGTTAGCGCCGCGCTGATCAACAACCTGGTCCTGCACCAGGGATTGGCCATCGACCCCTTGCTGCGCAGCGACACCGATCCGGATCGGCGCCAGGTGCATGCGTTGGGCCTGGTGACCCTGGTGTCGCTGCTAGTGGCGGTCGGGCTTGGGCAACTGATTTATCACCTGGCGTTGCTGCCCCTGCAGCTTGAATACCTGCGCCTGTTCGTGTTCCTGGGGCTGTGCGTGTTACCGATCAAGCCGCTGCTCGCACTGCTGACACGCCTGCTGCCAACCCTGCCCTTCGACGGTTTGTTGCCCCTGATGGTGGGTAACGTTGCGCTGCTAGGCTTGAGTCTGCAAGCCAGTGAAGGCAGCTATGGGATTGTGCAAACCCTGGGCTGGAGCCTGGGCGGTGGCCTGGGTTTCTGGCTGGCCCTGAGCCTGTTCAGCGACCTGCGCCTGCGCAGCGACCACGACGACATCCCTCTGGCCTTTCGCGGCCTGCCGATCGAGCTGATCGGCGCCGGGATCATGGCCATGGCGTTTCTCGGATTCAACGGACTATTCAACCCATGAGCTTGATTCAACGCATCGACGCCCTGTTGCCGCAGACCCAATGCGGCAAATGTGGCCATCCTGGTTGCCGGCCTTACGCCGAAGGCCTGGCGGCGGGCGAAGCGATCAACAAATGCCCACCCGGAGGCAGTGAAACCATCGCTGCCTTGGCCAAGCTGTTGCACGTGCCGGTGATCGAACTCGACCACGAGCGCGGCCGTGCACCGGCGCAAGTCGCCTATATCCGTGAAGCCGAATGCATCGGCTGCACCAAATGCATCCAGGCCTGCCCGGTGGACGCCATCATCGGTGCGGCCAAGCTGATGCACACCGTGATCAGCGCCGAATGCACCGGTTGCGACCTGTGCATTGCGCCCTGCCCGGTAGACTGCATCGACCTGCTGCCATTGACCGCCAACAGCAACATTGTGCCGATTGTCGGCGGCCTGGCAGAGGACGCCGAAGCCCTCGCAGCCCGCAGCCACAAGCGCAACCATGCGCGGCGTCGCTTTGAGCAGCGCAACAACCGCCTGCAGCGCGAAGAAGCCCGCAAGCAAGCCGAGCGCCTGGCCCGCAGCCAGCGTGCAGCCAGCGCCGCAGCCACAGCCACAGCCACGAGCACAGTTAGCGACGACCCGATCAAAGCCGCCATCGAGCGGGTCAAGGCGCAGAAAACCGCAGCCGCCGATGCGGCACTGAAACAGGCAAAAATCGCCGCCGCCATGAGCCGGGCACAACTGAGCAAGGCCCGCAGCGCCTTTGGTGAGGCGCCCAATGACGCCCAGCAAGCACAATTGATAGAGCTTGAGCGCGAAGCGCAGCAGGCCCAGGCCCGCCTGCAAGCGTTGCAACCGGCAGCCGGCGATGGCCGTGGCTGATAACAGCGAGCGCCTGCGCAGCACCATGGCCCTGGTGCTACTGGCCTGTGCGCCAGGGCTGCTGACCCTGTTGTGGCTGCACGGATGGGGGCTACTACTGAACCTGCTGCTGTGTGCCAGTGCAGCGCTGGCCACCGAAGCTGCGCTGCTGAAACTGCAGCAGCGACCGAGCCTGCCGACCCTGAACGACGGTAGTGCCCTGGTGACTGCCGTGCTGCTGGCGGCCGCACTGCCCGTCTACGCCCCCTGGTGGCTACCGATGATTGCCGCCTTCGGTGCCATTGCCCTGGGCAAGCAGCTGTACGGCGGCGTCGGCAAGAACCTGTTCAACCCGGCGATGGTAGGCTACGCACTGGTGTTGCTGTCGTTTGCGCAGCACATGACTCAGTGGCCAGTCACCCAGGTACTGGACCTGGCAGACACGCTGCAACAAGTGTTCGGTCTGGATCTTGGCAATCAGCCGGATGCCTGGGCGCAAGCCACGGTACTGGACGGACTGCGCAACAACCGCAGCCTGACCATCAATGAGCTGTTCGCCAATCATCCAGGCTTCGGTCAGTTTGGCGGCCGAGGCAGCGAAGCGGTCAACCTGGCGTTTTTGCTCGGTGGCTTGCTGTTGTTGCAACGCAAGGTGATCAGCTGGCATGCCCCGGTCGGCTTGCTTGCCAGCTTGTTCGTGATCAGCCTGGTGTGCTGGAACGGCTCGGGCTCGGACTCCAACGGCTCGCCGCTGCTGCACCTGCTGTCAGGCTCGACCATGCTGGCGGCGTTCTTCATTGTCACCGAGCCGGTATCAGGGCCGAAAAGCCCGAAAGCCAAGCTGCTGTTTGGCGTCGGCGCCGGCTTGCTCATCTATCTGATTCGGACCTGGGGCAGCTATCCGGATGGCGCCGCGTTCGCAGTACTGCTGATGAACCTCTGCGTCCCTGCGCTGGAGCGCTGGGCAGAACGTGGACAGACGCCATGAATACTTCAGCGCAACGCTCCACGCTGCTAGTACTGACCCTTGCCGTGCTGACCATCGGTGCCACGGTACTCTGGCAGCAGTTCACCGCCCCGCGTATCACCGTCGCCGCACAACAGCTCAAGGCCCAGCGCTGGCTGAGCGTGCTGCCAGAACAGAGCTACGACAACCAACCACTGCAACAACCCCTGCGCCTGGCGGATGCCATCCTGGATCACAGCCGCCTGCTTGCCGGTTATCTGGCGACCTTGAAAGGCCAACCCCGCGCTGTCGTGCTGCATAGCCAGGCCCGGGGCTACGGCGGCCCGCTGGACCTGCTGATTGCTATTGATGACAGTGGTCGTATGATCGGCCTCAAGGTGTTGCAGCAGCAGGAAACCCCAGGCTTGGGCGGCCAGATGGTTGAGCCCGGCAATAACTGGTTGCAAGGCTTTCTCGGCAGTAGCCGGCAAACCCTGCCGGATGCTGCCTGGGCACTCAAGCGCGACAGCGGTAAGTTCGATCAGCTGGCCGGCGCCACCGTCACCTCGCGCGCAGTGATTCAGGCGACTCACGATGCCCTGCGCTATTTCGACGAGCATCGCCAACAGCTGTTCCCTGGAGGCCCCAATGAATAGGCAGTGCCTTGCGGCCGTAAGCCTGGCCCCCCTGCTGGGCGCCACCCAGACCTTGCTGCAGGCCAGTGCCATTGCGCTGTTGAGCGTGTTGATCATCGGCGTGCACCGCCTGTGCATGACGCCCCTGCGCGAACGGCTGGACGGCAATGCCAAGCTTATCGCCAGTGTGCTGCTGGCCGCCCTGCTGGTCACCTGCCTGGAGCTGGCCTTACGCGCCTGGGCCCTGCCGTTGGCACTGGCCCTGGCCCCCTATCCGGCGTTGATCACCGTACAATGCCTGGTGTTCGAGGTTGCCCTGGGTCACGATGCCCGCTGGCGAACTACTGCGACCACACTGGCAGGCTTTGCCGCGCTGTGCGTAGCCTTGGGACTGACGCGCCAATTGCTCGGCGAATTGGTCAACCTGCGTCTGGTCAGCTTGTTGCCCGGCGCCCTGATTCTTCTGGGCCTGATACTGGCCCTGTATAACCGGGTTTGCCAACGGCGAACCCCTTCACGTCGTCAAGGAAAGCTTTGACCCCATGAATGCCGCCAAACGCCTGGAAATCTTTCGCAGGCTGCATGAAGACAACCCCGAGCCGAAAACCGAGCTGGCCTACACCAACCCTTTTGAACTGCTGATTGCGGTCATCCTCTCGGCGCAGGCGACCGACGTCAGCGTGAACAAGGCCACGGCTAAACTGTATCCGGTCGCCAATACCCCCGAAGCGATCCATGCCTTGGGCATCGAAGGCTTGTCGGAGTACATCAAGACCATCGGCCTGTACAACAGCAAGGCGAAAAACGTCATCGAAACCTGTCGCCTGCTGATAGAGCAGCATGGCAGCCAGGTACCGCAAACCCGCGAAGCACTGGAAGCCCTGCCCGGGGTTGGCCGCAAGACCGCCAACGTAGTGCTCAACACCGCCTTCAGGCAGATGGCCATGGCCGTGGATACGCATATATTCCGGGTCAGCAATCGCACCGGGCTTGCCCCGGGCAAGACCGTTCTGGAGGTTGAAAAGGCCTTGATGAAGTTCGTGCCCAAGCCTTTTCTGCTGGATGCCCACCACTGGCTGATCCTGCATGGTCGCTATGTATGCCAGGCACGCAAGCCGCGTTGCGGTAGTTGTCGGATCGAAGATCTGTGCGAGTACAAGCAGAAAACCTCGGACGATTGAGAAGATAGTGAAAACCTGCTCTATCGATTGAAAAAATCTTTTTTACCCGCTCAGAAATTCTCGCTATAAGGTGCGCCAATGGCCCTCTTGGCTTGGAGTGACTTATGAGCACCGATAAAGAAGACCTGCTTGTAGAAGATGACATCGTCACTGACGATGCAGACGAAGATCCGGTTGTTGAAGTGGCAAAAACCAACCTGAGCAAACGCCGCACCATCGACAACCTGCTAGAAGAGCGTCGCCTGCAGAAACAGCTGGCCGATTACGACTTCGACCTCTGAAGGATCGATATCGACAGATCACAAAAGCCTCCTTGATGGAGGCTTTGTTGTTTCTGGTCGTTTCAAACGAGCCCGTTGCGCTGGGCCAGTTCGATCAGGTCGACCAACGAACGAGCATTGAGCTTGAGCAGTAACCGTGTCTTGTAGGTACTCACCGTCTTGTTGCTCAGGAACATGCCATCGGCAATCTCCTTGTTGGTTTTTCCACGGGCCAGCTGCTGCAAAACCATCATCTCCCGGCCTGACAAGCGCTCAACCATATCCGCCTCGCTGGCGCCCCCCAGGTTCGAGCGTACCGAATGCAGCGCCTGGTTGGGAAAGTAGCTATACCCGGAAAGCACCGCCTTGATGGCACTGAGCAACTCGGTCAGGTCCTGCTGCTTGCAGACATATCCCGCAGCCCCAGCCTGCACGCAGCGCATGGAAAAATGCCCGGGCGCCTGCGAGGTCAGTACCAGCACCTTGATGCTGGCATTGTTGGCGGTCAGCCGGGCGATTACCTCGAGACCGTCAAGTTTGGGGATGCCAATATCCAGGATGACGATATCCGGACCATGCTCGCGTGCCAGCTGCAATGCGTCCACGCCGTTATCCGTCTCGGCAATGACTTCATAACCATGCCGCTCCATCAACATGCGTACAGCCAGGCGAATGACCGGATGATCATCCACGATCAGGACTTTATTCATGGGCAAAATCCAATTTTTTGCTGTTCTATTTTTTTGAGCCAGCACAATAGCCTAGTTGCATGACATATTGTATTGCGCCATTAACAAGCAAATGCATACAAAGACACAACCTACAGCCATTAAAGAATTATCCTACAAACTAACCAAACCAATAATTCCTAACGGAACTAACAATAATCGATAATCGCAGAACGCCCTACACTTCCTCAATCACGTTAGCACCAGATATTGAAACAGCCTATGAAACTTAGCCTTAATACTTGAAGGAAATGTCCTATAGGCTTGTTTGATAAAAAACAATATTACAATTTGTGTGTGATCGTTACATATCCGCGTTGGACATATGGCCCGACTGAGAAACTCAACATGCTGCCCTGCATCCCACAGCGCATGATAAACCTCGCATCCACCGCGAATTTGCCTCGTTAGGCACAAGGAACCCTGGATGAGCAAAATCGAGCCGAAAAGCCCTTTGACGATCATTGCGATTTTCGCGGGCATCATCGAAGCCTCGGCATTGGCCTCGCTGCCATTTCTGGGGGAAGACAGCCAGGGCATCTACACCTGGTTTCTGGTGGGATTCCCATTTTTCCTTACGGTGTTGTTCTTCCTGACCCTGAACTTCAATTACAAATCCCTTTACTCACCCGAAGTGAGCAAGCCGGAGCCGAGCAATATTCCAACGCCTGTCGCCATCGACTCAAAGACAGCTATTGCGCCCGCTGCACCCGACACGGTTACTTTCAACCCGGCAGATACACCGACAGCAGCGCCCGCAGAAACAATGAAAACACTACAAGCGCCTGAAAGTGTTAGCGCTGGCACGGTCATCACCATTTCTCTGCGCGGGCCAGCCGCGGCCGTGTTAATAAAATATTTCGCCTTGCATGCACTCAAATCCTCGCCCGCGCCGAACAGCAAATGGATCTTGTGCAATCTCGACACCGGCTCGCAAACCGTCTTGCTGACGCGGCCGTTGAACGCCCCATCGCCCCCTGTTCAATAAAATTACGGGCAAAAAAAACCCCGGCGCTTGCCGGGGCTTTTCTGCACAACAAACCTCAGACCAGCTTGCGGCCCTTGTTCGCAGCAATACGCATGCGCAGGGCATTGAGCTTGATGAAGCCCGCTGCGTCCGCCTGGTTGTACGCGCCGCCATCTTCTTCGAAGGTGGCGATGTTGGCGTCGAACAGCGAGTCGTCCGACTTGCGGCCGGTAACGATAACGTTGCCTTTGTACAATTTCAGGCGTACCACGCCGTTCACGTTGACCTGCGAAGCGTCGATCATCTGTTGCAGCATCAGACGCTCAGGGCTCCACCAGTACCCGGTGTAGATCAGGCTGGCGTACTTGGCCATCAGCTCATCTTTGAGGTGAGCGACTTCACGGTCCAGGGTGATCGACTCGATCGCCCGGTGGGCACGCAACATGATGGTGCCGCCCGGGGTTTCGTAGCAGCCGCGGGACTTCATGCCGACGTAACGGTTTTCGACGATGTCCAGGCGACCGATGCCGTTCTCGCCGCCGATGCGGTTGAGGGTGGCCAGTACGGTGGCCGGCGACATTTCAACGCCGTCCAGGGCAACGATGTCGCCGTTGCGGTAGGTCAGCTCCAGGTAGGTCGGAACGTCCGGGGCGGATTCTGGCGACTTGGTCCAGCGCCACATGTCTTCTTCGTGCTCGGTCCAGGTATCTTCCAGCACGCCGCCTTCATACGAGATGTGCAGCAGGTTGGCGTCCATCGAGTACGGCGACTTCTTCTTGCCGTGACGCTCGATCGGGATGCCGTGCTTCTCGGCGTAGTCCATCAGTTTTTCACGGGACAGCAGGTCCCATTCACGCCATGGCGCGATGACCTTGACGCCTGGCTTGAGCGCGTAGGCACCCAGCTCGAAACGGACCTGGTCGTTGCCTTTACCGGTGGCGCCATGGGAAATGGCATCGGCGCCGGTTTCGTTGGCAATTTCGATCAGGCGCTTGGCGATCAGCGGACGAGCGATGGAAGTACCCAGCAGGTACTCGCCTTCGTAGACGGTGTTGGCGCGGAACATCGGGAACACGAAGTCGCGTACGAATTCTTCGCGCAGGTCATCGATGTAGATTTCCTTGACGCCCATGGCCTGGGCCTTGGCGCGGGCCGGTTCGACCTCTTCGCCTTGTCCAAGGTCAGCGGTGAAGGTCACCACTTCACAGTTGTAGGTATCCTGCAGCCACTTGAGAATCACCGAAGTATCAAGGCCGCCGGAATACGCCAGTACGACCTTTTTTACGTCCGCCATGCCATCACTCCACGGGGTTGTACGGAAAGCCGTCGATTCTACCGGCCTTGCGACAAAATTTACAGTGGGGCGACAGCTTGTGACGACAAAGCGACAGGAACTGTCGAGAGCGCGACGGACGGTCGCACCTCAAGACTTGGCTACGGGCTTCCCGGAGTCGACTGCGCCAGCAGGGGCGGCGGTCGGTTTGGGCGCAGGCTCAACGGGTTTTTCTACCGGCTTCTCGACAGGCGCGACCCGATCGAGCTGAATGTTCACCCGGCGGTTGCGCGCACGATTGGCTGCGCTGTTGTTGCGCGCCAGCGGATAGCGCTCGCCATGGAAGCGCACGGTGATCTGCTCTTCGGGAATGCCGTGGGCCTTGAGGTACTCCATCACCGCCAGCGCCCGGCGCCGCGACAGGTCGCGATTGGTCAGGCGGTTGCCGCTGTTGTCGGAGTGACCGTCGAGCTCGATATGGTTGACGGTCGGGTCGGCCTTGAGAAAGTCGAGGATCACGTCCAGGCGTGCCCGGGCATCGGCATCCAGGTCAATGCCGCCCCCCGGGAAGCCGACCCGCGCCTGACGCACCTGGTCATAGTTCATCGGCAACAGTTTTGCCGCACAGGCCTGGTAATCGCCATAGGCCTTGCTGAATTTGACCGGCAATACCCGTACTTCCATGGTCCGCCCGGCTTCACCGGCAAAATTGCGCACCACGGTGCTGCGGCCATCGAGCAAACCGTTGATCAGGCGGCTGGCCTGGCCCTGGGAGCTGGTGAAGAGCACGCCACTGCGAGCCATGCGCACCGCCCCCAGGTTGATGTCGCCACGTCCGGGCTGCCACGGCGCAGCTGCCGCCAGCAGGGTGGCAGAACCGGCACCCAGTACATTGCTGCTTGAACGCAGCTGGAAGGTTGGCTGCTCGCCGGCACGACGAACGAACTCGCCGCTGCCGAAATCGGCAATAGGTTGAACCAGCCGACATTCGAACTGATCGCCTTCGACCTTCCACTCGACGTTCTCCAGACGGGTCTGGAAAGTGAGTGCCATGGCGGGCATGCTGGCAAACACACTGAGCAGGGCTAGATAACGCTGGCGCACGGGCGGCTCCACAGATTTTCACGGTATACCTGCACGCTATCGGTCGGGCGTGGCAAAACTTGATAGCGAGTGCTCGTAACCGGCTTTTCCGGTAGCATTCACCTTGAGTTCGACCCGCCTGGAATCCCCAATGTCCGACCGCCTGACCCTCCTGCGTCCCGACGACTGGCACATCCATCTTCGTGATGGCGCTGTATTGCCGCATACCGTCGGTGACGTTGCGCGCACCTTTGCCCGCGCAATCATCATGCCCAACCTGGTACCACCGGTGCGCAACGCCGCCCAAGCCGGTGCCTACCGCGAGCGCATCCTCGCTGCACGCCCTGCCGGCAGCCGTTTCGAGCCGCTGATGGTGCTGTACCTCACCGACCGCACCCAGCCCGAGGAAATCCGCGCGGCCAAGGCCACCGGTTTTGTCCATGCCGCCAAGATGTATCCGGCCGGCGCGACAACCAACTCCGATTCCGGCGTGACCAGTGTCGACAAGATCTTCCCGGTGCTCGAAGCCATGGCCGAGGTCGGCATGCCACTGCTGGTGCACGGTGAAGTCACGCGCCCCGAGATCGACGTGTTCGACCGCGAGAAGCTGTTTATCGACGAGCACCTGCGCCGTGTGGTCGAACGCTTCCCGACCCTCAAGGTGGTGTTCGAACACATCACCACCAGCGAAGCCGTGCAGTTCGTCAACGAGGCCCCGGCCAACGTCGGCGCGACCATCACCGCCCAGCACCTGCTGTACAACCGCAACCACATGCTGGTGGGCGGTATTCGTCCGCACTTCTATTGCCTGCCGATCCTCAAGCGCAACACCCACCAGGTGGCCTTGCTGGACGCCGCCACCAGCGTCAGCAGCAAGTTCTTCCTCGGTACCGACTCGGCGCCGCATGCCCAGCACGCCAAGGAAGCCGCCTGTGGCTGTGCCGGTTGCTACACCGCCTATGCCGCGATCGAGCTGTACGCCGAGGCATTCGAGCAGCGCAACGCGCTGGACAAGCTCGAAGGCTTCGCCAGCCTGCACGGCCCGGCCTTCTACGGCCTGCCGGCAAACACCGATAGCATTACCCTGGTCCGCGACAGCTGGACCGCCCCAAACAGCTTGCCGTTCGGTGAGCAGACCGTTATCCCGCTGCGCGCCGGTGAGCAACTGCGCTGGCGCCTGCTGGAGGAAACTGCGTGAGCGAAGATCAGTACGAAGACGACCAGGAAGGTCATGGCGGCGGTCCGCGCCATCCGATGGCTGAACGCTTTCGCGGTTACCTGCCGGTAGTGGTCGACGTCGAGACCGGCGGTTTCAACAGCGCCACCGATGCCCTGCTGGAGATCGCCGCAGTCACCATCGGCATGGATGAAAAAGGCTTCCTGTTCCCGGAACACACCTATTTCTTCCGCGTCGAGCCGTTCGAAGGCGCCAACATCGAGCAAGCGGCCCTGGAGTTCACCGGGATCAAGCTCGACCATCCGCTGCGCATGGCGGTGAGCGAAGAGTCGGCGCTGACCGATATCTTCCGTGGCGTACGCAAGGCGCTCAAGGCCAATGGCTGCAAACGGGCGATCCTGGTCGGCCACAACAGCAGCTTCGACCTGGGCTTCCTCAACGCCGCCGTGGCCCGCCACGACATGAAACGCAACCCGTTTCATCCGTTCTCAAGCTTCGACACCGCGACTCTTGCCGGCCTTGCCTATGGCCAGACCGTGCTGGCGCGTGCCTGCCAGAGCGCCGACATCGACTTCGATGGCCGTGAGGCGCACTCGGCGCGTTACGACACCGAGAAGACTGCCGAGCTGTTCTGCGGGATCGTCAACCGCTGGAAAGAAATGGGCGGCTGGCAGGACTTCAACGACTGAAGCCTGTGCACCGTGCATAAAAAAACCGGCCATCAAGGCCGGTTTTTTTATGCCTGGCAAATTACAGCTTGCCAGCGTTCTCGCTCAGGTAAGCAGCAACGCCTTCTGGCGAAGCGGTCATGCCCTTGTCGCCTTTTTTCCAGTTGGCAGGGCAGACTTCGCCGTGCTCTTCGTGGAATTGCAGGGCGTCGACCAGACGCAGCAGCTCGTCCATGTTACGGCCCAGTGGCAGGTCGTTGACGATCTGCGAGCGGACAACGCCCTTGTCGTCGATCAGGAAGGCGCCACGGAAAGCTACGCCACCTTCGGACTCTACGTCGTAGGCCTTGGCGATGTCGTGCTTCATGTCAGCAGCCATGATGTACTGGACCTGACCAATGCCGCCGGCATTGATCGGGGTGTTGCGCCAGGCGTTGTGGGTGAAGTGCGAGTCGATCGACACCGCGATCACTTCAACGTTGCGCGCCTTGAATTCAGCCATGCGGTGGTCCAGGGCGATCAGCTCGGACGGGCAGACAAAGGTAAAGTCCAGCGGGTAGAAGAACACCAGGCCGTACTTGCCCTTGATAGCCGAAGCCAGGTTGAAGCTGTCGACGATTTCGCCGTTGCCCAGAACAGCTGGAACGGTGAAGTCCGGGGCATTTTTGCCAACGAGTACGCTCATGCGATATCTCCTGATGGGGTGGAATCATCTTGCACAGGCCAGCATGCACTGGCCCGGCATCGAAATGGCCGACCATCATACACCGCCCGGCGCTGCTCGCCGAATTTCAGTCCGAATGCTCGACAATATGCCGTCGGTCGCTCTAGTCCGCCCATTACAGAAAGAGTTTTGACAAGCATTCTCATTAACATTAAGCTTCTTCGCATTGAGCCTTAACCAGCGATGGTCAGCCCTATGTATGTGTGTCTTTGTGTTGGTGTGACCGACGGACAGATCCGCGATGCGATCTATGAAGGATGCTGCAGCTACAAGGAAGTCAGAAGCGCCACCAATGTGGCGAGCCAGTGTGGCAAATGTGCCTGCCTGGCCAAGCAGGTGGTGCGCGAAACCCTCACCGAGCTTCAGGTCAGCCAGGCTGCCCTGCCCTATCCTGTAGAATTTACTGCAGCATAATTCAGCAAATTCCAAGAACCGGACCCAGTGTCCGGTTTTTTTATGCCTGTAATTCAAGTAGTTAGGGGTCTAACGCGGAACACAAACATTCTTATTCCGATTAATTTTCATTTATTATTCAATAACTTAGGTTTGACACTGGAAGTTGCGGGGCTCAGACTTGCCTTTATAGACACACTTACAGGGCAGGACCCCATCATGAAAGGCGACGTTAGCGTCATCCAGCATCTCAACAAGATCCTCGGAAACGAGCTGGTCGCAATCAACCAATACTTCCTGCATGCGCGCATGTACGAAGACTGGGGTCTGGAGAAGCTCGGCAAGCACGAGTACAAAGAATCCATCGAAGAGATGAAACACGCTGACAAACTGATCAAGCGTATTCTGTTCCTCGAAGGCATCCCCAACGTCCAGGACCTGGGCAAGTTGCTGATTGGTGAACACACCAAGGAAATGCTCGAGTGCGACCTGAAGATCGAGCAAAAAGGCCTGGTTGACCTCAAGGCCGCCATCGCCCACTGCGAAACCGTCGGCGACTTCGGCAGCCGTGAACTGCTCGAAGACATCCTCGAAGCCGAGGAAGAGCACATCGACTGGCTGGAAACCCAGCTGAGCCTGATCGACAAGGTCTCCCTGGAGAACTACCTGCAGTCGCAGATGGGCGAATAAGTTCATAGCCCTGCCCTACAGGCACAAAAAAGCCCCGCACTGCGGGGCTTTTTTATGACCAATATCCTGGAATCAAGCCTCGGCAGATTTAGCCTTGGCTGCTGCTTCCTTGATCAGGGTCTGCAGTTCGCCGTTGGCAGCCATCTCGGTCATGATGTCCGAACCGCCGACCAGCTCACCGGCAACCCACAGCTGTGGGAAGGTTGGCCAGTTGGCGTATTTTGGCAGGTTGGCGCGGATTTCCGGGTTCTGCAGGATATCCACGTAAGCGAATTTCTCGCCGCAACCCATCACGGCTTGCGCCGCCTTGGCCGAAAAACCGCACTGCGGGGCATTCGGCGAGCCTTTCATGTAAAGCAGAATGGTGTTGTTGGCAATCTGCTCTTTGATTGTTTCGATGATATCCATGAAGCACCTCGCGGCTGAACTTTCCGACCTGGTTGTCGGCACGGTGACGCATTGTATCGGAAAGCCGAGCAGGACGCTCGGCCTTGCCGATATCAGGCCGCAACCACCTGTACCGGCACGCCGTTGAGCGCCGCATTGCCCGACACCGCATCCAGCTGGCGCTCATCGGTGAGGTCATTGGCGCTGGCGCCGGGCTGGCCCCGGGCGATCTCCATGCGCACCCCGGCACGGGCGTGGCCAAAGCCATGGGGCAGGCTGACCACCCCCGGCATCATGTCGCTGCTGGCCTGTACCTCGACCTCGATTTCGCCGACCCGTGAACTGACGCGCACGCGCTGGCCATCCTGCAACTGGCGGCCGGCCAGGTCGTCCGGGTGCATCAACAACTGATGACGGGGTTTGCCTTTCACCAGACGATGGTAGTTGTGCATCCAGGAATTATTGCTGCGCACATGACGGCGCCCGATCAGCAGCAGTTGATCCGCCGCCAGCGGCGGCTGCCCGGCCAAGCGCTGCAAGTCGCCGAGAATCTCCTGGGGTGCGGCCTGAATCCGTTGGTTGGCCGTCTTCAGGCGCGCAGCAAGGTTGGGCTGCAGCGGCCCCAGATCGACGCCATGAGGGTGCTGGTCCAGGGTCTCCAGCGATAGTTTGAACGTCGAGGCGTCGCCATAACGGCCCTGGCGCAGGCCGATGTCGATCATTTGCGCCGGGGGCAAGGTCGGCTTCAGCGGTTTGTCACTGAGGGCGGCAAAAGCCTTGGCCAGGCCGACGAAGATCTCCCAGTCATGCAAGGCGCCTTCGGGCTTGGGCAGGATGGCCCGGTTGAAGCGGCTGACATTACGCACCGCGAACAGGTTGAAGGTGGTGTCGTAATGATCGTTCTCCAGTGCCGAGGTGGACGGCAGGATCAGGTCGGCGTAGCGGGTGGTCTCGTTGATGTACAGGTCGATGCTGAGCATGAACTCAAGACCGTCCAGCGCGCGCTCCAGCTGCTGGCCGTTGGGCGTGGACAGCACCGGGTTGCCTGCCACCGTCACCAGTGCGCGAACCTGTCCCTGGCCTTCGACCAGCATCTCTTCGGCCAGGGCCGCCACCGGCAATTCGCCGCCATACTCGGGCAGCCCCGAGACCCGGCTCTGCCAGACATTGAAGTGCCCGCCCGAGGTACTTGCCACCAGGTCCACCGCAGGCTCGGTACACAATGCGCCACCCACCCGGTCGAGGTTACCGCTGACCAGGTTGATCAATTGCACCAGCCAATGGCACAAGGTGCCGAAGGCCTGGGTCGAGACGCCCATACGCCCGTAACACACTGCTTTGTCAGCAGCGGCAAAGTCCCGGGCCAACTGGCGAATGACCGTGGCGTCGACACCGCACAGCGGGCTCATTGCCTCGGCGGTGAACGGCGCAATGGCCGTTTGCACCTCGTCCAGGCCATCGACCGGTAACGCCGACGGACGGGTCAAGCCCTCGGCAAACAGGGTGTTGAGCAACCCACACAGCAGCGCCGCATCACCACCGGGTCGAATGAACACATGCTGGTTGGCCATTGCCGCCGTTTCGCTGCGGCGCGGATCGACCACTACCAGCTTGCCGCCACGGGCCTGGATCGCCTTGAGGCGTTTCTCGACATCCGGCACGGTCATGATGCTGCCGTTGGAGGCCAGCGGGTTGCCGCCAAGGATCAGCATGAACTCGGTGTTATCGATGTCCGGAATCGGCAGCAGCAGGCCATGGCCGTACATCAGGTAGCTGGTCAGGTGGTGCGGCAACTGGTCCACCGAGGTTGCCGAAAAGCGGTTACGGGTCTTGAGCAGGCCGAGAAAGTAGTTGCTGTGGGTCATCAGCCCGTAGTTGTGCACGCTGGGGTTGCCCTGATAGACGGCCACGGCGTTCTGCCCGTGAGCCTGCTGGATGGCCCAGAGCTTTTGCGCGGCCAGCTCGAATGCCTCCTCCCAGCTGATTGCCTGCCAGCTGTCGCCGACTCGCCTGTGCGGCGCACGCAACCGGTCCGGATCGTTCTGGATATCCTGCAAGGCCACCGCCTTGGGGCAGATGTGACCGCGGCTGAAGCTGTCCTCGGGGTCGCCCTTGATCGAAGTGATGCGCGCGGTAGCATCGTCCTCATGGGTGATTTCCAGGGTCAAGCCGCAGATCGCTTCACATAGATGACAGGCACGGTGATGCTGGGTCTTGTTCATGGCCACCTCTTGCTCGGGTGTCTGGGATCACCTGACTATGAGCCTGACCCGGCGTGGCGACCAGCGAGGTTTGTCGCGTGAATCTTCAGCCATCAAGCGCAGCGATTCGCTATGGGCCCGCTGCCGGGTTTGCCAAGGCGCTGGCAGGCAGTGTAAAACCCTTGTGTAACGTATAAAAAAAGCTTCTATCCAATGGGTTACGACACTGCCTGAAACATCGGCGACGAAACCCCCTCTTGGTATGACGCGACATTTAATTATAGTATTGCGTCTTCCCCTAATTCGTCGCCCCGTGCGGCTTTCGCCGCAGGTCACCTCCGTTGTTTTGAAAAACCGGTATGGCTGATCTGCGGTCTGTTGCAAAAAGGTAGTCAAACATGAGCGCTAGGCACTTTCTCTCCCTGATGGATTTCACACCCGAAGAACTGCTCAGTGTGATCCGTCGAGGTATCGAGCTGAAGGACCTGCGTAACCGCGGCGTACTGTTCGAACCGCTGAAAAACCGCGTGCTGGGGATGATCTTCGAAAAGTCCTCGACCCGCACCCGCCTGTCGTTCGAAGCCGGCATGATCCAGCTCGGCGGCCAGGCCATCTTCCTCTCGCCACGGGACACCCAGTTGGGCCGTGGCGAGCCGATCGGCGACTGCGCCATCGTCATGTCGCGCATGCTCGATGCGGTGATGATCCGCACCTTTGCCCACAGCACCCTGACCGAGTTCGCCGCCAACTCGCGGGTACCAGTGATCAACGGCCTGTCCGACGACCTGCACCCGTGCCAGTTGCTGGCCGACATGCAAACCTTCCTTGAACACCGCGGCGCCATCCAGGGCAAGACCGTGGCCTGGATTGGCGACGGCAACAACATGTGCAACAGCTATATAGAAGCAGCCATTCAGTTCGACTTCCAGTTGCGCATCGCCTGCCCGGCCGAATTCGAGCCCAATCCACAGTTCCTGGCCCAGGCTGGTGACCGCGTGCATATCTTCCGTGACCCCAAGGATGCATTGCAGGGTGCCCACCTGGTGAGCACCGATGTCTGGACTTCCATGGGTCAGGAAGAGGAAACTGCACGGCGCCTGGCCTTGTTCGCGCCTTACCAGGTAACCCGCGAACTGCTCGACCTGGCAGCACCCGATGCCCTGTTCATGCACTGCCTGCCCGCTCATCGCGGCGAGGAAATCAGCCTGGACCTGCTCGACGACCCCCGCTCGGTCGCCTGGGACCAGGCCGAAAACCGCTTGCATGCACAGAAGGCGCTTCTCGAATTTCTTGTTGAACCGGCCTATCACCACGCATGAGTCAACCTTTACTGCTTAACCTGCGCGAGCTCGCCTGTGGCTATGGCGAGCAGCGCATCGTCCAGAACCTCAACCTGCACCTGAACGCCGGCGACATCGGTTGCCTGCTGGGTTCCTCAGGCTGCGGCAAGACCACCACCCTGCGCGCCATCGCCGGCTTCGAGCCGGTGCACGAAGGCGAGATCCAGCTGGGCGGCGAGGTCATCTCCAAGGCCGGATTCACCCTGGCACCGGAGAAACGCCGGATCGGCATGGTGTTCCAGGACTACGCGCTGTTCCCGCACCTGACCGTGGCCGAGAACATTGCCTTCGGTATCGGCAAGCACCCGCAGCAGCGCCAGGTGGTCGACGAGATGCTCGAGCTGGTCAAGCTCGGCGGCCTGGGCAAACGCTACCCGCACGAGCTTTCCGGCGGCCAGCAGCAACGTGTGGCCCTGGCCCGCGCGCTGGCACCCGAGCCGCAACTGCTGCTGCTCGACGAGCCGTTCTCCAACCTTGACGTCGAGCTGCGCCGGCGCCTTAGCCACGAAGTGCGCGACATCCTCAAAAGCCGCGGCACCAGCGCAATTCTGGTCACCCACGACCAGGAAGAAGCTTTCGCTGTCAGCGATCATGTGGGCGTGTTCAAGGAAGGTCGCCTGGAGCAATGGGATACCCCCTACAACCTCTACCACGAACCGCTGACACCGTTCGTGGCCAGCTTCATTGGCCAGGGCTATTTCATTCGCGGCCAGCTGACCAGCCCGGAATCGGTACGCACCGAGCTCGGCGAGCTGCGCGGCAACCGTGCCTATACCCTGACGCCCGGCAGCGCCGTGGATGTGCTGTTGCGCCCGGATGACATCATCCATGCCCCGCACAGCGAACTCAAAGCCCTGATCGTCGGCAAGAGTTTCCTTGGCGCTTCGACCCTCTATCGCCTGCAACTGCCAACCGGCAGCCAGCTGGAAGCGATCTTCCCAAGCCACAACGACCATCAGGTCGGTAGCGAAGTGGGGATCGAAGTGGCGGCGGATCACCTGGTGGTGTTTGCCGTGCCTGGCAGCGTGGCGGCGCAACTGCCGGTGGCGGAGAACGGTGTTCGGCGATATAGCTCGGCGGTATAGCTCGGCGCTCGACAGCGGGGCTGCTTTGCAGCCCATCGCCGGCAAAGCCGGCTCCCACAAGGTCTGCGTTTCCACCTGCGGGAGTGGGCCTTGTCAGTCCAGCGTCAAAACCCCACTGGCAACCCGTTTGGCATACCCGCCAATTTTCACCCGGTCCCCCTCCAGCCGGCAGAACAGCTCGCCTCCGCGGCTGGAGCACTGAAAGGCGTGTAGTTCGTTCTTGCCCAGGCGCTGTGCCCAGTACGGGATCAGGCTGCAGTGGGTGGAGCCGGTCACCGGGTCTTCAGGAATGCCAATACCCGGCGCAAAGTAGCGCGAAACAAAGTCATGCTCGTTACCCGGCGCAGTAACGATCACTCCCAGCCCCGGCAACTGCGCCAGCGCCGCCATGTCCGGGGTACAGGCACGCAACACCTGCTCGGATTCGACCCGAACCAGCAGTTCGCTGGTTTTCCACACCTCCAGCACCGGGCAGCCCAGGGCCTCGGCAACCGGCACTGTTGCATGCAAGGGTTGCGGCTCGACCCGCGGGAAATCCAGCTGTAAACGCCCGCCGTCGCGGCTGACGCTCAACGGGCCGGATTTACTCTGGAACAGCAGCCGATCTGCCGACGCTTTATAAACCTCCAGCAGCACGTGAGCGCTGGCCAGGGTCGCATGGCCACACAGCGGCACTTCGGTGGTCGGGGTGAACCAGCGAATCTGCCAGCCTTCGGCATGGGGGACAACAAACGCGGTTTCGGCCAGGTTGTGTTCGGCGGCAATCTGCTGCATCAGCTCGTCGGTGAGCCAGCTGTCCAGGCGATAGACCATGGCCGGGTTGCCGGAAAAAGGACGGTCGCTGAAGGCATCGACCTGATGGAATTCAAGCTGCATGAGGCGAATCTCTCAGTGGCGGGCATAGAGCATGCCCGCCAGACAGCGAAGACCGACAGAGACAGAATCAAGTGATTTTCAGCATACAGATTCAGTCGCGGCCGATGGCGGCGAATTTGCCCAGGGTATGCTCGGCCAGTACTGCCGCGGCAAGCTCGACTTCCAGACCCCGGCGGCCAGCACTGACGAAAATTGTTTCGAAGGATTGAGCAGTTTCATCAATGAAGGTGCGCAGGCGTTTTTTCTGCCCCAGCGGGCTGATCCCGCCCAGCAGGTAACCAGTCGAGCGCTGGGCCGCCGCCGGATCGGCCATTTCACACTTTTTCACCCCCGCGGCATGAGCCAGGCCCTTCAGATCCAGGCTACCGACCACCGGCACAACCGCCACCAGCAACTCACCCTTTTCACTACTGGCAAGCAAGGTCTTGAACACCCGCGCAGGCTCAAGGTTGAGCTTCTCCGCCGCTTCGAGGCCATAGGAAGCAGCCTTGGGGTCATGTTCGTAACTGTGGATGCGGTGTTCGGCGCGAAGCTTTTTCAGCAGATCCAGGGCGGGGGTCATGCAGGACTCCAAGCAGAGGGGTGAATGCCATTTCGCTGGCTACTTTAGGGCAAAACCCCAAGCGCAACCAACGCCCATCACCGCCACCAATAGTCAGATTGTGAATGGTGGTTCACTTTCGACCTTTGACATAAGCGTTTCTTGTCTATATTTTTTCGATTCTGAATATAGCTATGCCCCGTTAAGGTGCATTTCCTGCCGTTGCCCGACCGAAATGGGGATTTCTGTCGGGTTTTTGTCGAGCGCTCAGTGCGCCTCACAACAACAAGAACCGAGGTAACGAATGACGACTGCTCTGCGACAACCAACACTTTCAAGCCAGTGCATGGCCGAATTTCTCGGCACCGCGCTACTGATCTTTTTCGGCACTGGCTGCGTCGCTGCGCTCAAGGTGGCGGGTGCCAGCTTCGGCCTGTGGGAAATCAGCATCATCTGGGGCGTCGGCGTGAGCATGGCGATCTACCTCACCGCCGGGGTTTCCGGCGCGCACCTGAACCCGGCCGTGAGCATCGCCCTGTGCCTGTTCGCCGGTTTCGAGAAGCACAAACTGGCGTTCTACATCGTTGCCCAGATCGCCGGCGCCTTCTGTGGCGCTGCGTTGGTTTACACGCTGTACAGCAACCTGTTCTTCGATTTCGAACAGGCCCACGAAATGATCCGCGGTAGCCAGGCCAGCCTTGAATTGGCCTCGGTGTTCTCCACCTACCCGCACCCGGCGCTGTCCACCGGCCAGGCTTTTTTGGTTGAAGTGATCATCACCGCCGTACTGATGGCGGTGATCATGGCCCTGACCGATGACAACAACGGCTTGCCTCGCGGCGCCATGGCACCCCTGCTGATCGGCCTGCTGATTGCCGTGATCGGTAGCGCCATGGGCCCGCTGACCGGCTTTGCAATGAACCCGGCGCGGGACTTCGGGCCCAAGCTGATGACCTTCCTCGCTGGCTGGGGCGAAGTCGCCTTTACTGGCGGTCGTGATATTCCCTATTTCCTGATTCCAATTTTTGCGCCGATCATAGGAGCGAGCCTTGGGGCCGCCCTGTACCGCGGTGTGATCGCCCGCAACCTGCCGGTTGCCGAGAGCGAAAGTGCCCAGACCGACGCCAACCCTCAGGGCAAGACCCAGGCATCCTGATGCCTGCAGTGGCGAGCCAGGCTCGCCCCGCCCTGATCTCCACCCTATTTAGTGCAAGGCCAACGACATGACAGACACCCAGAACAAGAACTACATCATTGCCCTGGACCAGGGCACGACCAGTTCGCGGGCCATCATTTTCGACCGTGATGCCAACGTGGTTGGCACTTCGCAGCGCGAATTCGCACAGCATTACCCCCAAGCCGGCTGGGTCGAGCACGACCCGATGGAAATCTTCGCCACCCAGAGCGCGACCATGGTCGAGGCCCTGGCCCAGGCCGGCCTGAGCCACGACCAGGTTGCCGCCATCGGTATCACCAACCAGCGCGAAACCACCGTGGTCTGGGACAAGGAAACCGGCCGCCCGGTGTACAACGCCATCGTCTGGCAATGCCGGCGCAGCACCGAGATCTGCGAACAGCTCAAGCGTGACGGCCTGCAGGAATACATCCGCGAAACCACGGGCCTGGTCACCGACCCATACTTCTCTGGCACCAAGCTCAAGTGGATCCTCGACAACGTCGAAGGCGCCCGCGAGCGCGCCGAGCGTGGCGACCTGCTGTTCGGCACCGTCGATAGCTGGCTGATCTGGAAATTCTCCGGCGGCAAGGTGCACGTCACCGACTACACCAACGCCTCGCGCACCATGCTCTTCAACATCCACACCCTGCAGTGGGACGAGAAGATGCTCGAGGTGCTGAACATCCCTCGGCAGATGCTGCCCGAGGTACGCAGCTCTTCGGAGGTCTACGGCCGCACCAAGAGCGGTATCGCCATTGCCGGTATCGCCGGCGACCAGCAGGCCGCGCTGTTCGGCCAGATGTGCGTGGAGCCCGGCCAGGCCAAGAACACCTACGGCACTGGCTGCTTCCTGCTGATGAACACCGGCGACAAGGCCGTTACCTCTTCCCACGGCCTGCTCACCACCATCGCCTGCGGCCCGCGCGGCGAAGTGGCCTACGCCCTGGAAGGCGCGGTGTTCAACGGCGGCTCTACCGTGCAGTGGCTGCGTGACGAGCTGAAGATCGTCAACGATGCCCACGACACCGAGTACTTCGCCAGCAAGGTCAAGGACAGCAACGGCGTGTACCTGGTGCCGGCCTTCACCGGCCTGGGCGCTCCGTACTGGGACCCTTACGCCCGTGGCGCACTGTTCGGCCTGACCCGTGGGGTCAAGGTCGACCACATCATCCGCGCCGCACTGGAGTCGATTGCCTACCAGACCCGTGACGTGCTCGACGCCATGCAGCAAGACTGCGGCCAGCGCCTGAGCGAACTGCGGGTCGATGGCGGCGCTGTCGCCAACAATTTCCTCATGCAGTTCCAGGCCGACATCCTCGGCACCTGCGTCGAGCGCCCGCAAATGCGCGAAACCACCGCCCTCGGCGCTGCCTACCTGGCGGGCCTGGCTTGCGGTTTCTGGAGCGGCCTGGATGAACTGCGCGGCAAGGCGATCATCGAGCGCGAGTTCAGCCCGCAACTGGATGAAGTAGCCAAAGAGAAGCTGTATGCCGGTTGGCTGAAGGCCGTGGATCGCACCCGCGATTGGGAACCGCACGAAGAGTAAGCAGTAGAAGCAAGCTGTAAGCCACAAGCTGCAAGCGTGTAAGACGCGAATCATCTTGTGGCTTGCAGCTTGTAGCTTGAGCTGTTTTCATGGCGCAATTTGCCCGGCTGCCCCAAAGGACCGCCCATGAATCTGCCCCCTCGCCAACAACAAATCCTCGAACTGGTCCGCGAACGCGGCTATGTCAGTATCGAAGAAATGGCGCAGCTGTTCGTCGTAACCCCGCAAACCATTCGCCGTGATATCAACCAGCTGGCGGAGGTCAACCTGCTACGCCGTTACCACGGTGGCGCGGCCTACGACTCCAGCATCGAAAACACCGCCTATGCCATGCGCGCCGACCAGATGCGCGATGAAAAACAGCGCATCGCCGAAGCGATTGCCGCGCAGATTCCCGATCACGCCTCGCTGTTCATCAATATCGGTACCACTACCGAATCCATCGCCCGCGCCCTGCTCAACCACAACCACCTGAAGATCATCACCAACAACCTGCACGTGGCGTCAATCCTCAGTGCCAAGGACGATTTCGAAGTGTTGCTGGCCGGCGGCAATGTGCGCCGCGACGGCGGTGTAGTCGGCCAGGCCAGTGTCGACTTCATCAACCAGTTCAAGGTCGATTTCGCTCTGGTTGGCATCAGCGGCATCGATGAAGACGGCAGCCTGCTGGATTTCGACTACCAGGAAGTTCGGGTATCCCAGGCGATCATCGCCAATGCCCGGCAGGTGATCCTGGCCGCCGACTCGAGCAAGTTCGGCCGTAACGCCATGGTACGCCTGGGTTCGATCAGCCTGATCGACTGCCTGGTGACCGACCAGGCGCCGGTACCGGCCCTTACCCAATTGCTCAACCAGTACAAGATCCGTCTCGAAGTGGTCTGACCCGGCGCAAGCTGCCATCGCAATGATGGCAGCTCGAATGTTCGTTATTTTTCATTTATTTGTCATCTGATCAGTATTTTCTATGGGAAGTGACTGGCGAGCGGCATTTCATTGCGCTAGTATTTTCGAAAGTGAACATCAATGTTCAGATTCGATGTCGGAAAGACCTTCAGGAGGCCACCCGTGTCCCACTCCAGCTTGCCATCGCCCGCCCTTGCCGAAATCTATGACCTCGCCGTAATCGGCGGCGGCATCAACGGTGTGGGGATTGCCGCCGATGCAGCCGGACGCGGTCTTTCGGTGTTCCTTTGCGAAAAGGACGACCTGGCCAGCCACACCTCCTCGGCCAGCAGCAAGCTAATCCATGGCGGCCTGCGCTATCTCGAACATTACGAATTCCGCCTGGTGCGCGAAGCCCTGGCCGAACGCGAAGTGCTGTTGGCCAAGGCACCGCACATCGTCAAGCCGATGCGCTTCGTGCTGCCGCACCGCCCGCACCTGCGCCCGGCGTGGATGATCCGCGCCGGCCTGTTCCTTTACGATCACCTGGGCAAGCGCAAGCAGCTCGGCGCCTCCAACAGCCTGCGCTTCCGCCCGGGCAACCCGCTCAAGCCGGCGATCACCCGCGGTTTCGAATACGCCGACTGCGCCGTCGATGACGCCCGCCTGGTAGTGCTCAACGCCATGGCCGCCCGTGAAAAAGGCGCCGATATCCGTACCCGCACGCGCTGCATCAGCGCCCGCCGGGTCGATGGCGTGTGGAACGTGCAGCTGGAAAACGCCGACGGCAGCCAGCAGTCGATCCAGGCCCGCGCGCTGGTCAATGCCGCAGGCCCGTGGGTGGCCAAGTTCATCCAGGACGACCTCAAGCTCGACGCGCCGTACGGCATCCGCCTGATCCAGGGCAGCCACCTGATCGTGCCGAAGCTGTACGACGGCGAACATGCCTACATCCTGCAGAACGAAGACCAGCGCATCGTCTTCGCCATTCCGTACCTGGAGCGCTTCACCCTGATCGGTACCACCGACCGCGAATACACCGGCGATCCGGCCAAGGTAGCTATCACCGAGGGCGAGACCGACTACCTGCTGAAAGTGGTCAACGAGCACTTCAACCACCAGCTCAGCCGCACCGATATCCTCCACACCTATGCCGGTGTTCGCCCGCTGTGCAACGACGAGTCCGACAACCCCTCGGCCGTTACCCGCGATTACACCCTGGCGCTGTCGGCCAGCACCGGTGAGGCCCCGCTGCTGTCGGTGTTCGGCGGCAAGCTGACTACCTACCGCAAACTGGCCGAATCGGCCATGAGCGAACTGGCGCCGTTCTTCACCCAGATGCGCGGCAGCTGGACCGCCAGCGCTCCCCTGCCGGGCGGTGAAGACATGAGCACCCCGCAGGCGCTGGTAGATGCCATTCTGGCCCGCTGTGGCTGGTTGCCGGCCGAAATCGCCAAGCGCTGGGCGCGCACCTACGGCAGCCGCGTGTGGCGCCTGCTCGAAGGCGTACAGGGCCCGGAAGACCTGGGTGAGGCGATTGGCGGCGGCTTGTTCACCCGTGAGGTGGATTACCTGTGCAGCGAGGAATGGGCGGTGAATGCCGACGACATCCTCTGGCGCCGAAGCAAGCTGGGGCTGTTCACTACTGCGGCTGAACAACAGGCTTTGCAGGACTATCTTCAGCGCCTGGAGCTGAATCGCGCGCGGGTTCAAGCGGCCTGATAGCTGAATAGTATCGCGGGGACCTGCCCCGCGATGCGACCATCCATTCGGATTTCCGAACACTAAACCTCACCTCATTCGGCCATCCGGACGAATCCTACCTCGCGCAAATCGTCAAAAAAGATTAATCCCCCGATTTTTCATGGCGTTATGATCGAAATCAGGGCTTGGCACGAGTCATGCTCTACACTCAGTACCCGAATGCGCAAAACGCTTCACTGCAGTGTTCGCTGAACGAAAGAGCCCGCCAACGGCTCCATAAAAAAAACAACGTCGAGGAAATTTTGATGCGTATCGTTCCCCATCTGTTGGGCGCCGCTATTGCGGCCGCTTTGATCAGCGCGCCAGCCTTCGCTGCCGAACTGACCGGCACCCTGAAAAAGATCAACGAGTCGGGCACCATTACCCTGGGGCACCGCGACGCTTCCATTCCGTTCTCCTACATCGCCGACGCTTCGGGCAAACCCGTCGGTTACTCCCATGACATCCAGCTGGCAATCGTCGAGGCCCTGAAAAAGGACCTGAACAAGCCGGACCTGAAGGTCAAATACAACCTCGTAACCTCCCAGACCCGTATCCCGCTGGTCCAGAACGGCACCGTTGACGTCGAGTGTGGCTCGACCACCAACAACGTCGAGCGCCAGCAGCAGGTCGCCTTCTCGGTCGGTATCTTCGAGGTGGGCACCCGCCTGCTGACCAAGGTCAAGGACGGCCAACCCGTCTACAAAGACTTCCCGGATCTGGCTGGCAAGAACGTGGTAACCACCGCCGGTACCACTTCGGAGCGCATCCTCAAAGCGATGAACGCCGACAAGCAGATGAAGATGAATGTCATCTCGGCCAAGGACCATGGCGAGTCGTTCCAGATGCTGGAGTCCGGTCGCGCCGTAGCCTTCATGATGGATGACGCATTGCTCGCAGGCGAAATGGCCAAGGCCAAGAAACCGGCCGACTGGGTAGTGACCGGCACGCCGCAGTCCTATGAAATCTACGGCTGCATGGTCCGCAAGGACGACCCGGCGTTCAAGAAAGCCGTCGACGATGCCATCGTCGGCCTCTACAAGTCGGGCGAGATCAACAAGATCTACGACAAGTGGTTCAACCAGCCAGTCCCTCCTAAAGGCCTGAACCTGCAGTTCCCGATGAGCGACGAGCTCAAGGCGCTGATCGCCAATCCTACCGACAAAGCTGCAGACGAAAAGAAGTCCTGATCCCCAGCTAGTTAGTGTCTAACCTTTCATCCGAGGGTGCCTTGCGCACCCCCGGATGCTCGAAGGTGCCCGTGAAACAACCGATCTGAGGGGAGACCCCGATGAATTACAACTGGGACTGGGGCGTATTCTTCAAGTCCACTGGCGTGGGCAGCGAAACCTATCTGGACTGGTACATCACCGGCCTGGGCTGGACCATCGCCATTGCCATCGCCGCCTGGATCATTGCCTTGCTGCTGGGTTCGATACTCGGCGTCATGCGTACCGTGCCGAACCGTCTGGTATCGGGCATTGCCACGGCCTACGTGGAACTCTTTCGTAACGTACCGCTGCTGGTGCAGCTGTTCATCTGGTACTTCCTGGTGCCCGACCTGCTGCCAGAGAACCTGCAGGAGTGGTACAAGCAGGACCTCAACCCGACCACCTCGGCGCTGATCAGCGTGATCGTCTGCCTGGGCCTGTTCACCGCCGCCCGTGTTTGCGAGCAGGTGCGTACCGGTATCCAGGCGCTGCCCCGCGGCCAGGAAGCCGCTGCCCGCGCCATGGGTTTCAGCCTGCCGCAGGTGTACTGGAACGTGCTGCTGCCGCAAGCCTACCGGATCATCATTCCGCCGCTGACCTCGGAATTCCTGAACGTGTTCAAGAACTCCTCGGTGGCCTCGCTGATCGGCCTGATGGAACTGCTGGCACAAACCAAACAGACCGCCGAGTTCTCGGCCAACCTGTTTGAAGCCTTCACCCTGGCGACCCTGATCTACTTCACCCTGAACATGGGCCTGATGTTGCTGATGCGCCTGGTCGAGAAGAAAGTCGCCGTGCCGGGCCTGATCTCCGTGGGGGGTAAATAATGGACTTCAGTGGAATCATCCCTGCCCTGCCGGGCCTGTGGAACGGCATGGTCATGACCCTGCAACTGATGGTCATGGGCATTGTCGGCGGTATCGTGCTGGGCACCATCCTCGCCCTGATGCGCCTGTCGTCGAGCAAGCTGCTGGCGAATGTAGCCGGTGCCTATGTCAACTACTTCCGTTCCATCCCGCTGCTGCTGGTGATCACCTGGTTCTACCTGGCGGTGCCGTTCGTACTGCGCTGGATCACCGGCGAAGACACTCCGATCGGGGCGTTCACCTCCTGCGTCGTGGCGTTCATGATGTTCGAGGCGGCGTATTTCTGTGAAATCGTCCGCGCCGGCGTACAGTCGATCTCCAAGGGCCAGATGGGCGCCGCCCAGGCTCTGGGCATGACCTACGGCCAGACCATGCGCCTGATCATCCTGCCCCAGGCGTTTCGCAAGATGACCCCGCTGCTGCTGCAACAGAGCATCATCCTGTTCCAGGACACCTCGCTGGTCTACACCGTCGGCCTGGTCGACTTCCTCAACTCGGCACGGGCCAGTGGCGACATCATCGGGCGCTCCAACGAGTTCCTGGTATTTGCCGGCGCCGTGTACTTCGTCATCAGCTTCTCCGCTTCCTTCCTGGTCAAGCGTCTGCAGAAAAGGATAACCGTATGATCTCCATCAAGAACGTCAACAAGTGGTACGGGGACTTCCAGGTTCTGACCGACTGCAACACCGAGGTCAAGAAAGGCGAGGTGGTTGTCGTCTGCGGTCCGTCGGGCTCGGGCAAATCGACCCTGATCAAGTGCGTCAATGCCCTGGAACCCTTCCAGAAGGGTGACATCGTGGTCGACGGTACCTCGATTGCCGATCCCAAGACCAACCTGCCCAAGCTGCGCTCGCGGGTCGGCATGGTGTTCCAGCACTTCGAGCTGTTCCCGCACCTGACCATCACCGAAAACCTGACCATTGCCCAGCGCAAGGTATTGGGCCGCAGCGAAGCTGAAGCGACCAAGAAGGGCCTGGCCCTGCTCGAGCGCGTCGGCCTCAGCGCCCACGCCAAGAAGCACCCGGGGCAGCTGTCCGGTGGCCAGCAGCAGCGCGTGGCCATTGCCCGCGCCCTGGCCATGGACCCGATCGTCATGCTGTTCGACGAACCGACCTCGGCACTGGACCCGGAAATGGTCAGCGAAGTGCTGGACGTCATGGTCCAGCTGGCCAACGAAGGCATGACCATGATGTGCGTGACCCACGAAATGGGCTTTGCCCGCAAGGTCGCCAACCGGGTGATCTTCATGGACAAGGGCAACATCATCGAAGACTGCACCAAGGAAGAGTTCTTTGGTGACCAGAGCGTGCGCGACGAGCGTACCCAGCACTTCCTCAGCAAGATCCTGCAACACTGAGGTGATCATCACGCTCTGTCCGGTGTACGCCGGCAGAGCGTGCTGGCCGTACCAAGGCTACTGTGATGAAATGCGACCCTACGCTCTTTCGCCCTGCCAAGCCTGCCCTTGCCGTGAAACCCCGTCTGATTCGCCAGCTGCTGTTACCGCCACTGATCATCCTGCTGATGATCGGCCTGGGCGTGGCCGGTTTCATGATCAGCGAACACAACGGCATCCGCACCTTGAGCGAGAACGGCGAGCGCCAGCTCGAGTTGCACGCGCGCGCGGTCGAGAGCGAGATCAGCAAATACACCTACCTGCCGAGCCTGCTGGAGCTTGAAAACAGCGTTTCCAGCCTGCTCACCGAAGCCGATGGCGAACACCGCCAGGCGGTCAACGAATACCTCGAAGGCCTGAACCGCCGCAGCCGCAGCCGGGCGATCTTCGTCCTCGACACCAGCGGCCGGGTCCAGGCCACCAGCAACTGGCGCGATGTCGACAGCTTCCTCGGCGAAGACCTGTCGTTTCGCGCCTATTTCCAGGACGCCGTGCGCGGGCAGCCAGGGCGCTTCTACGGCATCGGCAGCACCACCGGTGAGCCAGGCTACTTCCTCGCCCATGGCCTGGAAGAACACGGCAAGATCATTGGCGTGGCGGTGATCAAGGTGCGCCTTGAGGCCATGGAAGAACGCTGGCAACGGGCGCGCCTGGAGGCGTTCGTCAGCGACGAGAACGGTATCATCATCCTTTCCAGCGACCCGGCGCGGCGGCTCAAGTCGGTACGCCCGCTGACCCCGGAAATCAAGGAGCGCCTGGCGCGCAGCCTGCAGTATTACTGGTGGCCGCTGAATGAACTGCAACCGCTGTCGCGGGAGAAAATCGCCGACGGTGTCGAGAAGCTGAGCTTCCCGGCCAATGCCGAACTCGGTGACGGTCGCCGCGAAGTAGCGTACCTGGCGCAAACCCGGCGCCTGAGCGACACGCCCTGGCACTTCACCTTGCTTACTCCCTTGCAGGACTTGCGCCGCGAATCCATGGTCCAGGGCATCCTGGTCGGCGTCGCCTTTGCCCTGCTGGCGATTTTGCTGATTGCCTGGAACGAGCGGCGCAAGGTTATTGCCACCCGCCTGGCCGCCCGTGAAGCGCTGGAAGAAGCCAACAGCCAGCTGGAACGCAAGATCGCCGAGCGCACTGCCGACCTGCGCGCCAGCAACGAACGGCTCAAGGGCCAGATCCGCGAACGCCGGCATGCCGAACAGACCCTGCGCCACGCCCAGGACGAACTGGTCCAGGCCGGCAAGCTGGCCGCCATCGGCCAGATGTCGACCAGCATCGCCCACGAGCTGAACCAGCCGCTGGCCGCCCTGCGCACTTTATCGGGCAACAGCGTGCGCTTCCTCGAACGTGGCGCGCTGGAAACCGTCAGCACCAACCTGCGCACCATGAACGACCTGATCGACCGCATGGGCCGCATCACCGCCAGCCTGCGCTCCTTTGCCCGCCGCGGCGAAGACAGCGGCAAGGCCTCGCTGGGCAAAGCCGTCGAGGCCAGCCTGCAGGTGCTGGGCAACCGCATCGCCGGCTGTCACCTGCAGTTGCATAGCAACTACGAAGACCAGAAGCTGGCCATCGACCAGACCCGCCTGGAGCAGATCCTGGTCAACCTGATCGGCAACGCCCTCGATGCCATGGCCGCGCAACCCATGCCGCAGTTGTGGCTGGAAGGCGAGCTGCAGGGCGACAAGTACCGCCTGCGCGTGCGCGACAACGGTCACGGCATCGATGACGAAGCGCGCAAGCACCTGTTTGAACCGTTTTTCACCACCAAACCGGGAGAGCACGGCCTGGGCCTGGGCCTGACCTTGTCTGCCAGCCTCGCCGCCGCCGCCAAGGGCAGCCTCAGCGTCGAACACCCCGCCAGCGGCGGCACTGCGTTCGTGCTCAGCCTGCCACTGGTCAATGCCCCCACAGAACCAGCCGAGTCCCTATGAACCAAGCGCCCCTTACTGTCCTGATCGTCGAAGACGACCCGCATGTGCTGCTCGGCTGCCAGCAGGCGCTGGCCCTGGAAGACATCGCTTGTGAAGGCGTCGGCAGCGCCGAAGAAGCACTGCAGCGTATCGGCGATGATTTTGCCGGCATCGTAGTCAGCGATATCCGCCTGCCCGGCATCGATGGCCTGGAACTGCTCAGCCGCCTCAAGGCCCGCGACCGTAGCCTGCCGGTGGTGCTGATCACCGGCCACGGCGACATCGACATGGCGGTCGGCGCCATGCGCAACGGCGCCTACGACTTCATGGAAAAACCTTTCGCCCCTGAACGCCTGGTCGAAGTGGTGCGCCGGGCCCTGGAACAACGCGGGCTGTCCCGCGAAGTGTTTGCCCTGCGCCGGCAACTGGCCGGGCAAAGCACCCTTGAAGGAAGGATCATCGGCCGTTCGTCGGCCATGCAGAACCTGCGCGAACTGATCGCCAACGTTGCCGATACCTCGGCCAATGTGCTGATCGAAGGCGAGACCGGCACCGGCAAGGAACTGGTCGCCCGTTGCCTGCATGATTTCAGCCGCCGCCAGGGCGCGCCGTTCGTGGCCCTGAACTGCGGCGGCCTGCCGGAGAACCTGTTCGAGAGCGAGATTTTCGGCCACGAGGCCAATGCCTTTACCGGCGCCGGCAAGCGCCGGATCGGCAAGATCGAACACGCCAACGGCGGCACCTTGTTTCTCGACGAGGTTGAAAGCATGCCGCTGAACCTGCAGATCAAGCTGCTGCGCGTGCTGCAGGAGCGCACCCTGGAGCGCCTGGGCTCGAACCAGAGCATTGCCGTGGACTGCCGGGTGATCGCCGCGACCAAGTCCGACCTCGACGCCCTCGGCCAGAGCGGGCAGTTCCGCAGCGACCTGTATTACCGCCTGAACGTGGTGACCCTGGAACTGCCGCCACTGCGCGAGCGTCGCGAAGACATCCTGCAACTGTTCGAACACTTCCTGCAGCAATCGTCCTTGCGCTTCGACCGGGAGGTTCCGCAACTGGACAGCCAGACCCTGTCGCGGCTGATGGCCCATGACTGGCCGGGGAACGTGCGCGAACTGCGCAACGTCGCCGAGCGCTATGCCCTGGGTCTGCCGGCATTCAAAAAGGCCGGTGCCAGCGCCAACCAGGGCCTGGGCTTTGCCGAAGCGGTCGAGGCCTTCGAGCGCAACCTGCTCGGCGATGCCCTGCAGCGCACCGGCGGCAACCTCAGCCAGGCCAGCCAGGAGCTGGGCATGGCCAAGACCACGCTGTTCGACAAAGTGAAAAAGTATGGCCTGGGCTGACCGGCCGCAGAAACGGGGCAAGTCGTGGACCTGATACTCAAAGCCTGCCTGGGTGCGGCCGTGGTGCTGATCCTTGCCGCTCTGGCCAAGACCCGCAACTACTACATTGCCGGCCTGGTGCCGCTGTTCCCGACTTTCGCGTTGATCGCTCACTATATTGTCGGCAAAGGCCGCTCACTGGATGACCTGAAGACCACCATCCTGTTCGGCATGTGGTCGATCATTCCCTACTTCGTCTACCTGGTAGCACTGTACCTGCTGGTCGATCGCCTGCGCCTGGAGGCTTCGCTGGCCCTTGCGGCCGTGGCCTGGCTGGTGGCGGCGACGGTGCTGGTGAGTGTCTGGGTGAGGTTGCATTGACAGGCTGACTTCATCGCGGGCAAGCCCGCTCCTGCACCTGCGATCAGTACACCGCCACATGGGTATCGGCCAGCCGCTGCGTCTTCAGGTACGGCAAAACCGCGCCCAGCAACGGTTCCTTGAACTGCTCCTGAAAGCGATGAGCCAGGCCGGGGATCAGCCTTAGCTGACTGCCCTTGATGTGCGCGGCCAAGTGCACGCCGTGCATTACCGGCAGCAACGGGTCGGCAGTGCCATGCACCACCAGGGTTGGCAGGCGCAGGCTGTTGAGCAGTTCGACCCGGCTCTGTTCGGCGAGGATCGCCATGATCTGGCGCTTGACCCCTTCAGGATTGAAGGCGCGGTCGTAGGCGATCGCTGCCTGCTCAAGCAACACCTGGCGATCATCCTCGACCTCGGGGCTGCCGAGGGCGGCCAGCAGGTCGGCCTGCTGTTCAAGTGCCACCTCGCGATTCGGTGCGCCACGCCGGGCCAGCAACTGCACCAGTGCCGGGCTAGGCGCCGGCAAGCCCTGGGCACCGGAACTGGACATGATCAGGGTCAGGCTCTCGACCCGCTGCGGCGCCAGCGCCGCCAGGTGCTGGGCGATCATGCCGCCCATGCTCACGCCGATGACATGAAAGCGCTCGACCTGCAGGGCATCCATCAGCCCCAGGCCGTCTTCGGCCATGTCGCTCAGGGTGTAAGGCGCGGCTACCGGCAGGCCAAGCTTGTAGCGCAAAAGCTCAAAGGTCAGGTTGGCGCCGTTGGGGGCCTGGTTCCAGCTGGACAGGCCGACATCGCGGTTGTCGTAGCGGATCACCCGAAAACCCTGCTGACACAAGGCCACCACCACTTCATCGGGCCAGTGGATCAGTTGCCCGCCCAGCCCCATCACCAGCAGCAAGGCCGGGTCCGAATCACGGCCGATGCTCTGGTAGGCCAGGCTGACCTGCGCCAGCTCGACCCGTTCGGTGGGCACATTGACGTCGCAACTAGACGCTGCAATAGAAGGAATGGCGCACATCAGCGCCAGCAAAAAAACAAAAGCCCGCATGAGCGAAACACCAGAATGCAAATCCCCAGTAGAACCGGAGTCTGATGAACTTCATGCGGGCGCGCTGCCACAAAACCGTGACCATTTGATGACACTCGCCGAGCGGTAGGCCCGACGAGGGTCGATCAGCGGGCCTCAGGCCAGTTCGCTACGCAACTGGCGGGCGGCGGCCACCATGTTGACCAGGGCCGCTTCCGTCTCCGGCCAGGCGCGGGTCTTCAGGCCGCAGTCCGGGTTGATCCACAGGCGCTCGGCCGGGATGCGCTTGACCGCTTTGCTCATCAATTTGACCATCTCGGCCGTGTCCGGCACCCGTGGCGAGTGGATGTCATAAACGCCCGGGCCGATGTCGTTGGGGTAGTCGAAGGCTTCGAAGGCCTCCAGCAGTTCCATGTCCGAACGCGAGGTTTCGATGGTGATGACGTCAGCGTCCATGGCCGCGATGGCCTCGATCACATCATTGAACTCGCTGTAGCACATGTGGGTGTGGATCTGGGTTTCATCGCGCACGCCGCTTGAGCACAGGCGGAAGGCTTCCACCGCCCAGCCCAGGTATTCCTGCCATTGCGCCCGGCGCAGCGGCAAGCCTTCACGGAACGCCGCTTCGTCGATCTGCACGATCTTGATACCGGCGGCCTCCAGGTCCTGCACTTCGTCACGAATGGCCAGGGCCAGTTGCTCGGCCTGAACCTTGCGCGACACATCTTCACGCGGGAACGACCACATCAGCATGGTCACCGGGCCCGTCAGCATGCCTTTCATGACCTTGCTGGTCAGGCGCTGGGCGTATTCGATCCAGGCCACGGTCATGGCCTGCGGACGGCTAAGGTCGCCGTAGATGATCGCAGGCTTTACGCAACGCGAGCCGTAGCTCTGCACCCAGCCAAAGCGGGTGAAGGCGTAGCCGTCCAGTTGCTCGGCAAAGTACTCGACCATGTCGTTGCGCTCGGCTTCACCGTGCACCAGCACGTCCAGGCCCAAGCGCTCCTGCACTTGCACGGCATGGCGAATCTCGCTGTGCATGGCGTCGGTGTAGTCGTTGGCCGAGAGCTTGCCCTGCTTGTAGGCCTGACGCGCCAGGCGGATCGCCGAAGTCTGCGGGAAAGAGCCGATGGTGGTGGTCGGGAACGCCGGCAATTGCAGGCGCTGACGCTGGGTTTCGATACGCTGGGCGAAGGCCGACTGACGCCGGCTGTCGGCAGCGGTGACGGCGGCCAGACGCGCCTGGACCTGCGGCTTGTGAATGCGTGGCGACTCGGCTCGGCTCTTCTGTACCGCGCGGCTGTGGCTCAGGGCGTTTTGTACCGCTGGCAGGTGCGGGGTATCCAGGGCCTTGGCCAGCTCAGCGATTTCTTCACACTTTTGCACGGCGAAGGCCAGCCAGCTTTTCAGCTCGGCATCGAGCTTGTCTTCACGGGACAGGTCCACGGGACTGTGCAGCAGCGAGCAGGAGCCGGCGACCCAGAGGTTGGCACCAAAGCGTTGCTGGGCCTGTTGCAGCTGCTCCAGGGCCTTGTCCAGATCGCAGCGCCAGACGTTGCGGCCGTTGACTACACCCAGCGACAGTACCTTGTAGGTTGGCAGGCGATCGAGCACGGCCGGCAGTTGTTCCGGGGCGCGCACCAGGTCAATGTGCAGGCCATCCACCGGCAGGCCGACGGCCAGGCCGAGGTTGTCTTCCAGGCCGCTGAAGTAGGTGGCGACCAGTTTCTTCAGGGGCGAGTACTGGAGGATGTGGTAGGCACGTTCGAAGGCGTTCTTCCATTCCTGCGGCAGGTCCAGGCCAAGGATCGGCTCGTCGATCTGCACCCACTCCACACCCTGGCGCGCCAGGCGGCTGAGGATTTCGCCGTACACCGGCAGCAGGCGCTCAAGCAGGTCGAGCTTGTCGAACTCGCCACCCTTGGCCTTGCCCAGCCACAGGTAGGTCAGCGGGCCGATCAGTACCGGCTTGACCGCATGACCGAGGGCCTGGGCTTCGGCGACTTCTTCGAACAACTGCTCCCAGCTGAGCAGAAAGCGCTGGTCAGCGCTGAATTCCGGGACCAGGTAGTGGTAGTTGGTGTCGAACCACTTGGTCAGCTCTTGCGCATATTGGGTCTGGCCGTGGCTGGCACCGCAGCAGGTGCTGGCGCCGCGGGCCATGGCGAACAGGGTGTCGAGGGTCGGCAGACCGCTATCACCGGTAACCTGGGCGAAGCGCTCGGGGATCGCACCGAAGGTCAGCGAGTGGGTCAGCACCTGGTCGTACCAGGCGAAGTCGCCAACTGGCAGCAGCTCGATCCCGGCGTCTTTCTGCAACTGCCAGTGACGGGCGCGCAGTTCGCGGCCAACCGCTTCGAGGCCGGCCTGATCAAGGTCGCCCTTCCAGTAGGCTTCCTGGGCTTTTTTCAGTTCGCGGTCAGCGCCGATGCGCGGGAAACCAAGGTTGTGGGCCAATGCCATGAGAAAACGTCCTCCCTGTAAAAGATGACGCTATTGTCGACAGCCAGAGCAACATGAGACAAACTCAATAAATTCGTGTTCATCTCAAAGTTTACTCATGGAGCCCCTCGGTGCTGGAAATTCGCCACCTGAAAACCCTGCACGCCTTGCGCGAAGCCGACAGCCTGGTCGAGGCTGCTGAACGCCTGCACCTGACCCAATCGGCGCTGTCCCATCAGTTCAAGGAGCTCGAGGAGCGCCTGGGCATGCCGCTGTTCATGCGCAAGACCAAGCCGCTGCGCTTCACCAGCGCCGGCCTGCGCCTGCTGCAGCTGGCCGATGCCACCCTGCCGTTGCTGCGCGGCGCCGAGCGTGACATCGCCCGCCTGGCCGGCGGCACCGCCGGACGCCTGCACATGGCCATCGAGTGCCACAGCTGTTTTCAGTGGCTGATGCCAACCATCGACCAGTTCCGCGATGCCTGGCCGGAGGTCGAGCTCGACCTGGCCTCGGGCTTTGCCTTCGCCCCGCTGCCGGCCCTGGCCCGTGGCGATCTGGACCTGGTGGTGACCTCCGACCCGCTGGAGCTCAGCGGCATTACCTACGTGCCACTGTTCACCTACGAAGCCATGCTCGCCGTGGCCAACCAGCACCCGCTGGCACACAAGCCGTACATGGTGCCGGAAGACCTGGCCACGGAAACCCTGATCACCTACCCGGTGGAGCGCGACCGCCTGGACATCTTCACCCGCTTCCTGGAGCCGGCCGATGTCGAGCCGGCGCAAGTGCGTACGGCGGAGCTGACGGTGATGATGATGCAACTGGTGGCCAGCGGCCGCGGGGTCTGCGGCATGCCGCACTGGGCCCTGCACGAGTACAGCTCGCGCGGTTACGTGAAGGCCAAGCGCCTGGGTGAGAAAGGCCTGTTCGCCACGCTGTACGCGGCGGTGCGCAGCGACATGCTCGATGCGCCATACATGCGCGACTTTTTGCTGACCGCCAAGGACACGTCCTTCTCCACCCTCGACGGTGTCAGCGCAGTACGTTGAGCCTCACACCGCCCGGCGTTGTTCCTGCACCAGGCGCAGCGCCAGGCCGGCCAGGACGAAGCCCATCACGTAGCGCTGCAGCATCAGCCACAACGGGTAGCGCACGAACCAGCCGGCAATGCCGGCGGCGAACAGGGCGATCAGCAGGTTGACCGAGAAGCTCACGGCAATCTGGGTCAGGCCCAGGGCCAGGCTCTGGATCAGCACCGAGCCGTTTTCCGGCGAGACGAACTGCGGCAGTACCGAGAGGTAGAACACCGCTACCTTGGGGTTGAGCACGCTGGTCAAAAAGCCCATGAGCACCAGCTTGCGCGGTGAGTCAGGGGCCAGCTCGCGAGGTTCGAACGGCGAACGGGCACCCGGCTTGACCGCCTGCCAGGCCAGCCACAGCAGGTAACCGGCACCGGCCCACTTGAGCAGGTCGTAGGCCAGCGGCACGGCCATGAACAAGGCAGTCAGGCCAATGGCCGCGGCCGTCATGTGCACCAGAAAACCGCCGACCACCCCCAGCAACGACGTCACCCCGGCCACGCGGCCCTGACAGATCGAGCGGGAAATCAGGTAGATCATGTTCGGCCCCGGGGTCAGGACCATCAGCAGCGCGGCGCCAATAAACAGCAGCCATTCATGGGTGGGGATCATCGGCATTCCTTTGCAAGTGAGATCAGGCGGGTGCTGTAGTTAACTGCCGATACAGGGGCAGAATCAAGTCCCGGGTCAGCGGCGCCAGCTCCAGGGTCAGCTGCTTGCGCGCCGAGACCCACACCACCTCTTCGATTTCCGCCGCGGGCTCGACCGGCATGGCGGTGTGCACCTTGAAAATCTCGGCCTGGACAACAAAACCCGGCTCGTTGGCGGCCGGGGCGCTGAACTGGCCCAGATACTCGGCGTCGTGCGGCTCGATCGCCAGGCCCAGCTCTTCGAACAGTTCGCGGGCCAGGGCGCTGACCGGCTGCTCGTCGGCCTCGATCTTGCCGCCAGGCTGCATGAACGCCTGGGTACCGCGCTTGCGCACCAGCAGGGTACGGCCTTGCGGGTCAAGCAGGAGGGCAGCGGCGATGCGGATGGTTTTGCTCATGGGATGCTCGTGAACGGGAAAGCGCGCAAGGATCACATGTTGGTGGAGGCGTTTCAATGTTGGCACGGGCTGACGAATGCCCCTTGCAACCCCGCGCCATAGGCCGCATAAACAGTGCATGAACCTGCCCGCCCGCAAGCACCCGGAACTGGACGCCTTCCACCCTGCGGTCCGCACCTGGTTCCAGCGCCAGTTCCCGACGGTAACCGCCGCCCAGGCCCGGGCCTGGCCGTTGATTGGCAGCGGGCAGTCCTTGCTGGTGGCAGCGCCCACCGGCTCGGGCAAAACCCTCACGGCCTTCCTGTCAATCCTCGACGAGCTGTTCGCACAGGGCCTGGACGCCGGCCAACTGCCGGACCAGACCCAGGTGGTCTACGTATCGCCCCTCAAAGCGCTGTCCAACGATATCCAGATCAACCTGCAGGCACCGCTGGCCGGGATCAACGCGGTGCTGGCCGAACAAGGCCTGGAGCCGCTGGAGATCCGTACGGCGGTTCGTAGCGGCGATACCCCGCAGAAAGAACGCACGGCCATGCGCCACCAGGCGCCGCATATTCTGGTGACCACCCCCGAATCGCTGTATGTGCTGCTCGGCTCGGCCTCCGGGCGCCAGGGCCTGGCCAGCGTGCACACGGTGATCATCGACGAGATTCATGCCCTGGCCGGCAACAAGCGCGGCAGCCATCTGGCCCTGAGCCTGGAGCGCCTTGAAGCGCTGTGCGGGCGGCCGCTGCGGCGCATCGGCCTGTCGGCCACGCAGCGCCCGGTCGAGCGGGTGGCGCAGTTTCTGGTGGGCCAGGGTCGTGAGTGCGCCATCGTCGATATCGGCCATGCCCGCCCCCGCGACCTGGGCCTTGAAGTACCGCCGGTGCCGCTTGGCGCGGTGATGGCCACGGATGTCTGGGGCCTGGTCTACGACCGCCTGGCGGCCCTGGCCCGCGAGCACCGCACCACCCTGGTGTTCGTCAACACCCGGCGCCTGGCTGAGCGCCTGACCCGCCATTTGAGTGAGCGCCTGGGCCGCGATGCGGTGGCCGCGCACCACGGCAGCATGGCCAAGGAATACCGCCTGGATGCCGAGCAAAGGCTCAAGCGCGGTGAGCTGCAGGTCCTGGTGGCCACCGCATCGCTGGAGCTGGGCATTGATATCGGTGAGGTCGAGCTGGTGTGTCAAATCGGCTCGCCCGGCTCGATTGCCGCGTTTTTACAAAGGGTCGGGCGCTCCGGGCACCAGGTCGAGGGCACGCCAAAGGGCCGGTTGTTCCCCTTGTCGCGCGATGACCTGATCGAATGCGCAGCATTACTTGATTGCGTGCGCCGCGGCGAGCTCGATCGCTTGCACGTGCCGCAGGCACCGCTGGATGTGTTGGCGCAACAGATCGTCGCCGAAGTCAGCAGCCAGGAGTGGCACGAACAGGCGCTGTACGACTGCCTGCGCCGGGCCATGCCCTATGCCGATCTGGACCAGGGCCATTACCAGGCGCTGTTACGCATGCTCGGCGAGGGCTTCAATGGCCGCCAGGGCGTGCGCAGCGCCTACCTGCACCGCGATGCGGTCAACGGCACCTTGCACGGGCGGCGGGGCAGCCAGCTGACAGCCTTGACCAGCGGCGGCACCATCCCCGATAACGCCGACTACACCGTGGTGCTCGAACCCCAGAGCCTGAACATCGGCACCGTCAACGAAGACTTCGCGGTAGAAAGCATCGCCGGCGATATCTTCCAGCTGGGCAACGCCTCCTACCGCATCCTGCGCGTGGAAAGCGGCCGGGTGCGGGTCGAGGACGCCCACGGCCTGCCGCCAAGCATCCCGTTCTGGCTCGGTGAAGCGCCGGGGCGCAGTGACGAGTTGTCTGCAGGCGTGGCGCGCTTGCAAGGCGAGATCGACCAGCGCCTGGCCGATGCCGACGGCCAGTTGCAACCGCTGCTCGACTGGCTGACGGCCGAGCTGGGCCTGGGCCTGGACAGCGCCGAACAACTGCTTGAGTACCTGGCCCACACCCGCCAGGTGCTCGGCGCCCTGCCCTCGCAGCAAACCCTGGTGATGGAGCGATTTTTCGACGAGTCCGGCGGCACCCAGCTGATCATCCATTCGCCGTTCGGCAGCCGCATCAACCGCGCCTGGGGCCTGGCCTTGCGCAAGCGCTTCTGCCGCACCTTCAACTTCGAACTGCAGGCTGCGGCCAGTGAAGATGCGATTGTCCTGTCGCTGTCGGCCAGCCACAGTTTTGCTCTGGAAGAGGTCTGGCGTTACCTGCACAGCAACAGCGCCGAGGCGGTGCTGATCCAGGCCCTGCTCGATGCGCCGCTGTTCGGCGTGCGCTGGCGCTGGAATGCCGGCACTGCGCTGGCCCTGCCGCGTTTTGTCGGCGGACGCAAGGTGGCGCCGCAAATCCAGCGGATGAAAAGCGAAGACCTGATTGCCGCGGTGTTCCCCGACCAGATTGCCTGCCTGGAAAACCTCGCCGGCGAGCGGCAGATTCCCGACCACCCTTTGGTCGAGCAAACCCTCGACGACTGCCTGCACGAAGCAATGGACAGCGAAGGCTGGCTGGCGCTGCTGCGGCGTATCGAGCAGGGCCAGATCACGCTGGTTGCCCGCGACCTGCCGGCACCTTCGCCGCGGGCTTCGGCCATTCTCAACGCCCGGCCCTATACCTTCCTGGATGACGCACCGCTGGAAGAACGGCGCACCCAGGCCGTGCTCAATCGTCGCTGGAACGAGGCGCAGAGCAGCGATGACCTCGGCGCGCTCGACCCGCAAGCCATCACCGCCGTGCAAAGCGAAGCCTGGCCGACGCCCACTCGCAGCGATGAAATGCATGAGGCCTTGATGAGCCTGGCCTGTATCAGCCAGGCCGAAGCCGAGGCCAATGACGGCTGGAAAGAGTGGCTGGCGGCGTTGGGCGAGCAAGGCCGTGCCTGCCGTCTGGAACTCGCTGATGATCAAGCATTGTGGCTGGCCCGCGAACGCCTGATGCTGTTGCGCACCCTGTACCCGCACGCGCCCCTGACACCCGAGGTCACGGCCCTGCCCGGCTTCGATCAGGCCATCGACGCCGATGCGGCGCTGGTAGAACTGCTGCGTGCACGCCTGAGCGGTTTCGGCCCGCTGACCAGCGCGCAGATTGCCGCACCGCTGCAACTGCCAGTCAGTGCCATCGAGCAGGCCCTGGCCCGCCTTGAAGGCGAAGGCTATGTGATGCGTGGGTACTACTTTCAACCAAATCATCAACCGAACCAGCAACCCGGCCAGCAGCCGCTGCAATGGTGCGAACGACACCTGCTGGCGCGCATTCATCGCTACACCATCAAACGCCTGCGCCGGGAAATCGAGCCGGTCAGCCTGCAGGACTTCATGCGTTTTCTGTTCGACTGGCAGCACCTGGCGCCCGGCTCGCGATTGCAAGGCCAGGCCGCGCTGAGCGCCGTGCTCGATCAGTTCGAAGGTTACCCGGCAGCGGCGGGCGCCTGGGAAAGCGACCTGCTGCCAACCCGGCTCAAGGACTACAGCCCGCGCTGGCTCGACGAAGCCTGCCGCGCCGGCAAATACGCCTGGGCGCGCCTGGCCCCGAGCGCCGCGGCCAGCACCCTGCGCAGCACGCCGCTGGTGCTGTTGCCGCGGGCCCGGCTGGGCTTGTGGCGAGCCCTGAGCCCGGCGCTGGACAGCAGTGAACTGAGCCTGCGCACCCAACGCGTGCACACGGTGTTGAGCGAACACGGCGCGTTGTTCTTCGACGAACTGGTGCACGACGCCCACCTTTTGCCCAGCGAACTGGAAAACGCCCTGCAGGAACTGGTGGCCGCCGGTTTGATCAGCGCCGACAGCTTTGCCGGCCTGCGCGCGCTGATCACCCCGGCGAGCAAACGCCAGGGCCGCAGCCATCGCCGCGGTCGCGGGCCATTGTTCGGCGGTATGGAAGACGCCGGGCGCTGGGCGCTGTTGCGCAAGCCCAGCGCCAAGCGAGAGGAGGACCTTGAACACATCGCCCGCACCTTGCTGCGTCGCTATGGCGTGATGTGCTGGCGCTTGCTTGAACGCGAAGCCGACTGGCTGCCCAGCTGGCGCGAACTGCTGCGCTGTTACCACCGCCTGGAAGCCCGTGGCGAAATCCGTGGCGGGCGCTTTATCAGCGGCCTGGCCGGCGAGCAGTTCGCCCTGCCCGAGGCCGTGGCGCTGCTACGTGAAGTGCGCCGGCGCCCGCTCGACGGCAGCCTGGTGGCGATCAGCGCCAGCGATCCGCTGAACCTGGTCGGCACCCTGCTGCCCGGCAACAAGGTTCCAGCGGTCAGCGGCAATCGCCTGCTTTATCTGGATGGCGCGCCGGTGGCGACGCTGATTGCCGGCAAGGTCCAGTTCAACCGGGACGATGAACTGGCGGCGCACGGCGAGTGGCGCGAGCGCCTGATTCGCGACGCCGCCCTGGTCACTTGACCTGCGGCGCGGCAAACCCGGCAAAACGCTTGTTAAAGCCAGCCACCCGGCCTTCAACCGTGGTCTTGCGTTGCTGGCCGGTATAGATCGGATGCGAAGCGCTGGAAACATCCAGGGCCACGTAGGGGTAGGTTTTGCCGTCGCTATGGGTGTGGCTGCGGTCGGTGTCGACGGTCGAGCCGATCAGAAAGTACACATCGGCGGCAGTGTCGTGGAACAGCACAGGGCGATAATCGGGGTGAATGCCGGGTTTCATGGCCAAGCCTCTTGGGAAAATGAACGAAGATTAATTGATACTATATAACATATCATCTATCCGCAAATACAAATGGTTTTCACTTCCAAGATGAAGCTTGCAGCCCTTGCGCGCTGCGGGCTGGCGCTTTAAACCCCAACCGGGCTAAGGTCGGGGTTTGTCCAGGCCCTGAGCCTGACCGTGCCATCGCAAGGAAACCGTATGAGCCTGTCACTTCTCAGCCGCTACGCCTTCTTCGCTGCCTGTGTGTTGTTCACCCTGGCCAGCCTGCCGTTCCTCCACCACGAATGGCTGTGGCCGTTCACCCTGGTGACCGCCGTGCTCAGCCTGATCGGCCTGGGCGACCTGCTGCAAAGCCGTCACGCAGTGCGCCGCAACTACCCGATCCTCGGCAATATCCGCTACCTGGTCGAAGGCATTCGCCCGGAAATCCGCCAGTACCTGCTCGAAGCCGACAGCGACGCCCTGCCGTTTTCCCGGGCGCAGCGCTCGCTGGTGTATGCGCGGGCCAAGAACGAAGCCTCGGACAAGCCCTTCGGCACCCTGATCGACGTGTACCAGTCCGGTTTCGAGTTCATCGGCCACTCCATGCGCCCGGCGCCGCTCAGCGACCCGTCGAGCTTTCGGGTAATCGTCGGTGGCCCGCAGTGCACCCAGCCGTACTCGGCGTCGGTGTTCAACATCTCGGCCATGAGCTTCGGATCGCTCAGCGCCAACGCCATCCGCGCCCTGAACCAGGGCGCCAAGCTGGGCAATTTTGCCCACGACACCGGTGAAGGCAGCATCAGCCCCTACCACCGCGAACACGGTGGCGACCTGACCTGGGAGCTGGGCAGCGGCTACTTTGGCTGCCGCACCTCGGACGGGCGCTTCGACCCCGAGCGCTTTGCCGAACAAGCGCGCAATCCGCAGGTGCGGATGATCGAGATCAAGATGAGCCAAGGCGCCAAGCCCGGCCACGGCGGCATCCTGCCCAAGCACAAGGTCACCCGCGAAATCGCCGAAACCCGTGGGGTGATGATGGGCGAAGACTGCATCTCGCCGTCACGCCACAGCGCGTTCTCCACCCCGATCGAAATGATGCAGTTCATCGCCCAGTTGCGGGAGCTGTCTGGCGGCAAGCCGGTGGGTTTCAAGTTCTGCCTCGGTCACCCGTGGGAATTCATGGGCATTGCCAAGGCCATGCTGGAAACCGGCATCCTGCCCGACTTCATCGTCGTCGACGGCAAGGAAGGCGGCACGGGTGCGGCGCCAGTGGAATTCACCGACCATATCGGCGTGCCGCTGCGCGAAGGCCTGCTGTTCGTGCACAACACCCTGGTGGGCCTGAACCTGCGCGACAAGATCAAACTGGGCGCCAGCGGCAAGATCGTCAGCGCCTTCGACATCGCCAGCGTCCTGGCCATCGGCGCCGACTGGGCCAACTCGGCGCGCGGCTTCATGTTCGCTATCGGCTGCATCCAGTCGCAAAGCTGCCACACCAACAAGTGCCCGACTGGCGTTGCCACCCAGGACCCGCTGCGCCAGCGCGCCCTGGTAGTGCCGGACAAAGCCCAGCGAGTATTCAACTTCCACCACAACACCCTCAAGGCACTGGCCGAAATGCTCGCCGCCGCCGGCCTCGATCACCCTTCGCAACTGCAAGCCAAGCACCTGGTACGGCGCATCTCGGCCACCGAGATCAAGCTGTTTTCGCAGATGCATGTGTTCCTCAAGCCGGGTGAATTGCTCAGCGGTGAGGTCAATGGCGAGTTCTACTCGCGGATGTGGCAGATGGCGCGGGCGGACAGTTTCGAGCCGCAGGAGGTGGCAGCGGCCTGAGGATCAGCACCGCGTTCCTCGTTGAACAACGGCACAATCAGCGAGACGTTCATGGCTCCGACCTGCGAAACACCACCCATTTGGCCAGCAAGAAGCCGCAGGTCAGGCTGATCAGAGAAAAGCTCGCGACCGTGATCATCCCGTGCAACCGCCAATGATCGCCCAGCCAGCCCACGGCCAGGCTGACGGCGCCCAGGCACAGCATGAACAGCAAGTAGCGGCCGATCGAGGGCGGCCCGGCAAAGGTGTAGAGGGCGTTTACATAAAAGGAAAGAGTCGCGGCAACACAGAATGCCAGCAAATTACTCAGGGCCTGACTTAGATCGAATGCTACCCGCAGGACGAAAAAAAGCTGCCAATGGACCAGGGCATTGGCGATGCCGATCACGCTGTAAGTGGAAAATCCCTTCCAGATATTGGCCATTGCCTGTTACGCCTCGCTGAACCTTGCGCCTGGGTTCAGCAGGCCACGTCGCCAGCAATTCGTCCACTGCTAGAAATAACAGCTGTTGGGGTTTTGCGACCGACGGTCTTCTGCCCAGGGGAAAAGTGAGACATTCGGAAATAAGCAACTTTTGCATTTGCGCGCGAATACCGCCACCCTGCCCCCCGCCCGACGTGCGGCGCGAGCGTTTGCCGGCGTCCACCTGTCACTATTAAACCCACTGTTCAAGAGCCCGCTGCCATGCTTAACGGACGCGACCCGCGCATCGATTTCTTTCGAGGCCTGGCGTTGATCTTCATTTTCTGGGATCACGTCCCCCACACCCCCTTAGGCCAGATCACCCTGCGTAACATCGGCTTCAGCGATGCTGCGGAAATCTTCGTCTTTCTCGCTGGCTACGCCGCGATCCTGGCCTACGGCAAGGTGCTGCAACGCGACGGCTACCTGATCGCCTGCGTGAAAATCCTGCGCCGTACCTGGGTACTCTATGTGGTGCACATCTTCCTGCTGGCGATGCTGATGGGCATCGTGTTCTTCGCCAACAGCCACGTAGAGACCCGCGACCTGGTCCAGGAAATGGGCCTTACCCACTTCATCACCAACCCTCAGCAAGCCCTGACCGACGAGCTGCTGTTGCGCTTCAAACCCAACCTGATGGACCCGCTGCCGCTGTACATCGTGCTGCTGGCCGGCCTGCCGCTGGTGCTGCCGCTGCTGATGCGCAACACCCTGGCGGTGGTCGGGGTGTCGATGGCGGTGTATCTGGTGGCGCCGGGCCTGGGCTGGAACCTGGCGAATTTTTCCGATGGCGTGTGGTACTTCAACCCGGTCACCTGGCAGTTCCTCTTCATTCTCGGTGGTGCCGCTGCCCTGTACGGGCAGCAACCGCGGCCAGCACAAACCCGGCCGTTGAGCCGTCAGCCGTTGTTCCTCGTCGCAGCCGCCTATTCGCTGGCAGCCGGTATCCTCACCCTGTCCTGGCGCTGGCCCGAGATTCACGATGCGTGGATGCCGGCGAGCCTCAGCAACCTGCTGTACCCGATCAGCAAGACCGACCTGTCGCCGGTGCGCCTGGTGCACTTCCTGGCCCTGGCCTACGTCACCGCCAAGCTGCTGCCGGGCCATGGCTGGACGCGGAACTGGCTGGCGCAGCAAACCGGGCGCATGGGTCGTTATTCGCTTGAAGTATTCTGCCTGGGGGTGCTGCTGGCGCCTTTGGCAGACATGATCAATGCGATGGCTGGCGATGCCTTTGCCATGCAGATATTCACCGCCCTGGTGGGCGTCGCGATCATGGCCCTGCTCGGCGCCTGGCTGGACTTCAACAAGCGCCTGACCCAGCCGATGCGGGCGGTTGCTACCTGATTCGCGCAGGTAAAAAAAAGGTTCTTCACGGAATCCCGGGGGCTATGATTCTTGGGTTGGGTTGCGGGCTTATCCATTCGGTGTGGCGCCGCTGTTGGCCCCTTCCGCCCTTACGGCGGGTCCCTTTTGTTC